>JBEDUI010000017.1:0-29241 GCA_040414495.1 Mycobacteriales bacterium
TTGCAGGACAACGTGTCGGCGTGGTCGCAGGGTGCCTATGGCTTTGGCACGAATGTGCAGTTCACCAAGTACATGATCAACGTGGGCTTTTACGTCTTCGTGATCACCATGATCCTGACCTATATCATCAATGCGATTTCCAACTGGTGGAATGGTACGACCCTGGCGATTCCCGAGACGATCGCTGAGGCTCCGATCCCGGCGGCGGTGTTCAACGAGGGTGCGGCTAACGCGGCTGCCCGGCTGCTGGAAGCGGCGGCGGAGAAGATCGGTGTCAATGAGCTGAAAAACGTGGTGGTGCGTACCGGGGAAACGGTCCTGACCGACGCTGGGGAAGCCGCGCTGACCGACGCTGGTAAAGCGGCGTTGACCGACCTGACCGAGACCGCGCTGACCGATGCCGCGACCGAGGGGTTGACCGAGGGGTTGACCGAGGGCCTGGCCGAGGGGTTGACCAAGTCCTTGGGTCAGGGGCTGTTGAAGGGTCTGTCGCGGGAGGCGTTGCAGACCCTGGCTCGGGAAGGCACCGAGGGTCTGACCGAGCAGATCGCCGAGAAATTCACCCAGAACCTCACCCAAAAACTCACGACCGAGTTGGCCGAGAAACTCGGTACCGAACTGACGGAACAGCTCGGGACGAAGCTGGCCGAGGAGGTCGCCGAACAGGCCGCCAGCAAACTGGCCACCGAGTTGGCCCAGAACGTCGCCACCAAAATCGCCGAACAGCTCGGGGAACAACTCACCGAGAAACTCGGTACCGAGGTGATGCAGACCGCGGTCAAACAAGCCGCGCAGCAGGCCCTCAAATCCCAGCTGCGCAGGGCGTTGCTGCGTTCGTTCGCGATCCAGAACGCCCAAAACGTCGCCACCGTGGTCGGGGCCGGTTACCTGCAGCACCGGGCCAACCCGAACGCCCCGTGGAACTGGGAGGTGACCAAGAGCGCGGTTCTCGGTGGCGTGTTGGGTTTTGGTCTGGGCGCCGGTGGTTCCCGGCTGGCCGATGGCATGCTCTCCTCGGTCGTCGCGCACGCCACCGCCCTGTCGGGTAAATCGGGGTTGCTGCCCAAACTCGCCGGCACCGGCCTGTATTTCGGCGCCCGCGCGATCGGCAACGGCGCCACCAACGCCATCGCCATGCCCCTGACCATGACCCTGGCCAACGGCATGGTCACCGGCCACTACGACATGTCCGCCTTCACCCCCCGCAGCATGCTCGGCGCCTTCATCGGCGGCGCCGCCGGCGGCGCCACCCACGAGCTGATTGAACGGGCCGGTAGCGGCACTGGGGACTATTTGCAGCGTCGACTGGGCGCCCCCGGGGAGATCCGCGCCACCCTCCGGGAAAATCGCGAGTTCAACCCGCTCGTCGAGGACCTGCAGAAGCGCATCGACAACGACACCGCGGACTACACCCCCCAAGACACCGAGGAGACCGCTACCCCGCCGGCGCCCGCACCACCGCCGGCCGAACCAAGCCCTGGGCAACCCGCGCCAGGGCAACCCACCCGTACCAGCACTGGGGACGGCGGCGGTCGCAACCGCACCGGCGAGTCCGAAGGGCCACAAGACCAAGGGCAACAACAGCAGAGCCAACCGCCGAGCCAGCCCGAACAGCCCCCCGCCGAGCAGCAGGCCCAGCCACCCGCCGAGCAACAAGGGCAGGGCCAGCCGCCGGCGGACACCGGCAACGAGCAACAAGCCCAACCACCGGCCGAGTCCGGCGACCAACAACCTCAGGGTCAGGCCCCAGCGCAGCCGCCCGCCGGCCACGACGGCACCGCCCAGCCTCCGGCCGGTCACGCCGGCGACGACGGCGCCCAACCAGCCGCCGAGTCCGGCAACCAGGAACACCAAGGTCAGGCCCAACCCCCGGCCCCACACGCCGGCGAGGACGGCGCTCAGCCGCCAGCCGGGCATGGCGACCAACAACAGACGGGCCACGACGGCGTCGCACAACCCCCTGCCCCGCATGAAGAAAACGGCGCCCAACCGCCCGCGCGACACGTCGGCGAGGCGCAGCACATCGGTGAAGATGGCGCGCAGCCTCCGGCTGGACACGCTGGTGAGGACGGCGCGCAACGCATCGGTGAAGAGGGCCAGCCGCGCACCAGCGACGCCGATCAGCCTCCTGCCGACGGGGTCGTCCCCCAGCCGCGGCTGGCTAGCGACGAGCCGGGCGCGGCCACCCTCATCGGTGAACCTGGCGAGAGCGGCCGCGCCGAGCTACCGGCCGGACGGCTCGGCGAGGAAGAGGGCACGCCCCCGGCGCAACGCATCAGCGAAGAGGGCACCCCGCAAGAGGTCGGCGAAGAAGCGCCGCCGAACCCCGAGGGGAACCCCGATGGGGTCGTGCCGCAGCCGCGTCGGGCCGGCGAGGACCCGGGCGCCGCCCGGCTCGTGGACCGCTCAGGCCGGGAATCCACCGGCGAGGCCACCCGGCGGGCGGCCGAAGAAGCCGAGGAGTCGCCCACCCCGCACGACCAGGCTGACGAGCCGGTACGCGAAGGCCAGGAGGTAGGCCAGCAAGGACGCGAGGAGGAGCCGGCCGGCGCGCGGCCGCAGGCCGAACCCGAGCGCCCAGCCGACGAGTCGCCCACCCCCGAACACCAGGGCAACGAGCCGGTGGGCGAACACCAGCCCGGCCATGATCCGGCTACTGGTGAGCACGAGCCCGCGCCGGCGCAGCATCAGGATGAGCCGGCCGATCCTGACCGGGATGCGCAGGTAGAAAGAGGAAAGGAACTACAGAAGAACGTCCGAGCGCAGGTGGCCAAGATCAAGGCCAATTACGCGGCGCTGCGGGAGAATCGGCCGGAGTTACCGGAGGAAATGCCGCCTGCCGTGCTGAAGCGGTTGATGCGTAACGCGATCGATAAGGGGGATCGTGTTACGGAGCTGGCGTTGATGGATGAGGCCATCCGGCAGACCAAGGGTTATAACGAGCTGGATTGGACGCAGCTGGTCGCCGGGGATGACCTGATTTCCGGGACGCTGAACCAGGACGCGGGCGAGGGTAAGACCGAGGCGTTCGATATCGCGGCAATTCACCATGCCCTGGAAAACGGTTCGATGCTGCGGCTCACCTCCAGCAAAACGCTGGCCGGTCGGGATGCTACGGCTTTCGACGAGCTGGCGGAGAAATTCGGTGTTGACACGCATCTGGTCGATCACAACGTCCGGCTCCGTAAGGCTTTCCGGCCCGTCGTGTATGTGGCAGACGTCAACAGTCTCGGCTTTTACCATAACCAGTGGGGGGAGCGGATCCCCACCGATGTGCTGCGGGCCGATGAGGTCGATACGCTCGACCCGGAGAAGCGGTTTATCCAAAGCGGCGGTAATGACGCGATCGCCGATCCGGCGGTGCTCAGCCGGGTCGATTATGGCTTTGATGCGATCGAGAATGGAACGTTCACCGACGCCGATTTCGGTCCCGATGGCAAGCTGACGCCCGAGGCCCGGGCGCGGCTCGAGGAAAGCCTGGGCGGTAAGGATCATCCCTTCACCCGTGCCAAGGGCGAGCCGCGCCGGTACGACGGGCTGGCGGATGCGGCGAACCGCATCGAGCAGGCTCATGCCGCGACGAAGTTGAAGGAGAACAGCGATTATCTGATTTATCGGGGCCGCGACAAGGATCAGCCCGGTCGGTTGATCATTATCGATAAAGCGACCGGGGAACCGTTGTGGGACGCGCACACGAACCTGGAACAGCGGTGGGAACAGGGTCTGGCCCAGGCGGTCGAACGAGCGCACGGTATTGAGGTCCACGCGGATGCCAAGACCAGCAAGCAGGTCACGCTGGAGGAAGTGCTCAAGTCCTACGGCAATAAGGGTGGGGCTTCTGGTACGGCGGACCCGCACGCCCCTGTGTTGAAGAAACTCGGCTTCAGCGACGTCTCGAAGATCTACCGGCTGAACAAGACGCAATTGCTTGAGCACCCCGACCACGTCGTGGCCGATGAAAAGGCCGCGTTCCACAAACTCGTCGACGACGTGGTGAACAATCATTTCCAGCTCAGCCGTACCGACGCCGACGGGAACGTGCTGCGGTTCAGGACCAACGAGGATGGCAACGTCGGTCTGTACCGGTTCGATGAGGCCGGCCAGCCCGTCCTGGACGCGGAGGGCCAGCCGATCCCCGACGCCGCTGGTCAGCCGATCGAAGATGCGAACGGGCAGCCGATGTACGACCCCGAGGGCACCATGGTCTACGTCGGCGACCGGCAAAATACCCAGATCACCGTCCACGACAATGGCTGGATCGACGGCGAAGGCGTGGACGGCAAAACCCTCGAGCAAGCGCTTATCGACCGCGGAATTCCGGCGGAGAAAATCCATGCGATGGGCGCCACCTGGATCATGGACCAGGGAACTGGCTTCGACACCGCATTAGAAAACGAATTCAATGCCGGCAAAACCGAAAACGGCCTCATCCATATCACCGGCCAATTCGCCAGCCGCGGCACCAATAACAAACCACCGGACAACTCGTTCTTCAGACCCGACGGCTCCCTGCTACGCGACGAGCACGGAAACATCGCCAACCATGACGAACGCGTCAAATTCCTCGCCGGCGGCGGCGAACTCCGCGGCGGCCTGCGGGTCTACGGCACCGCCCGCTCCGATTTCAGCGCCCGTAACGACATTCAGCTCAAATACCGCGCCGGCCGAAAAGGCGACCCCGGCGAAGCCCACTTCTACGGCTTCCTGCAAGGCCACCAACTCCTGGACCAGTACGCAGAACACCCCTTCTTCCAAGACGACATCCAAGCGCTGAAAGACGCCCACGAAGCCGCCGGAACCAACCAACACGCCCTCGACCAAGTCGGCCGCGACCACGCCGACGTCATGCGGCGTATCCAAGAATTCCACGAGTACCGCGACTCGGAACGCGAGGTCAACAACCTGGTCCAGGACTACCAGGCCACGGCCGAGGCCGTCCGCAGCAACCCCACCCCCGAACGAACGGCCAGGCTCGAGCACCTCCAAAAACGCATGATGAGGCTCGTGGCCCCGTCAACCGGGCCTGGGCAACAACCACTCGCCGACCCAACAACCGGCACCGGACAACAACCGCTCGCCGACCCGACAACCAGGGCCGGGCAACAACCACTCGCCGACAGGCGCCAACCACTCGCGGACTCGACAACCGGCACCGGACAGACCGCTCAGCGACCAGCCGCAGCACCGATCAACATCCCGAGCCAGAACGGCGACTCGAGCGCGACGCCCCAAGCGGCCCAGGTACCGCAAACACCGCTGGTGCCGGGCCACACACCGCCGGCCAGCCCAGAGGCCATCCCGACACCTGCGGACACTGGTGCCGGAACGCCGGCCAGCACCGAAACGGGAACCGGCACCGGCGCGCGCCCGGCAGCAGCGGCGGCTATCCATGTGCCCAACCCGGCCCAGGCCGGCGCGCCACAACAAGCCGCAACCCAGCAGGACGCACCACACCAAGGCGCACCAGAGCAGGCCGTCGCCCATCAGCACGCGACCCAGCAGGACCAGGCCCACGCGCCCGGGACCGGGCGGCACCGCAGGGTCGCGGCTCATATCGTCAAACCGGCCGCCGCCCCCACTGCCCCGGCAGCGGACGACGGCACCGCCACAGGCAGTACGCCCGTCGCCGGCGTCGGCTCCGTCGTGCACGGCGGAGGCCTACACCGCGCACCATCCGGTGCCGGCACCCGACCGGCCAGCGGCCGGCCGGCCACCCACGCCACGGACAGCCCGGCCGGCCGACCTCGCCACACCGCCGACGGGCCGACCGATTACGTCGGCCGGCACCGCGGCGCCACGCTGTCGTACGCTCGTCGACCCGACCAGGTCGGGAACGTCGAAGCCTTCAATGCCGCCCGTCTGGCCGGGAACGAGGACGATCCAACACATACAACGCCAACTTTCCGTAACCTCGCCGCCAACCTGCAGCAAATCCTCGTCGCGAAACTCCGCGAACAGGGCAAAAGCCCGATCGAGCTGCCCGAGGAGGCGGGGCTGCTCCCCGACGGCACGAAGTACGGTGTGCTGCCCAATGGCGACAAGCTCATCATTAAGTTCGCGTCGACGCATGCTGACAACAGACACCTCGACAGCCAAGGCTCGCTGGCAACAACATCCCGTAACAGCAAGACGCGCGTCATTACGATCACCATCGGCCATGGCGCCACCGTCAACGCCGCCACCTACGCCCAGGTGATCCTGACCGAGCTCGAACGGATTCGGCAGTTCCTCACCAACGAGAATCTGGACCAGCACGACCCCAGCCTCGTTGGGCAGGCTGAAGCGGCTGCCGACCTCGCAAAACTCATTGATTGGGAAAATAATGCAATCACCGCCGACGGCGACATCGTTCCTCGTGACCGAGGTGTGGGATCTACCCAATCGGGACGGCTTGATGGTCAGCGGGAAAACCCTGACGGGCAAGCTGAAGTCGGGGATGATTCTGCAGAACGACGAGGGTCACAAGACGGAGATCCTGTCGCTGGAGTTCCTCTCACCGCGGGACGTCGCGATGGGGGAAGTCACGATAATGGTCGAACGGACGACTCCGAGTCCGATACAAGCGCAAGCGGTACTCACAACCCTGTCGCGGGCTCAATAAACAGAACCACCACCCCCGAGCCCACCAGCAGCAAGCCGGCAGCGAACCGCCTGGATCTCGATGCGCTCACCACCTTCGAGGCCCCAAGCGAGTCAGATTCGCAAAAGCAGCCCGGTGCTGATCCAGACATCTTCACCCGCCTTACCGGGCGACCTGGCGATAGTGGTCAGACGCCGGCGAACGAGCCGGAGACACCCGACGAGCAAACGCCGGAAGCAGACCAGCCCGCGGTCACGTTCAAGCGCATTTCCACGCTGGACGACTTGGCTCAAGTAGAGGAATGGATCACCGGCCACGGCGGCAACTGCGTTCTGTTCGATGACGGTCCCGATGCGTACGACCCGATTGTCAAATCCACCCTTCAACGGCTCGAAAATGACCAGGAAATTCCCGGGGAACTTCCGCCGAAAGTCGTTGAGCAGGTTGAGCAGGCGATCGCCGAGCATGCCGGGATGCTCGGGCAGAAGCTCGGCAAACGCTACATCGACGCGAAAGGCCAGATCGACGATGACCTGACCACGGCGCGGTTGCTGAACCGGACCGGAAACGAGCACGGCCGGCCGACGCTGATCATCTACGTCGGCCGCGACGAAACGGCGTTTGAGCGGATCAAGCGGTCTGTCGCGCGGGGCGAGCTGGAGCGGTACGCGAAACAAACCGACGAACCCACAGCAGACGAGAAGACCGCTGAGGAACCAGCCGAAGAGCCGATCAACCAAGTAGCTGCCATCCTCAACGGCACCGCCGAGCCCGAGGAACCAGCAGGCACCCAGCTCCTGCACGCAACCAACCTCGACGAGCTGCGAAGCGCGGCCGCGCAGGTCACCGGGGATCCGGGCAAGGTCGTTGTCGCGATCGACCCGGCGGCTTTGGCCAACATTTCCCCCGAGCAGGTCAAGGAATTCGCTGACCTGGCCGCGCGAACGGGCCGGGTGCTGAACACCCGCGAGCAGAGTCCCCAGCAGATCCTGGGCGCCGACCGGCCGGCCGACCAGCGCCCGAGTGTCATCTACGTCGGAAGCGAGCACGGCTTCCAGCAGCTGCGCTCCGCGGCCGGGCTGGCGCCCCAGTGGCCCAAGGCCGACCCCGACAGCCTCTACTCGGCGGACAGCCCGCGGACCCCCGAGTCCGCCTTCGAGGACCCAAGCTCGCTTCCGCAGATGGAGGAGGTCGTACGCGCACTCGCCGAGATCCTCGGTTACGACCTGTCGGGCCGGGAGATCGTGATCGCCCGGACCGCGATCGAGTTGGCCAACCTCCAATGGCAAGGCCAGTGCGCGGAAACGCCGGTCGAACGGGGCGGGCGACAGCACATTTTCGGCCCGTCGGCATTCGCGTACTGGGAGACGCTCGCCCGCGCGATCGGCCACGAAAACGCCCACGCCCGGCAGCTGCTCGCCGGCCGGAACCCCGACAACACTCCACTCGATGCGCTCGAACGAGCGGCCCAGGTGGCTGGCGACAAGGCGGTCGCGCGGCTGCACGGACGCCAAGATCAAGTGGCCGCGCTCGCCCGTCGCTACGGCGGGGTCGACGAGAATGATCAGATCCTCGACTTCGCCGAGCCGCGGACCGACGAGGAGAAGCAGCGCGGCTGGCCCACGGCACAGGCGGAGAACGACCAGCAGGCGCGCCAGAACGAGTGGCCGTCACGGGTCACCAACTTCCGGCCGACCCCCAGCGAGCTGGCCCAGGCGACGCCGCAGGAGCTGCGGTACCTGAACCCGCAATGGCAGGCCCAGGCCGTGGCGCAGCTGCTCACCGCCGCCCCGACCAGGCAGCAGCGGCCGCCGCTGGGACAAGGCGCGCCCGATCCGGCCCTGGACCGGTTGTGGGACCAGGACACGCAGATCGCCGAGCATCTCGTCGCCGCGATTCCCAATGTGACAGCCGTGCAGCGGGTCGGTGCGGGCTTCTTCCGGGTCACCACCCGCAGCGGCACTGTGCGGATCTACGCCGTTGTGCGCGGGCCGGAGGGCAGTCGGCCCCACACCACGGCGATGGGCTACGACGCCGAGCTGATCAACATTCCGCCGAACCTTGGCCGGCGCACCAATGACAGCAACCTCGACTCGCTGGAGGCCGAGCGCGTCGAGCAGCTCGTCTTCGGTGAGATCGCCGCCAGCGTCGCGGACATCGAGAATCCACGGACGATCGCCGAACGGCAGCTGCGGCAGGTCGGCGCCGACGCGATCAATACCCTCACCGACGAGGGCTTCCCGTACGGCGAGCGGCTGGAGGATCTGCGGACGGCGCTCGATCGCGCCCGGCTTATCCTCAGCATCCCGTCGTCGACCGCGGCCGACATCGCGGCCGCCGGTGCGCAAATCGCCGCTGTCGCCCGGTGGATCCATTCGGTGCCGAGCAGCAACGACGCGGTCAAGACCGCGATGGAGTCGCTTATCGCGGCTGCCGAGGCGTTGGCGCATCTCAACATCCCGGCCGCCGAAGCACCCAACTCGCTGGGACTCGACTACGCGGTGCACCGGTCGGCCATGTCGAGCAACGACCACCGGATTGCCGGCCAGATCGCGGCCGCGGCCCGGCAACTCGAAGCGTCGCGGGCTGGCCAGACACCGACCTCGCCGTCGTGGTACGAGCGGGTCGTGCGCGGTCCGCTGGCCCGTCGACGCGCCCGGATCCAGCGCGAACGAGACTTGAAGACGCTGATCGGCGAGGCCGGCCTGGCCGACACCTCACAGGCCGTCGACGAACGCCGTCCGCTGCTGGAGGCCAACCACTGGGACCTCTTGGTCGAGATCGCCGGGCGGTACGGGCCATCTCGACGGGAGACTCCCCCATCGCCGACCGTACGGCGTGATCCCGCGACGTACCGTCTCGATGAGGTCGCGCTCCTGTGGACCGAGGACCCCACCACACTGGAGGAGCGGTGGAGGGAGCTCCTGCAGGTAACCGACGACCCGGCCAAGCTCTGCATCGCCATCGATCCGGCCTGGTCCCAGGCCAGCCCGGTTACGGCCACGATGTTCGAGAACCAGATGAATAATCTGGTGCGGCAGACCGTCACTGTGGGCGGCACGCCCGTGCTCAACGCCGAATTGGCCGACCTGCTGCGTGACAACCCCGAACTGGCTGCGGTACTTCAGGATCGGGCCTGCGCGGCGCTGCTGGCCAACCCGGAGTTGGTCGGGCGGGCGGGCGACCCGACCGAGCTGCAGACCCGGGCCCAGTCTCTGAGCACCGTGGTGGACCGGCTGTCCGGATACAGCGGTCCGGCCCAAGCCGGCCGGGCAGCGGATCCGGCCAAGGCCCGGGCCAAGCTGGTCCGAGCCAACCTGTCGAAGGACGAGGCGAAGCTCGTCACCGGCATGACGAAGCTGTCCGGCCTGGTGCAGTGGCAGGCGCACCTGGCCGCGGACGGGCAGCATCAGCCCGGGTCCAGTCGTCAAGAGAAGACCGCACTCTCGATCCAGGACCAGTGCGACCGGCTCACCGAACAGGCGGGGTCCCTCACCACCGCCAGAGCCGCACAGCTGGTCGGGCAGGTGCGCAACCTGGCCGGCGACTGGTTGCTGCCCGAGGAGATCCGGCAGCAGGCGCTGACGATCGCGACCGCGGACCGGGCCGTAGGGCCGGCGGCGATGGCGGACCTCGCCACCCAGGCGACCGCACTAGCGGGGCTCGTACAAGCGCACGCTGCCGCGACCGGACTCGCCGAGCACCGTCGCGAGGCGCTCCAGCAGGCCGCGCGGGCGATGACCCGTGCCGCCGAGCAACTCACCGCCCTGGCCGCCGCGGGCACCGAAATCACCCAGTGCCGGCAGCTGGCCATGCTGACCGCGGACCGGGAGCTGGGCGACCGGATCACCGAGCTGGCCGGCCAATCCGTACTGGCCGGGCTGCTGACCGGCGATCCGATCGAACTGCTCGGCGAGCCGCGGATTCTCACCTCGAGGGACATCACCGATCACGACATCCTGGCCGACACCGTGCCGCTGGTCGACGAATTCGATGTCGAGCGACCGGCCGCGGAGCAACCCGACGCGGTGCTGTTCATCGGCGGCGCCACCGGCTTCGAGCACCTGCAGCGGACGGCCGAGCAGAACCGGCGGATCGCGTTGGATTTCGTCGAGCCGTCGCAGTTGGCCGCGCTGGCCGAGGAGCAACAGCACGAGGTGCTCAAGCGCCTGCTGTCCAACTCTCCGCCGGATCCGCGCCGGCCGGCCGGCGAGGAACGCCGGCAGTCGGCTGAGGAACGCGAGCACCTGCTCGGCCGGCCGCTGTCCGAGGAGGAGCGCCAACTGCTCGAGGCCGGGGTCGAACTCGGCGGCACGACCGGCGTCGGCTCCAGCCTGTCGCGGGAGAAGCGGGCGGCGTTCGAGGCCCGGCAGAAACGGCGGCGCGGCCTGGACCGACTCTGGGACGACATCCAGCGGGTCGAGCACGACATCCCGGACATCGACACGATCGACCGGCTCGGTTCGGGTTACTACCTGGTCACTACCCGCCAGGGCAACCAGTTCCTCTGGGTGGTCGAGCGCGGCCCGACCGCCGACGGTACGAACGCGCAGACCCGGGCCATCGGTGCGCAGGACATCCCGTGCTTCATGAGCACGATCTCCGAGGACGCCGGACCGGAGGTGGCCGACGAGTACTTCCGCAAGGAAGTCAACCGCGGCCTGGAAAGCGAGCTGACCGTCGTACTGGCCGCCGGGCAGGCCGCGATGGTGGCGGGCCAGCTCGACACGCTGACCGTCACCCGGACGGAACTGGCCGCCGCGACCGGCGCGATGCAGAGCCTGCCCAAGCACTCCACGTACCTCGACCAGATCAAATTCGTCACCGCGACGCTGGAGACAGCGCGCGCGGCCTGCGCGAATCCGAGCCAGGCGGCGGAGTTGGGCGAACAGATCGCCGCGACCCTCGCCGCTGCCGCCGACGACCTACGCACCGCGGCCACCCAGCACGGCGACGACCGCATCGTCGAAGTCATGGACGCGGTCACCACGGCCGCCAACTCGCTGCTCGGCGCCGCGAACGTACTGTCCACTCCGGACGCTTTGCACCAGGCGTTCGGCGTGCACGGGTCGCTGTCGGCCGGCGACCGGCGCAACATCGCCGAGCTGCGCACCCGGGTACGGCAACTGCAGGAATGGGAGACCGGCTACGCCGGCTCGGCGGTAAACCGCATCCTGCGCCGGATGGGCCGGCGCGCCCGCATACGCCGGATCGCCGAGCTGCTCGGGCGGCTCGGTCTGAACGAGGGAGCCGAGGCTCGCGAGCAACGGTGTGGGCTGCTGCACCGACTCGGGATCGACGACATCATCCAGGCGGCGAACGACTACGGAACCGGCCGCAAGGCCATGCCGCTCGAGGTCATGACGGTCGACGAGTGGTGGCTGGACGACACCATGCCCGGGCTCGCGAACGCCATCGCCGCGCGGTCGATCGAGGCGGACCCGAACGAGCCCAACGTGTTCGTGGTGCACTTCCACGAAGACATTCCGCCGCTGCGGCTGGGCATCACACTCGATGGCACCCAGCCGGCGAACGCCGATCTGGTGATCGAGCTGGAGCCGACGCTGGAGGCAGGTCCGGGCCGATGGGAACTGGCCGCCCGGGCCGAACGGGCCAAGCGGCTGCACCAGATCGCCGTCGCCGAAGGCGTACCGATCAGCCAGATCGCCGAACGCGCCGCCGACGGCGGGTTCCGCGACGTTCTGGTCGTGCACGAACTGACCGGCCAGGCCCAGGACGACAGGCTCTCGCCGAACGACTATGCCGCGATCGGCTGGCTGCGCGCGTTCCAGGAGGACTACGAGCACAGCGGCTGGCGGCAACGCCGCAAACTGCGCCTGTTCCGGCAGTTCCGGGAGTTCGCGCACGACAAGGGCCTGGGCGACCGGTGGGTCGGGGCCGGCGCCAGCCCCGACCGGGCCCGCAAGCTGGACGCGGTTCGTCATTACGACCCCCAGCTGGCCGGGTTCATCGAAGGCCTCAACCCGGGCCGGTTCTCACCCCGACGGCCCACGCTGCGGCCGCTGTCCGAGCCTGGCCTGGACCGCAAGATGCTGTACGAGCGGCGGTACGACGAGACCGCGCTGCCGGGCTTCGCACAGTGGCTTCAGTCCTACTCGGCCCAGTCCGGTCAGGACATGCGGGTGCAGCTGCGGGACGGGCAGCTCGTACTCACGCTGAACGACGAGCACGAGACGAAGCTGACGATCGCGGTTCGCAGCGACGACCTCTATGGCCCCGAGAGCCAACTCGTACATGCCGACGGACCGAACAGCTACGTGGCTCTGGTGCAGCGGGGCACCGAGCGACGCCGCGGGGAACGCGCCCTGCTCTCCGCGATTTACGCCGCCATCGCCGAACACACCGGGCCTTCGCTGAATGGCCTACTGGCGGACGTCGCGCTGCAGCAGCGACATCTCGAAGAGCGGCCCGGCCGTTCGATCCGGTCCGCGCTCAAGAGCGACCTGCAGGCGTTCCGGCAGGAACTCGACGACGCCAGCATCACGCTGCCCGAGGGCGAAGTGCGGCGCTTCCTGCTGGAGAACACCAAGCACATCTCGCGGCATAAGAAGGGGCAACCGTCGCTGGCCGCGCAGGAGCAGGAGTTCCGGACCGCGATCGAGGCCGGCCAACCGGCGCCGTCCCGAGTCCCGAAGCTGCGCCGCTACCTGATCGGCCAGCTGGGAATGATGGGCCTGGTCGGTCTGCAGGCCGGCGGCGTCGGCATCCTGCTGGGCAACCCGCTGTGGCAGGCGGGCCTGGGCGCGGCGTTCTCGCTCCCCCTCGGACTCGGGACCGGCTACCAGCTGTACGCCTCGGACAAGGGCGCCGAGGCCGAGGACAACAGGGGCATGGCCGCCGGTGCCGCCGCCCGGGCCCATGAGGCGCAGCAGCAGGCCGACGACCTGTTCCAGCTTCTGGCCGCGGCCGCGGGGCCGGTCGTCGAGTCGCTCAGCGGCGCGCCCGTACCCGCGCCGCGACCGCAGCCACGCGGCGACACCGATCTGTGGGCAAGCCGACGCGGCGACCCCACCACCGGCAAGACGACGTTCAAGTACCAGGTGAACGCCAACAAATTCCAGATGATCGCCACGCTGCTGCAGGCCATCGGCTTCACCGGCATCGCCCTGGGCCAGCCGCACCTGGCCCTTGCGACGATCCTCGCGGCCGCCGGGCAGCTCCCCGCGTTCTCGCTGGCCGAGTCGCTACGCATCGGCGCCTGGAACCAGAACTGGAGCCGGCAGCGCAACTTCGCGCAGGGTCGTCGCGACCGGATCCAGCGCCAGGCCTACGAGGCCGCGGCGACCCGGGTCGGCGAACAACTGGCAGCCATGAGCCGAGCCGCCGGCGTCGAGACGCAGCCCGGGCAACCTGGTCGCCGCCGGGCCGACGTGTACGCCAGCGCGTCGGTCCATGACCACATGCCGTACCGCAGCCTGTCCGTCATCCAGGACTGGACGCAGCGCAGCATCGGCTTTACCGCCCCGTTCGCCGCGTCGGCGGCCGGTTTCGCGGCCGTCGATCCCGCGACCGCATTCGCGACCGCGTCCAACGCGGTGTTCACTGGCGCGTTCTGGTCGGTCATCCAGGCCGGCCTGGACAGCATCGAGGAGACCAACACCGACCGCTCCTCCAACCAGCAGACCGGGTTCGCCCGGGCTGGCAGCCGGCGCCTGCTCGATCAGAGCGCGCACGCGGTCTACCGACAGAGCTGGTCGGAATTGCAGCAGATCCTGCCTGAACCGGACGGCGGCTGGCCCGAGCTGCCGGCGCTGCCCGGCGAGCCGGTCGCGCAGCATGTTTCGGCACAGCGGCGGGCCCGGGTCATGCAGCCGTTCTGGGTGAACGAATTGATGACCGGCGTTCTGGCCGGGGGTATCGAGGGCGGAATGGTCCTGGGCGGGTTCGCCCTGCCGTTCGGCCACGCCGCCGGCGCCGCGGGCACGCTGTGGGGCCAGGCCTCGTACACGCTGTCCACCAGCATGTGGGGCACGGCCGGCGCGTACTACGAACTCAACGGTCCGCAGGGACGGCAGGGACTCACCGCCGCGCAGACGTTCTACCGCGAGCTGATGGAACTCAAGCAGCGCGACGAGCAGGGATACGCGACCGCGATCCAGCGGCTCGCCGGCTGGATGAGTCAGACCTTCAACTCCACGCCGGGGTCTGGCAGCCCGGCGACGGTGGGCGCGCTGCCGGAGGGCAGCCCACTGCGCCGGCCGTGGAGCTCGGCGGCCACCGACTACGGCCGGTTGAGCCGGGCGCACGCCACCGTCGTGCGGGAAAACGCGGACTCCAGGGCCGCCGCCGACGAATCGCTGACCATGCAGGCCAGCGTCCCGGCCGATCGTGCCAACCGCGCCGTCGACCAGCTGCTGGGTCATGCCGCCGCGGCCGGACTCGACGTGAGTACGCCGGCGCTGCCGCTCGACCGGTCGCTGGAGAACATGGCGGCCTGGCGGCAACGCGTACTCGACGCCCTGGCAAACGCTGGTGCGGCCGATCTCAGCCACGAGATCGAGCAGGTCCGCAGGTTGCACGACGAGGCACTGGCGGAACTGCGCCGGATCCGCGCGATCCAGGAGGACCTGCGGGCCCATCCCGAGCTGTGGCGGGGGTACAACCCGGGTGTCCCGACCGACGCGAAGACCGTCGCCACGACCGGGGATGCGGAATCGGGTTGGCTGACTCGGGACGTCCGGAACGCCCCGGCCGGCGCGCACGTGGTGGCGACCGAGGACTGGCTGCCGGGAGTCAACTCGCGGTACGCGTCGGCCGAGCCGACCCGGCAGGTCGGTTGCGTACCGGCCGGCACCGCCTATCTCGACACCCGGATGACCGGGAACGGGCACATTGCCGACGCGCCGACGCTGAACGGGTACCGGGGCGGGAACGTCAACGACCCGATCGGCGGAGTCGAGGACGGCGCGGGCGAGATCGAGCGGTACGGCAAGGGCGAGCAGCGGTTCCAGGCCCTGATCGCGCACGACGAGGGCGAGGTGGCCGGCCGTGACGAGGTGGACCAGACCTACGCCACGATCGAACAGCAGCTGACCGAAGCCGGCGACGGCTCGACCGCCGCGCTCCTCGTCCGCTGGAAGAACGGCGACACCCACCTCACGTTCGTCGAGTACAACGACCACGAGAACATTCCCGAAGACCTACGCGGCATCCGGTACGTCGACCCGGTCTCCGGTGCGGTCTCGAAGACTCCGTTCTTCGGCTACGGCGGCGAGACCGGCGAGATCAGCGCCCTGGACATCGCGATCATGGACGCGGCCGGCGAGGCGGTGCCGATCCCGAACGCGCGGCGCGGAACGTTCAACACCGAGCCGATGACCGTCCCGTACTTCGCGGCGCTGAGGACCGGACCGACCGATCACTGGGAGGTCGCGTACGAGTTCCCGTCCGTCGGGGTCAAGGAAGGCGGCCTGGGTAGCGTCTTTGACGCGACGGTCGACGAGCTGGCCAAGCAGGGTCACAACGTCGTGGCGCTCACCCGCCAGGGTCTGCTCAGCGAGAAGGATCAGGACGCCAACCCGCGGGCACGGGGTCACGTTGCCACCCGCTCGACGTGGACCGACGACGAGCGGGCTGCGATCAGCCCGCAGATGCGTGAGCACGTGACGCCGCTGGTCGCGGGCATGCCCGAGCACTTCGCCCGCGAGAAGACTCGCAAACAGGACGACAAGGGCTGGGTCGACGCCGCCGGCAACGCGATGATCAACGCCGCATACGACCACATGGTCCAGACCGGTCGCCGGCCCGGCATGATCGTCGCGCACGACTGGGTCGGCACCCAGGTCGCGCACGTGCTCAAGGAGGCGTTCGGCATCCCGTTCGCCGTGCACATCCACGCGATCGAGACCGCGAACACGAACGGCCAGATCACCACATCGCAGGCGGCGGCAAAGTACCTCGAGGAACGGCGGCGGTACGCCGACGCCGACGCGGTGTTCGTCAACTCGCGGCACATGGCCGCCGCGGCCGAGCGGCTCTTCGGCATCCCGGACAGCAAGATCACGATCGTCGCCAACGGCACCGAGCTGGAGAACCAGCTGCGGGCTGGGCAGGATCCGGACTTCGCGTTGGAGCAGGCCCGCCAGGATCCACGGTTCGACGAGGTCCAGCGGCTGTTGGCCGGCCACGAGCACTTCGGGGTGTACGTCGGTCGCAACAATCCGGTCAAGGGCGTGGAGGTCGCGCTTGAAGCCTGGACCGAGCTGCGCAAAACGCACCCGGACGTGCCGTTCGTGGTGATGGGCTTCACCCGCGAAGAAGGCGCCAACCTGATCGACCCGCTGATCCGGGCGGGCCGGCTCCGGGAGGAGGACGTCATCTGCCTGGGCTTCCTCGGGCCGGCGCTGCGCACCTGGGTCACCACCAAGGCCAGCTACGCCGTCGTGCCCAGCACGTGGGAAGCCTTCGGTGTCGTCGTCAACGAGTTCGCCGCCATCGGTTGCCCGATCATCGCCTCGAGCTGGTTCGATTTCGTCGACGACGGCCGCACCGGTCTGATCGTCCCGCCGGGAAATGCGGAAGCGCTCGCCGACGCGATGCGGCTGATGCTGAGGCATCCACGACGGGCTGCCGCGATGGCCGCCCGGGCCCGGGAGAAGGCGCAGAGCCCGTACTACCAGTGGGAAACGATCGTCGGAACCAAGAACCAGGTGTACGAAGGCGCCAAGTACGGGAACTACCGCAGCGGCCATCACACGGTCGACCCGCCCACCATGTCGGCGATCGCCCGCACCGGCAACGTCTTCAACATGGCGCGGATCTACGTCGAGGACAGGGACGTCTCCGGCTGGACGCTGAGCGAAGGGGACGGCGCGTTCGACCCGCAGACCCACCGCACGCCTGATGGCCGGGACAGTTTCGGCGTCTACTGGGACATCCCACTCAACGGGGACGCGACCCAGCTGTCGGCCACCATCCACCGCGGCGACCAGCAGCTCATGCACGATGGGCACGGTCAATTCGTCATGTCCGTCCGGACCGGTAACCGGGTCTTCGAGGGCGGGAAGTTCTCCAACCAGCTCCGGATCGACCCCAACCAGCCAGGCACGTCCCTGGCTCCCGCGGAGCCCGGCGACAGCCTGTATTCGAGCGACAGTCGGCGGACGAACGAGCAGGCGCTGGCCGAGCCGTCTACGGTGCCCCAGACCGAGGAGGTCGTACGCCAGCTCGCCGAGCTCCTCGGCTACGACCTGTCCGGACGCGACATCACGGTGGCGACGGGGCAGGTTCTGCAGAACCTGCAGGACCGCGGCATGTGCGCCGAGACCCCGATAGCCGGACGCGGACGGCAGCACGTCTTCGGACTCAACGCCTACGCCTCCTGGGAAACCCTCGCCCGCGCGATCGGCCACGAGAACGCCCACGCCGAGCAGCTGGCGGCCGGCCGATTCCCACGAGACGAGAACGAGCTGGCGGTGCTGGAGCTGGAGGCCAGGGAGGCCGGCGAGGAAGCCGTCCGCCGGCTCACGGCCCGGCTGTCCGACGTAGTGACGCTCGCCCGCCGCTACGGCGCGGTCAACAACGCCGGCGAGCTGATCGATCGGACCGAGACCGAGGTCTGGCCCAGCCAGGAGTCGCTGTTCGCCCGGGCTGAACGCGGATACGACCTGCCGCCGTGGCTGGCCGAGGCCACGCCAGCCCACATCGCCGAGCTACCCCAGGCGCAGCGGGACGCGGTCCTGGCCTACCTGCGCTCCGACGAAGCCACGCCCGCCAACCTGCTGGAGCCGCGGGCGGCCGACCCGGTCCTGGACCACGTGTTGGCGAACGTCGGGCGGTTGGTCCAGGCGATACCCGGTGTCGCGGACGCCCGGGTCGTTGGTACGGACACCATCCAGATCACCACCCACAGCGGTGGCAGGTTCACCGTCGCGGTCAGCCGCAGCCAGGACTCGACCGAGCTCCTCCAGTTCGGCCGGTTCGACGCGCACAACCAGCACAGCCACCACGCGACCGTCGGCCAAGACATTGGCACCGGCGACCCCAACATCGCCTCGGTGGCGGCCGAGGATGTCGAGGCCGCGCTGGTCGGCGAAGTGGCCGCGATTACCGCTGAGATCGAGGACCCGGCGGCCGTAGCCGGCCGGCAGCTGCTCGAGGTCGGCGCGGACGCGGCGAACCGGCTCGTGCTCGACGGGTTCCCGCATGACCACGTCATCGAGGAACTGCGGATCAAGGTCGCGCAAGCCCGGACCGCGCTCGGTGGCCGCGACGAGGCTGCCATCGCCGTCGCCCTCGACGAACTGGCCGCGACCGCCAGCTGGATCGCGACCATCAGCCACGGTCAGACCGCGATCACCGACGCCATGCTCGACGTGATCGGTGCGACCCGCTCGGTGCAGCGGCTCGGCCTGTCGCCGGAGCAGGCGCCCGATTCGCTCCGGCCCGGGTATGAAGTCCACCGGACGACGATGTCGACCGAGAACCACCGCACCGCTGCCGTGATCGCGGTCCGGGCACTGCAGCTGGAGGCCTTCCGCGGCCAGGACGTTCCGGCCCAGCCGTGGCGGTGGGCCGACCCCGGCACGAGCGGACCGCTGGCCCGCCTGCGCGGCATCCGGGCCCGGCAACGGGAGCTGGCCCGGCTGATCGGCCGGAGCGGCCTTGCCACCACCGCGCAAGCCGTAGCCGAACGCCTCCGTCTGCTGGAAGCCAACGGCTACCACGCCACTGTCGAGGCGGCCCGAAACCACGGACCGTCGCGGCGGGCGACCCCGGCGAGCCAGGCCGCGCAACGCCCGCCGACCACGTACCGGATCAACGGTCCTGAGATCGTTCACATCGCAACGGCCAAGCAGCTGCGCGACCTGTGGGCGCAGACCCTGAACAGTTGCGCCGACCCGAGCCGGATCGTGCTGGCCCTTGACCCGGTCTGGGCCGAGGCATCACCGCGAGTCGCCACGATGTACGCCAACCAGATCGAAGAGCTCGCGGCCCAGACCGTCGTCACCAACGCGGCCGACGGTGACCGGTACCAGGTCAACGAGAAACTGGCCAAGCTGCTGCGCGACCACCCCGACCTGGCCGAGGTGTTGCGGGACGCGGAGCTGGCCTGCCTGCTCGCCAACCCCGATCTGGTCGAGTTGGCGGCCAATCTGCCGCGGGCACTGCAGCGGCGGGCGCGCGAGGCCGGTACCGCCACCGCCGTTGCCGACCTGCTGCGTGGCGCGCCGAACGTACCCACCGACGCCGAGCAACTCGGCCAGTTGGCGCTGCTGGTGGCCGACTCCGAGCTGCGTTCGCGGGTGGCGACTCTGATCCACATGGCGCGAACCCAGCCAGCGCTGGCCGGCCTGCTCAGCGGCGATCCGGTCGTCCCCCTCGGCGAGCCCCCGACGCTGCTGCGCTCGACCGACGCCACCGAGCACGACATGCTGCAGGACGACCGGCCCGCGACGGAGCAGCCCGATCTCGTGGTGTTCATCGGCCGCCAGGACGGGCTGAACCAGCTGGCCGCGGCCGCCGAGGACAACCGCTCGGCGGCGTTGCGATACGTCACGCCGGGGCAGCTGCGCGACCTAACCCCGGAGCAGCTGGCCGACGTACTGGCCGGCCTCACCAGCGACACACCGCCGACGGCTTACCGCCCGCTGGACGAAGAGGAACGACCGGTCGACTGGGATTCGCTCTCAGAGGCGGAGCAGCAGGCGTTCGAGGCCGAGCAAAGCCACCGGCGCGGCCTGGCCCGGATCTGGGACGACGCCCAGCGCATTGAACGGAACGCCGCGAACATCGCGTCGATGCAACGGCACGCCTCGGGCTTCTACCTGGTCACCACGACGAATGGCAACCAGTTCCTGTTGGGTTACGAGCACGGTCCGACGGAGCCAGGCACCAACACCCAGACCCGGCTGGTCGGGGTCAGCGACCTGCCCTGCTTCCTCACCACGATCTCGGAGGACGCCGGGCCCGAGGTGGTCGACGCGTTCTTCCGCGGAGAGGTCAACCGCGGCATCGATGCCGAACGGACCGTGGTGCTCGCGGCCGGCCAGGCCGAAATGCTGGCCATCCAGGTCGACGTACTAGCCGTTCCGCGCGATGCCCTGGACAAGGCCGACACCGCGGTGGCGCAGCTGCCAACCGACTCGTCGCACCGCCAGCAGATCGACGACCTCACCGCCGCGCTGGCCGAGGCGCGCGCCGCGATCGGGGATCCGGCCGGCCTGGTCGAACTCGGCGCCGAAGCCCGAGCGGAACTCGAAGCCGCCGCCGTGGCGCTGATCGCGGCCGGCGACGTCAACCTGACAGCGGCCGCGCAGGCCGCCACCACAGCCGCGAACTCGCTGCGCACCGCCACCACCGCGTTGACCGGAGCGGATACGTTGCGCCCGGCCTTCGGCGTGCACGACACGCTGTCGATCGACGACTGCCGGGCCGCCACCGAACTGCTCACCAGAGCCCGGCTGCGCGAGGAGTGGACGACCGGCCACTCCGGCGCGTCGGCCAGCTCGGCGATGCGGCGACGGGGCCGACGGGCCCGGGACGCCCGGATCGCCGAACTGATCGGCCGGCTCGGTCTGCACGAGGATGCCCCAGCCCGCGAGGAGCGGTGCGCTCTGCTGGAGCGCCTCGGGTACGGCGACGTCGTCACGATCGCGAACGAGTTCGGATCCGGCCGCAAGGCCGTACCGATCGACCCGATGCGGGTCGACGAGTGGTGGCTGGACGACACGGTGTCGGACCTGGCCACGGCGGCGGCCGTCGACTCGATCGAAGAGGTCGAGGACGGCATTTATCTGGTGCGGTACGACGGCGGCAAGCAGTTCACGGTCGCGATCAGCGTGGGCAGCGAACCGGCCGAGGCCGCTGACCTCGCCATCGAACTCGCACCGACAGTGGAGGCCGAGCCGGGCCGCTGGGAGTTGGCCGCCCAACTCGCCCGGGCCAAGCGGCTGCACCAACTCTCGATCGCCACCGGCGAGCCGGTGGCCGATCTGGCGGCGCGGGCGGCCGATGGCGAGCTCGGCCCGGATCTGCTGGTCGTCCACCAGCTGCCGGGTCTGGTCACCGACGAGACACCGCTCTCCCCCAACGACCACGGCGCGATCGGATGGCTGCGGGCGTTCCAGCATGACTACGAGAACGCCGGCATGCGCAAGCGGCGCGCGCTGCGGCAGGAGTACCGCAAGTTCGCGCACGACAAGGGCATCGGCGAGCGTTGGCACGGAATGAGCTTCAGCCCCGACCGGCAGCGCAAGCTCATCGCAATCCGCCGCTTCGACTCCGGCCTAGCCAACTTCGTCGAGGGTATGTCCAGCCGCCGGCCCACGATCCGAACGCTGGCCGAGCCGGGGCTGGACCGCCGGATGCTCTACGAAGCCCCGTACGACGACAGCAATCTGCCGGGATTGGCGCGCTGGCTGCAGCAGCACTCGGCCGAGTACGGCCGGGACATGTGGGTGCGGCTCGACGACGGTCGCCTCGTCATCGTGCTCGGCGACGACACCCGGATCACGATCGACGTCCAGTCCGCCGATCTGTACGGGCCGGAAAGCCAGCTCGAATATGGAGCCGGTCCGGGCAACTACACGGTGCTGGTGCAGCGTGGCCTGGAACGCCGCCGCGCGGAGCGGGCGATCATCGCCTCGATCGAGGCGGCTATCGCCCGGCAGAATCCCGCCGCCACCGAAGACGTAGCACCCGCCGTTGTCGCCGACATCGCGCTGCAGCAGCGGCACCTTGAGGAACTGCCGCCCCGGGCCGCCCGTCGCTGGGCACCGGTCGATCCGCGCCGGTTCGGCGATTGGCGCAACGAACGCATCATCCGGTCCGTACTGCGGTCCAACCTGCAGGCGTGCCGGCAGGAGCTCGAGGACTCGCAGGTCAACCTGTCCGCGTTGCCCGAGCAACTTCGTACGTTCCTCAACGACAACACCAAGCCGATTTCGGCCCGGGTCCGGGCACGGAAGCCCTCGCTCGCGGCCCAGGAGGCGGAGTTCCGGGCGGCCATCGAGGCCGGCGAGCCCGCCCCTTCCCGGGTTCCGTCGCGCAGCCGCTACAACTGGTCCATGGTCGCGAACTTCGCGACCATCGGCGCGGAGAGCGCGGCGATCGGGCTGGCCACCGGCGGCCCGCTGTGGGGTGCCGCGGTCGGTATGGCGGCCCTGATCGCGGTGGGCCTGGGCACCGCGACCCAGCAGCGTGGGTCCGAGGTCGGCCAGCAGATCGAGGACGACAAGATCCTGGCCGCGGGGGCGGCCGGGCGAGCCCGCCAGGCCCAGCAGCAGGCCGAGGACCTACTCAGCCTGCTGGTCGACGCGGCGCAGCCGGTGCTCGAGGGGCTCAGTGGCGCGCCCGTTGCCGAGCCCCCGCGTGCGCCCCGGACCGACACCGACCTATGGGCCAGCCGGCACTCCGATCCGGCCACCGGGCAGACGTCGTTCAAGTACCAGCTGCAGACCAACAAGTCGCAGCTGATGTGGAGCGTGGTTCAGGCCGTCGCCGCGTCGGGTCTGGCCGCGCATCAGCCGGTCCTGGCCGCGGCCACTGTGCTCGCGATGGGCCTGCAGTACGGCTTCTTCTTCGCCCACGGCGAGTCGATGCGGGGCGGCTACTGGATCCGCAACTGGAACCGGCAACGCGACTACACCGCGGCCCGCAATGCCCGGGCGCAACGCAAGGCCAACGAAGCCATCGCACAGCAGACCCGGGAACAGTTCGCCGCATTGGCGCGGGCGGCGGGGGTGGATGTCGCGCCGACCGCGACACCCGGGCGCCGGGCCGCGGCCCGGCTGGGTGGCGAGCCGATCCACGACCACCGCCCGTTCCGCGCCCTCACCGTTTTGCAGGACTGGAAGCAGCGCGGCGTCGGCTACACCGCCCCGTACGCGGTCTCGGCGGCGTTGACCGCAAACCCGGATCCGGCCGCGGCACTGGTGACCCTGGCCAACGCGATCTTCACCGGCGGCTTCTGGTCGCCCATCCAGGCAGGGCTCGACGTCGTCGAGGAGCTGTACGCCGAGCAGGCCACCAGCCAGCAGACCGACCGGGCCCGGGCCACCAGCCGCGCGGCCGCGAACGAGCAGATGCGAGAGGTACGCCGGCAGATCTGGGGCGCCATCAACGGCGAGTCGGAACTGCCGCCGATCCAGGGCACGCCGATCTCCCAGCACGTTTCGGCTCAGGAACGCTCCCGCGTCATCCAGCCCTGGCCGGTCAGCATGCTGGTCACCGGCGTCCTTGCCGGTGGCATCGAGGCAGCGATGGTGATGCTCGGCCAGTTCCTGCCGATCGGCCACAGCCTGCACGTGCAGCAGGAGCTGCTGGCCGGCGCCGGCTACACCGCGACCACGAGCCTGGCCGGCACCGCGTCGGCGTATTACCTGCTCAGCGGCTCGGAAGGCCGGCAGGGTCTGACGGTCGCGCAGAGCTTCTACCGCAACCTCGTCGAGCTCATGCAGCGCGACGAGCAGGCGTTCACCAACGCCACCAACGCCCTGGCCCAGTGGGCCGATGCGGTCCTTGCCGGCTCCGCCAACCCGCTCGCTCCGGGCAGTCCTGGTCCGGGCAGTCCTGGTCCGGGCAGCCCTGGTCCGGGCAACATGGAGCACAAAGTCGGCAACCGGGAGGCCTACGCCCTTTCTTCGACCTGGGGCAAATACGCGCCGGCGTTCGCCGACCGGGCCGATACGGTCCAGGCAGAGATCGATTCACTTCTCGACCAGTTCGCCCGGTTGACGCCGGGAACGGCCGAGGCGGACGCGGTCACCGCGAAGATCAACGCGGCGAACCGGATCAAGCAGCTCGACGAGGAGATACTGAGCGATCTCGAGGCGGCGCGGCCCGCCGTCGCGCGGTACCGCGATACCGGAGATCCGGGCGCCGAGGCGCCGCCAGAGTTCCTGGCCCTGGTGGAGAAGTTCGAGGCGCAGAGCCGCATCGTCCAGGATCACTGGCCGCAATCGAGCGGCTCGGCGATGACGCGGCTCGACTGGTTGCATCCGCTGGCACTGAACGAGGAAGCCATCGGTACGGCGGATTCCGCCACGTTCGACGTGGTGAAGGTCGCGCGAGCGGTGGCGTACCAGCGGGTGACCGCCGACCATCAGGCAGGGGAACTCCAGGACCACCCGGACGCCGAACGGTTCACCGTGGACGACTCGCTGATCCGGCGCACGCTGCTGGCGGTGCCACTGGACCCGAACAGTGAGGACGCCGGAGAGCACACCATCGCCATGTTCGACCCGTCGACCGGTAGGGCGATCGTCCTGCCCACCATGTCGATCGCTTCCTTCTGCGCGGTCGTGGCCCACGAGAACGCGCACGCGTTGGCGCTGGATCCGCAGCACGCGATGCCGGGGCGCGCTTGGGTCGAGGACCTGGAGAACCAGGCTCGCAGCCGCAAGGCGTACCGGCAGCTCTCCGAAGGACAGCGTCAGGAGGCGGCCTGCCTGCACACAGAGCAGCTGTTCTGGCAGGCCGCGGTGGGCTACGCGCTGGCGTACGGAATCGACGATGCGGCCACAGCGGGCGTCATCGGGCCGCAGGCGGAGGAATGGCTCGCCCCGCTCAAGCCCCGGCAGATCCTGCACCGGGCCGAAGAACCGGCAACCGCAATCACCGCCGACAGACCAACGGCCCTCGGCCCGGTGGTTTCCGATGCGCTCAGGCAAACGATCGAGACCTCGGCCGAGCAACCGCCCGACGGCCAGACGCCGGGCCAGGCCGAGTCGAACCAGGTCACCCTGGACGACATCAAGAGGATGGCGCGCGATGCCCGGCGCGAGCGGAACGAGGCCGCGGCCGACCCAACCCAACGCAGCCTGTTGCGACTCATCGCGCGCTTCACCGAGCTGAACGAGCTCGTCGCCACGTACTGCAAGAACGCCAACCCGAGCCTCGCCGACATGGCCCGCGGCTATGACCTGCTCGATGAGAACAACATGCGCGGCGAGCAGATGACCCTCGATGAGCACCAGCACATCGCCATCGGCGATCTGGCCGTGATGATCGCGAAGCTGCAGAAGTGCGCCAGCGATCAGCCCGAGCTGCAGGACCTGCTGATCAGCCAGGAATTGAAGGGCTGGCCGTCCTTCGAGGTAGTAGGTCAAGGGATGGACCTGCTGCACGGGACCATGCAATTCGCACGAGCGCTGTACGAGCTGTCGGAGGGGCCCAGCGCCGACGTCGCTGAGATCCATACGACCGCGCTCGGGCACCTTCCGGTCCCGACTGCGGTCGCAATGGACGAGGCGCGATCCGAGCAGGCGCAGGAGGCCCACCGACGGGCGGTCGCCGCGGTCAACCTTCATCGGCAGTTCCTGAACGGGTTGATTGAGACCAGCACCCGCGAACCGAAGACCGAGCAGGCGATCCGGGCGCTGTTGCCGGAGGAATGGCGCGATCGGCTACCGCTCTTGGCGCCGGAGCCGCCCGAAGGCGCGGTCGAGCAACTGGCCACCGAGCAATTCCTGAGTCCGCACCACCGGGAGTCGCTGGAACGGGCCACGCCCGGCGATGGCCTGCGGTTCGACAAGCTGCGCCAGGACGCGGAACTGGTCCGTTCCGCCTTCGGGTCATCCCATCTCGCGCCGTCGCAGATCGAGCCCATCCTGGGATTGCTCGACCGAGTGTTGGAACTGCTGGATGCCGACCCGGCAACTGTCTCTCTGGAGACGGTCAACAGCACCGCCGGCGTGCTGATCGCCCTGCACCAGCAGGTGACTCCGTTGCTGGCGATGCCCAATCTGGATATGACGCTGCGCCAGGCACTGGCCGGGATCGATCCGCTGGGCGCCGCGTACCTGCGACACCATCACGCCCTGCCGGCCGCCGATGGCCGCGACCTGCACCCGCTCGACTACGCGACGGTATGTGCCGCGGTCGGCTGGTACCTGCCGAACATGCCCACCGGGGCGCAGGTGCCGCCGCTCAAGTACGACGGAGCCAACGCCAGGACAGCCACGACCGACCAGGTCTCCTGGGAGGACGGGGTCGGGCTCGTGGTTCACCCGGGCACGACGCTGACCGAGCTGCTGGCTTCGGTTGTCGAATACATGCCGTTGACAGTGGCCAATGCGGGCCTGATCCCGGAACATGAGTCGCCAGCCGTGGCTGCCGCGCGTCGGGCGATCGCAAGCAAACGGTACCCACAACAACTGGTGCGGAGCCTCATCGCGGAGTTCCTGACGCCGCAGGTCAGCGACTCCGAAGCCCAGCAATACGTCGTGCCGCCCGCGCTGCGGGACCTCTTTACGCCGCGGGAGCGCAGATCCCGCGCCAGCTTCGTATGGTTCGACCTTCCCGCTGACCATCAGCAACAGATAGACGTGCCAGAGATCGAGCGGCTCTTGCGGGAAGACGAGGACGAAGAACTCGACTACAAGCGAGGCAACCGCCTGCTCTACCGGGCGCCTGTCTC
This sequence comes from Mycobacteriales bacterium, assembly GCA_040414495.1. Classification (GTDB taxonomy): domain Bacteria; phylum Actinomycetota; class Actinomycetes; order Mycobacteriales; family QHCD01; genus DATAVB01. Next base: position 26,961 of record JBEDUI010000017.1, read on the forward strand.
GAGCCCGTATCCCGAGTTGCCCAGCGAGCGCCGCCGGCATATCGACGCCGAGTTGGAGTGGCTGAGCGCGACCGGAACGCAGGAGCAGAAACAAGCGGCTAAGCAGTTCAGCCGGCTCGAGGACGCGATCAACAAGGGCGTGGATGCCGCGACCGAGGTCGTCGAGCAGTTCCGAGCGCACGGACACCCCGATGACCTGTCCGCGTTCCATACCCTGGTCGATCTCCTGAAGGAGCAGAGCAAGCTCGCCCGAACGCAGCTGCGCGACTCGGAGGCGATGCGGCTGGCCGATCCGCTGAATCCGGCGGCGATGGCTCAGACCCGGATGGCTACCCCGCAGGGCGCCGTATTCAGCGTGCTCCGGGTCGCCCGGGCGGTCGCCTACGCCCAGACGATCGCCGAACACCAGGCCACCACCGGCGCAACCGCGGATCGTTTCACTGTGGACGACACGCTGATCGAGCGGATGCTGCGGGCGGCGCCGCTCACCGAACGGGGTGTCGACCGGGCCGGGCTGGACATCGGCCAGGAGGTCATCGACAGCGACGACACCGTTGCCGTCTTCGACCATGAGTCCGGGCTCGCGGTGGTGTTCGCGGAGGTGTCGCTGGCGACGTTCGGCGCCGTCGTGGCACACGAGAACGCCCACGGGGTGGCGGTGGATCCCTATCGTGGCCCGGGCGCCGCGCCCGGGCGGGACTGGGTCGAGGACCTGGAAAACCACGCGGAGACCCGCGCGCAGTTCCGGCAACTGTCGGAAGGACAACGTCAGGAGCTTGCCTGCCGGCGTACGGAGGTCGCCTTCTGGAAGGCTGCGGCCGATTACGCCGTCGCCTACGGGCTCGATCCCAAGTCCGTACTCACCGCGATCGGCCCGGACATTGACACCCGGCTCGTCGAGCGGAGTCCGAGCGAGCTGCTCACTGACGTTCCCGAGCCATCGGCCCAGATCATCGGCGACCCCCATCCGCTCCCACGGGGCTCCCTCACCCATGCGCTGAACGGTGCTGCCGAGACCCGCCCGCCCTCCGGCGTCACCCTGCAAGAGATCAAGCGCCGGGCCGACCAGCTTGAGAATCGGATCTCCGACTCTGACCAGCGCGCCGTCGAGCCTGGACAGAACACCCCCGATCACGAGGTAGTCCGCGAGCTTGCCGAGGCATTCCGCGAGCTGAACCAGCTCATCGAGAATTACTGCACCGACCACCCGAACATGGCCCCGGCGGCGCGCGCCTACGACCAGCTCGACGAGGCGAGACTGGCCGGTCAGGTCGCGCACTTCGATGACCAGACCGGAGCGCTGGCGCTCGCCCAGCACGCCGTGGTGATCGCCAAGCTCAAGCAGCTCGGCGCACAGATCCCGGCCCTGGCCCAGCTGGTCGATCTGGCCGAACAGCACGGCTGGCCGCCGATTGTCGCGGTTACTCCGGGCCAGACCGCGCCCGCTGGTGCCGTAGCCGTCCCGCGTGCAGAGCTGACCGCGCTGAACGTCCTCGGCTTCTACGCGCACGGCCTGCGCAACGCGATCGGAGCGGCAAACGCACGGAACGAAGCGCCGGGGACTGAGTTGGTGCCGCCGGGCGCGGATGAGTGGCTGACCGGCGACCCGTTCGAGCTGGTCACGCTGGACGTCGTGCTGACCCCGCCGCCCGCGTTGCACGAGAGGCTGGTCGCACTGAGCCAGCAGCTGGCCGGGCGCATGCAGGACGCCGGCTACCGCTCGCAGTTCGTGCTGGAGCAGCCGGTTGCGCAGACCGGGCACAACGCGCTGACGCACTTGTCGGTCTACCAATTCGCCGTGCCGCGCTGGATGATCCCGCTGGTCAGCAGCGGCATGGACGGCCTGCTACCGCAGCTGTCCGCACTCGAGGCGGTCGGCCAGCAGTACGTCTACAACCCGAAAAAGGCGCCCGAGCTGAACTTCCAGGCCGCCGGCTGGCCGCAGTTCCAGCTCGCCGTACTGCGCTGGTTCAGCCCATTCCGGCGGGGCGAGGTACCGGAGTTCGGCCCGTTCGGTGAGCCGCTGCGGCAGCTGCTGGCCGACCCGGACACCGACCCGGCGGTACGGGACCGGCTGCAGCAGTGGGCGTACCTGGACGCCGACGGTGTACTCCACGCCACCGAGGCCGCGCCAAACGATCCGACCTACGAAGTGCCATTCGATGGCCTCGATGCCGCGCAGACGTACTCGGCCACCCTCGGCACGATCAAGATCTACGGCATGGGCCACCAGCCCCAGTGGGGCACCTGCCTGACCGAGCACGGAAGCTGGCAGCTGCCG
>JBEDUI010000018.1:0-2743 GCA_040414495.1 Mycobacteriales bacterium
CATCAGCGGATCGGCGAGGCGCCGGTGTACGTGTCGGTCGATATCGACGCACTCGACCCGGCCCACGCGCCCGGTACCGGAACCCCCGAAGCCGGCGGGCTGAGCACACGGGAATTGCTGGCTACGCTGCGGTCACTGGCCGACGTTCACCTGGTCGGCGCCGACATCGTCGAGGTCGCGCCGGCCTACGACCACGCGGAAATCACCGGAATCGCGGCCGCGCACGTGGGCTACGAACTGCTGTCGGTGGTCGCTGCCGGGAAATGAGCGACCTGTGGCGGTCTGTCGGAAAGTGGACTGGCCGCGCCGCGCCCGTCATGCTTTCGTCTCATGTCGACCGACGCGGCGCTCGCGCATCCCACTGAGAACCCCAGTAGCCTCACGATCAAACGGGATGTAGTTGCCACGTTTGTCGTATTCGCACTCAATGGCGCCGTACTGGGGTCGTGGACGTCACGGGTACCGGCGATCCGCGACCATCTGCACGCGCAATTCCGGGTGCTCGGCCTGGTTTTTCTCTGCATGGGCTTGGGCTCGCTGATCTCGATGCCGTTTACCGGATGGGCGACCCGGCGGTTCTCGACGCTGCAGGTCTCCCGGGTGATGTCGGTCGGCGCCTGCCTGGCGCTGCCAGCGCTGTCGTTGATATCGAATGTGTGGATATTCGCATTGCTGTTCCTGGTGGCCGGCATGTGTTACGGCGCCTGGGATGTCACGCTCAACGTGCATGGCGCGGCGGTGGAAAAGCGTTACGGCCGGGCGATCATGCCGATGCTGCATGGTTCGTGGAGCGCCGGTTTGTTGGCCGGAACCGGCATCGGCGCGATATTCGCCGGCGCGAATCTGCGGCTGAGCGTCCATTTGTGGCTGGCCATTCCGTTGCTGCTGATCCTGAACCTGCTGATCACCCGGCTATGGAACGACCTGCGTGCTAGCGACTCGTCCTCGGACACGCATTCCGGGCGGGTATTGACCTGGCCGATTGTCCTCATGGGACTGATGGTGCTGTTTTCCGGCATCGGCGAAGGCAGTGCGGCCGACTGGCTGGCGTTGCACCTGACCGACGATCGCGGGGAAAGCCAGAGCATCGCTGCTACGGGATACGTCGCCTATGCGTTGACACTCACGATCGGTCGGTTGGCCGGCGGTTGGTCATTGGAGCGGTTCGGCCGGGTCGCGGTGATCCGCGCCTCCGGTTTGGTTACCGCAGCGGGAATCGCGGTCACGATTCTGTCGCCGGGGTACGTCGCGGTCTACGCCGGCCCGGCATTGTGGGGCGTAGGTTTGGCCGTGGTGTTCCCGGCCACGATCAGTGCCGCTGGTGAGCGTGGGGGTTCCCGGCCCAGCGACGCGATCGCTGCGGTATCGAGCATTGGGTACGGGGCATTTCTCGTCGGTCCGCCCGTGATCGGTTTCGCCGCGCAGCATTTCGGATTACAGCACGCATTGTGGATTCCAGCGATACTCGGCGTTGTTGTTACGCTGCTCGCCTTCACCGCCGCGCCGCCGCGCCGAAATCCCGAGTAGCCTGCATCTCTACAACCCGCTCCGCTGCCGCGGCTTAATTCCGAGCGCTAATTTTGGCGTTTCACGAACTCCTTTGGGTCACCTCGCCTCGCCAGCGGTAACTCAGATCGATTACGTGGCGCGGATTGTGACGATTTGGTGACCGAAGGTAATTCTTCTAGATAGCTCATTCTGCGGCCAGAATTGTCAGTGGGTCGTTATAGAGTTTTGGGTATGAGCAGCACGACGAGCATCGGCCCGCGTCCCGTGGCGGATCTGATCGGGTCGTTGCATGCTGTCGTGAAAGGATTGGTCGAGGCAGAGTGGTGGCGGTTGCCGGGTCAGGAGTCGGCCGATTGCATGGAAGGGATGGAGTCGGCGTTTCGGCTGCTGGAGTTCGCCCGATGCCGTGAGCTGGCGGACTTTCACGCCCGGGATATCGCTGATCAGCACGCTGGATTATCGACCGAAGCATTCTTGCATGCACGGTTACGCCTCTCGCCCGGTGAAGCGAAGGCCCGGGTCCGGACGTCGCAGGAATTGGTCGCTTCGGTCAGCGTCTCCGGTGAGATCGTCGAACCGGAATTGCCGGCGACCGCGGCAGCCGCTTCCGAAGGCGCCCTTTCAGCCGAGCACGTACGAGTGATCGGCGAGGCGATGAAGCGATTGCCGGTCGCGGTCGGCGTGCGGGAACGAGCCGAGGCCGAAGAATTCCTCGCCGAGCAATCCCGCGACATGGACCCTGGGCGCGTCCGCGTATTAGCCAAACGGTTGCATGCCGTGCTTGATCCCGACGGCACGCTCGATGAAGACAAGCCACACCGCCGCGAACTGATCTTCCGCCGCGACGTCGGCGGCATGGACTACATCCGCGGCCGCCTCGACTCCGAAGCCTCCGCCACCGTCCAAGCCGCCCTCAGCGCATTCGCCCAACCCGAACCAGCCGTGAACGGCGTGCCCGACACCCGCTCGGGGAGCCGCCGCATGGCCGACGCCCTCGTCCAATTGTGCGATCGGACGCTGGCCGACGGCGGACTGCCCGCCGTGCGCGGCGAGAAGCCACAAGTGACGGTGACGATCGCCCTAAATGACCTGCGCGGCAAGCAAACTGACGACACATCGTTGCCGCGGCCGGGCATTGGAACCCTGGGCACTGGCGCCGCGATCACCGCCGAAGCCGCCCGCCGCATCGCCTGTGACTCTGCGGTTATTCCCATTGTGTTGGGATCTCAGAGTG
>JBEDUI010000019.1:0-8412 GCA_040414495.1 Mycobacteriales bacterium
TGCAGACGTTTCTCATGCACCCGGGCCGGCCCGTCGATCAGGGCGGGCGGTCCTCGGCCGACGAAGAGCTGGGCATGGGTGTCCACGGTGGACGGGGCGAGACGTCGATGATGCTGCATCTGCGTCCAGACCTCGTGCACATGGAATTGGCCGCTCGCGCCGTGCCCGACCAGCTGACCCAGTACGAACATGTTGGCTTCGGCAAACCGGTCAGCTTCGGTTGGCTGAGTGACGATTTCGGCACCGGTGGAATTGTCGGCGATCCGCGCGGCGCCACCGCCGAACAGGGCAAGGTCGCCTTTGAGGCCGCGATCGAATTCGGCAGCGCGGCGATGCGGGAGATCGGCCGCTTTGACCCGCGTCCGTAATCCACAACTAAAGCTTGCGGGCATGCAGAAACACCTCGACCGCGCCTTTGGACCCGGCAATCGGAGAGCGCGCCTCGCCAAGCACCTGCCAACCACGTAGCGCCAGGGCACAGGCCCCCGTGGCCACTGCCGTAGCGACTTGGTCGGGCTGCGCGGCCAGCCGGCCGGAACGCAATTCGAACGTCGGCTTGATCAACGCGACCAATTGCGCTTCCGGCGCCAGCAACCGCGCCGGGAGTTGACCAACCGCCCCGGCTACGGCCAGATACGACAAATCCATCGTCACCAGGTTCACCGGCTCCGGTACGAGATTTTTGCTGAGCTGGCCGAGATTCGTCCGCTCCAGATTGATCACCCGCGGATCGGCCCGCAACCACCCCCGCAATTGACCAATGCCAGCGTCGACCGCATAAACCCGACGAGCGCCGGCATCCAACAAGGCCTGGGTAAAACCGCCGGCGGCCGCACCCAGATCGAGGGCCGTAACCCCAGACGCCCCAATATCGAAGGTGCACAACGCGTGCGCCAGCTTGATCGTCCCGCGCAGCGGTCGCGCCGACGAGACTCGAACAGCGGAATCGGCGCGGACTCGCGCCCGGACATTCGTGATAGGCACGCCGTCGACCAGGACCTGCCTGCGGGAGACCACACAGGACGGATCGACATCGGGAAAACGGCGACGCAGCAGGGTTGTGAGCGCGACAAATGGCGCGCGCTTGCGCGATGGCACGGTGGGTTCTCCTCGTACTCGGACCGAACGGACGGGACCGAGTGGTCGAGGAGGAGCACGCGCGCAGGCAGCGCGGACCTAATAGAACGGGACCTAACGGAATGGCATGGGACTCAATCTACTGAACCGGTCTCGATATATCGAGAGGTGGTGTCGATCCGGCGGTGCCCGAGCAGGGTGGCCAGCCGTTCCAGGTCGGTACCGCGATTCACCATGCGATGGGCGAAGGTCCGCCGCAGCACCTTCGGCGTCACATTCGACGTGGTATTGAGGCCGGCGGCCGAACTGGTACGGACGATGAGGTCGTCGACCGACCGGTCGGTCAGCCGGCCACCACGCTGGTTGATGAACACGGCCGGCGTCTGGTCGGCGTTTGTCCACAGTTGACGCTCGTCCAGCCATTGTCCCAGGACCGGGCCGGATGGCTCCTCCAGTGGCAATTCCCGGGCCGGCATCGTAATCGCGATCAACGTATTGTCGGCGTTGCGGCGCAGGTGCGGCAGATCCAGCGACACCAATTCCGCTACCCGCAGTCCGGTGTAGAACAGCGCGTACGCAACGGCTTTGTCCCGGGCCGACAAATGCTTTTCCACGGCCCGCAGGAATTCCCGCTGTTCGTCGCTGTCCAGAACGCGCCGGGCGCCGCTGTCCAATTCCTCGCGCGGATGGGGAATCGGGCCCAGCTGTAAATGAGTGTAGAAATGATCCAACGCCGTCAGCGCCGCGTTAACCGTGCTGGCCCGGACCTGTCGCTCGTTTTTCAACCAGACCCGATATTCGCGCACCGCGTCATTACGGGCCGAAACGTCCCCGAACGGATCGCGCGGCAACCTCACACCGGATTCGACGAGCCAACGCAGATAGCCGGCGACCCGCGACCGGTACAGCCGACGCGAGGACTCGGAGAGCTGCGAGCGGCTCAGCGCGAGTTCGTATTCGGCCAATACGGCACGCGCCCGATCCCGGCTGACTCGCCCCATCGCGACCGACTCCGCTCATCCACGAGGTGTTGCAGTATCAGAAGTTACCAGCTAGCTTGCTTCTGATATTCGTCAGTATCAGAAGCTGAGGGATCATGACCAAACCGGACTGGGGCCGGCCGTACCGGCTGTTGTGGACCGCGAGCACCGCCAGCAGCCTCGGCACCGGGCTGACCGGCGCCGCGCTGCCGCTGCTGGCCAGCAACCTGACCAGCGCGCCGACCGCGGTCTCCGGCGTGGCCGCGATCCGGGAGCTGCCGTGGCTGGTTCTGGGCCTGGCCGCCGGCGCGATCACCGACCGGACCAATCGACGCCGGCTCGCTGTCGTCGCGTTGGTCGGCAACGCCGGGATCGTCGCTGTACTCGCCGTCGCCGCCGCGACCGATCAGGCCACCCTGCCGCTCATCTACGTGGTGAGCGCGGCCTACGCCACCTGCGGGATCTTCATCGGCACCGCGACCACCACGCTGACCCCGCAGCTCGTCCCGGCGGCGGACCTGGATCGGGCGAACGGCCGGCTGGCCAGCACCGCCGGCAGCGCGTCGGAGCTGGTCGGCCCACCGGCGGGCAGCGCGCTGTTCGCATTGGCCGCGGCCCTGCCGTTCGGTCTGGAAGCCCTGCTGTCAGCGGTTTCGGCCGGGCTGCTGCGGCTGTTGCCCAATGTGGACATTCCCCGCGAACGCGGCAGTCTGTGGCGCGACATCGCGACTGGCACCAGTTGGCTCGCGCACCATCGCCAACTGCGCATGATCACCGTGCAGACAGCGATTCTGGCGCTGACCGACAACGCCTGGTTCGCGATCCTGGTTTTGTACGTACGGCAGGTGCTGCACGAATCGCCTCGTACGTATGGGATTCTGGTTGGAATCGGGGCGTTCGGCGGGCTGGCCGGGAGCATGGTCGCGGCCCGGCTGGGCCGACGGTTCGGGACCACGCGCTGCCTGAACATGGCGCTGCTCGCGGCCGCGGTGGCGCAGGCGGTACTCGCATTCACGGCCGAGCCGATCATCACCACGCTCGCTCTGGCCATGAGCAGCTTCAACTTCGGGGTCTGGAACGTCATCACCGCCACCCAGTACCAATCCCGGACCCCGACCCACCTGCTCGGCCGGGTCCTGAGCGCGGAACGTACCGCAGTGATGACCGCCTCGCCGCTGGGTGCCCTGCTCGGCGGCGCCGCGGCCAGCGTGTGGGGAATTCGCGCGCCATTTCTGCTCGGCGTACCGCTATTGCTGGCGGCGGTAATTGCCGGCCGGAAATCAGTCGAGTGACGTGCCGAACCGTGTTAGGCGGCCGCGGCGTGCAGCATGGCCAGGGCACCGTCGAGGGCGGCCTCGAGCGGTGCGATCGAGGCCGTGGTCTGGGTCAGCAGCAAACCGCCGTGCAGTGAGGCAAAGACCGATATCGCCAGCCGCTCCGGATCGGCATCGGCCCGCAGCAGACCGGCGTCCCGCATCCGCTCCAGCCCATCCCGCAGGTAGCCCCGCCAACGGTCCATGTACGCGGTTACCGCGGCCGCATGGGTCGGGTCGGTGTTGATCAACTCGCTGGTCATCGCGCCGATCGGGCAACCCCAGTGCGGCTGCGAGCCGTAGTGCGCGACGACCGAATCACGCCAGCCCGCCCACGCCTCCCAGCTGTCGAGGGTGTCGAGAAACGGTTGCTGCGCCGCCAAAACCCGCTCGGCCTGGAATGCCGCGATCGCGGCGACCAGATCGTTCTTGCCGCCGGGAAAATAGTGGAATAGCTGGCTTTTGCTGGTCGCGGTCCCGGCCCGGATGTCGTCCAGGCTGGTGCCGCCCACGCCGCGCGCGAGGATCAGATCCGCCGCCGTCTCGACGATCCGGGCCCGGGTTGCGGCGCCCTTGGCCGTCAGCTGCGTGCTCATGAACCCACCTTAGTACGTATGGACCGGTCAGTCCATTCATGTGTTACGGTCTGGACTGGGCAGTCCATCTATTGATCAGGAGCTTGCACCATGACCAATCGGCTAGCCGGCAAGACCGCGCTCGTCACCGGCGCCACCAGCAATATCGGCCGCGCGATCGCGGTCGCCTTCGCCGCCGAAGGCGCCCAGGTCGCCGTATCGGGCCGCAGCAAGGAACGCGGCGACGCCGTTGTCGCTGAGATCCGCGCCGCCGGTGGTCGGGCCGATTTCGTACCGGCCCGCCTCGATGGTTCGGCCGCGGCCTCCCGTGAGCTGGCCGCGGCGGCCACCGGTGTCCTCGGTGGACACATCGACGTACTTGTCAACAATGCCGGCATTTATCCGGGTGCGGTCACCGCGGCCACCGATGAGGCGGAATTCGACGAGGTTTATGCGGTGAACGTCAAGGCGCCGTTCTTTCTCACCGCGGCAATCGCCCCGGCCATGGTCGAACGGGGAAATGGGGCGATCATCAACCTCGGCTCCTGGGTCGCCCGACTCGGAATTCCGGTCGGCGCGCTTTACGCCTCCAGCAAAGGCGCGATGGAAACGCTGACCCGAGCCTGGGCGGCCGAATTCGGGCCGGCCGGAGTACGGGTCAATGCGATTTCGCCCGGCGTCGTGCACGAACCGTCGCCGGAATCGCAGCCGGGTGGACGCATGATGGCCGGCACGCCAGCCGGGGCACCGGGAACACCGGACGCCATTGCGCACGCCGCGGTATATCTGGCCAGCGACGAGGCGGCATTTGTGCACGGGACGGTGGTTGATGTGGACGGTGGTCGGGTCGGTGTTGCGGTACTCGCCTAAGGCATTACCAATCGGTGACCGACTGGTCCTCCCGGTACAGGATGCGCAGCCCCGGATGCTCGTACGGATGAGCCAGCGCCGCCTCGTCGTCCAATTCCACGCCCAGACCGGGGGAACCGCCGCTGTAGAGCTTTCCGCCCTCCAGCCGCATATCGGTAGTGACCACATCGGCGAGCAGGTCCGGCCGCCAGGTCAGTTCCTGCACCGCGAATAACGGCGTGGACAGGTCAAAATGCAGGCAGGCGGCGGTGGAGACCGGGCCGAGCGGATTGTGCGGGACCTGTTCGATGTAATGCGTTTCGCACCAACCGGCGATCTTGCGCGCCTCGGTCAATCCGCCCGCGATGCACAGATCGACCCGGCAGTAATCGAGCAGGCTCCGTTCGATCAGTTCGCGGAAATCCCATTTGCTCGGCAGCTGTTCGCCGGTCGCGATCGGTACGGAAATGTGCTGGCGCAAATACGCGAATTCGGCGGGATTCTCGGCCCGTAGCGGATCCTCGATAAAGAACGGCCGCATCGGCGCCAATTCCTTGGCCAACTGGATCGCGTACGGCGGCGTGGTGCGTTGGTGGAAATCCACGCAGATCTCGATTTCGGGGCCCAGCGCATCCCGGAGCGCGCCGAATGCCGCCACCGTCCAATCCAGCGCCCGCGACTGTTCGTAAATACCGGAGCGGTCCAGGCCGCTGCCCTCGTTGGCGCCGAACCGTACGAACTTCCAGCCGTCCTCGACCTGCTTCCGCGCGTACTCGACCATGCTGTCGATGCCGGCCCGCGGACCGGACGGCTCATCGCCACCGCTGCGCTGCACATGGCAGTAGCAGCGAGCGTAGTCCCTGGTCTTGCCGCCGAGCAGGTCGTACACCGGCACGCCCAGCGTCTTGCCGCGCAGGTCCCACAGCGCGATGTCGATAGCGGCGACGACGGCCGAATGCACGTGCCCGCCGCGGAAGAATTGACCGCGCCACAGGGTCTGCCAGATGTGCTCGATCCGGGACGGGTCCATGCCGCGCAGAATCGGCGCGTACGTCTCGACGAGCCCCTGGATCGCCAATTCTTTGCCGTTGATCCCGGCCTCGCCGAGCCCGGTCAGCCCCTCGTCGGTGTAGATCTTGACGAACGTGTAGCTGCGGCTGGGTCGGTTGACAATGAACGTCTTGACGTCCGTGATCTTCATGTCACTCCCTCGGCGCTATCCGGTTGGACGCTAGCAGCGGTACGGCGCCAGATCGAGCCGATCATCGCCGCGGGTCCGGATCAGGCCGGGTTAGTATGCGGTCATGTTTCGCAGCCCGCAGGTGAACTTCTACGTACAGGACGTCGAAACCGCGATCCGTTTCTACGGCGACCTGTTCGGCTTCACCGAGACGTTCCGCACCGGGCCGACCGGCACGCCGATCCACGCCGAAATGCAATTGGGCGATTTCACCCTGGGGCTCGGCTCGATCGACTCGGCCCGCGAAATGCATGGCATTCCGGCCGGCACCGGTCCGGCCCGGGCCGAATTGGTGCTGTGGACCGACGATATCGACGCTGCCTACGCGCGGGTCGTCGAGCAGGGAGCGCAGCCGCTCACCCCGCCGCACGATTTCGTCGGCACGTTGCGAGCCGGCTGGATCACCGACCCGGACGGCAATCCGGTCCAACTCGTGAGCCGCCGCGGCTGAATTAGGCTGAATTACCCGTCTAACGCCTTTCGGGCAACCAGCAGATCCTCGCGGAATCCTTTGTAGACCGTGTCGCGATCTTCGGCCCGCAGTACTGCCGAGGGGTGGATCGTCGCCACAATGCGCATGTTCGGCGGGAGCGGGTCCGGCGGGTCAAGCAGTTGACCGTGTTGTTTGGTCACCCGGAACGACGTACCCAGAACCGCTTTGGCCGCGACCGCGCCCAGGCAGACCAGTAATTCTGGCTGTACGGCGGCGAGTTCGGCGCGCCACCACGGTGCGCACGCCGCCGATTCGAGCTGACTCGGGGTCTTGTGCAGCCGTCGTTTTCCGCGTTGTACGAATTTGAAATGCTTGACCGCATTCGTCAGGTACAGCTCATCGCGGGCCAGCCCGACGTCATCGAGCACCCGGTCCAGGACCCGCCCGGCCGGACCGACGAACGGCTCGCCGGCCCGATCCTCGTAATCGCCCGGCGTTTCACCGATGAGCATCAGGCGCGCTTTGGCCGGCCCGGCGCCAAAAACTGTCTGGCTGGCCGCTTCGTACAGCGGGCAACCCTGACAATCGGCGGCGGCCTGGCGCAGCGCGGACAGGCTCTTCGAGCCGGGCGGCAGGAATTGCTCCGCCCCGACCGGCTTGGGTTCCCGGGTCACGGAACCCCCACCGGATGCCGGTTTTCCACGACTTTGCCCAAGGTACGGACCATTCGCCGGTTCCGGAATCGCAACGCGACATCCAATGCGATGTTGTGCAGTCGTTCACCCAGGCCGGACAGCGGGTGTTCGTCCAGAATCACCAACGACTGCGTCCGACCCCACGGCATGATCGTGATCGAGATACGGGCCGTACCGAGCCGGCCGGCGTGCGCCTCCAATTCCAACTGGCGCTCGGGCTCGACCAAACGCACGATCGTCTGATCCTGCCAGGTCAGCGCGCCAACGCCCACCACGAAGCCGATCCGGGCGCCTACCGCGGGCCAGTCCTCGTCCACTTCGCGTATTTCCCTGGTGCCGGCGACCCATTCGGCGTAGGCACGGGCGTCGCCGAGCACCTCCCAGACGGCACGCGGCGGACGGTCGATGAGCACGTGGAAAATTGCCATGCCTGGTTATCCCCGCCACCGTCGCCGGCCAACCCCCAAGGCAAAACCGGAATTACCGACGTCGTGGTAGCAACCGCACGGTCGGCAACGGTGGGGCCGGAATTCGCTCGCTCTCGCCGCCCACGACCGGGCCGAACCGGCGGCCGTCCAGGCTTTCCCAGTCGGACCGGGCCGCCGCGATCTCCTCATGGCTGCGGCCGACGAAGTTCCACCACATGACGATCCGCTCCTCGAACGGCTCACCGCCCAGCAGCAGCACCCGCCCGTCGCCGCGCAGCGCCAGCTCGGTACGCCCGCGCCCCAGGTACAGCAGCGTGCCGGGGCCCAGCGCGACGCCATCCAGCTCGGCGCGCCCGTCGAGCACGAGCGTCCCGTACTCGAAATCCTCGCGCAGCGGCAACCGGCCACCGCCGGTGAGGACCACCTCCGCGCCCAAGATGGGGCTGAAGGTCCGCGCGGGTGAGACCGCGCCGGCCAGCTCGCCCATGATGACCGTCACGGTCATGCCGCCATCGGCCACGACCGGAAGCTGCGGGTGGTGGGCGAAGTCAGGATCTGTTTGACGGTACGGGTCGGGAAGCGCGACCCACAGCTGCACACCCTGCAGTACGGGCGAACGCGGCTGCGGTGACTCCTCGGAGTGGGCGATCCCCCGGCCCGCCGTCATCAGGTTGAGCTGGCCCGGCCGGATCAGCGCAGTACTGCCCAGGCTGTCCTGGTGCAGCACCTCGCCCCGGACCAGCCAGCTCACCGTCTGCAGGCCGGTGTGCGGGTGCGGGGGCACTCGCATGCCCGCGCCGGTGCTGGTGTCGTGCGGCCCGT
>JBEDUI010000020.1:0-20783 GCA_040414495.1 Mycobacteriales bacterium
GGTGTGACCGTAGGCAGTCAGCTGCGCGAGGTCGTTCGACGCAATCAGGGTATCGGTCGTAAAGCTGGCGATGAGCAGGTGCTTGCGCTGCTTGCCCAGGTGCAGCTGCCGAATCCGGAGCAGGTCATGCGGCGCTATCCGCATGAACTGTCCGGCGGCATGGCCCAACGGGTGTGCATCGCGCTCGCCCTTGCCGGTCAGCCACGTTTGCTGATTGCCGACGAGCCGACAACCGCGCTCGACGTCACCGTTCAGGCGGAGATTCTGGATCTGCTGCGTTCGTTGCAGGAGACCACCGGCATGGCGGTGTTGATCGTCAGCCACGACTGCGGCGTGATCGCTGATGCGTGCGATCGCGTGGCCGTTATGTACGCCGGTCAGGCAGTCGAACTCGCCGCAGTGGAGGAATTGTTCGCCAGACCGCTGCATCCGTACAGCGCGGCGTTGTTGGCCGCCAATCCGCACCGGGCAACAGAAATACCGTTGCCCGCGATTCCGGGTCGCGTCCCCGCCCCCGCGCAATGGCCGGTCTCGTGTCGTTTCGCTGAACGCTGTCCACACCGCGACGACGCTTGCACCGCTGGCCCGATCGCGGCGAATCTGGTCGCTCCGGGCCGGATGTCCCGTTGCGTGCGGCCGGAACGCGCCGCAAGTCTGGGGGAGACCGTCGATGTCTGATCCGCTGCTGTCGGTTAGCGACCTGTCGGTGGTCTATTCCGCGCGCCGACGCTCGGCCGGCCACCGAGCGGTCGATCGGGTCAGTTTCGATATCCGCGCGGGGGAGACGGTCGCGCTGGTCGGCGAGTCCGGCTCCGGAAAGTCGTCGATCGGCAATTCCATCGTCGGTCTTGCCCCGGTCGGATCGGGAACGGTTACGCTTTCCGGCCAAGAGATCGCCAGCGCGACGCGGAAAGTTGACCGGCGGCGGGTCAGCGAACATGTCCAAATGGTCTTCCAGGATCCGTACGGCTCGCTCAATCCGACCCGAACGATTGGGCAGAGTCTCATCGAGCCGCTCATGGTGCACCGGACCATGTCTCGGGCCCAGATGCGAGAATCGCTGGAACAGATGCTGGTCGACGTCGGTTTGCCGCCCGAGGCTGCCGGCCGTTATCCCGCGCACTTCTCCGGCGGCCAGCGGCAACGGATTGTGCTGGCCCGGGCGCTGATGATCGAGCCCGAGCTGATCATTTGTGATGAGGCCGTGAGTGCGTTGGATCTGTCGGTCCAGGCCCAGGTGCTCAATCTCTTGGCCGACCTGCAACGCAAGCGTGGTTTGACGTATCTGTTCATTTCGCACGACTTGGCCGTGGTCCGCCTCGTAGCGCATCGGACCGTGGTGCTCTATCGCGGTCGGATCATGGAGCTTGGCAGCACGGCCGCGATATCCAACCGACCACGCCACCCGTACACCCGCGCGCTGCTGGCCGCCGCCCCGGTCCCCGACCCGGTTCAGCAACGGAGCCGGCGCAAGCTGCGGAAGGAATTCGCGCAGGACGACGAGGCATTGGCAACCGATTCAAACGCCGGATGTCCCTTTGCCGCGCGCTGTCCCTACGCCACCTCGCGCTGCCACGAGGAGCTGCCGGAGCTTCTTCCGGTCGCGGATTCGCTCGTTGCCTGCCATCGCGTCGACGAACTCCCGGATTTTTCGGCGACTCCATGACCGGCAAACTACCGTTTGCGCGGGGCCAATCCGTGAAATCGCCGCGGTTTGGCCAATGGCAGCCGCTCGCACCCGAATTCCTCGGAAAGACTTGTCGTTGCGTCCCACAGCGCGTCCAAAACACTGTTGATGAGTTTTTCGGTCGCGTAATAACCCGGGGTCGAGCAGCCGATGGAGCAGACGACCGAGCCGCCCGTCGTCCATACCGGCACGGCCACAGACACCGTCTCATCGGCGTTCGTTGCCTGTTTGATGCAGACTCCCGACTCGACAATGGCGCTCAGCTCGGTCCGCCATTCCTCGGCCCGCCGGTTGGGCTCAACCGATTTGCCCGCACTGACAAACTCAGGCCAGTTCTGCTTGCGGAGCATAGCGACCAATACCCGACCCGTCGCCAGACCCATCGGATTCTCCCGAGTCCAACCCGGCGAGCTCGCGGTCACCGGTCCGGTCCCGGGTGTGTATGCGATAAGGCAAGCCTCATCGCCCACCAGCACCGTCGCGACTGCTGCTTGACCGGTACGTTCACTGACCTCGGCGAGCCGGGGCCGGGTCGAGGTGGCCAAGGATTGCACCGGATCCCACTGCGAGCCCAGTACGGTGACCGCAGGGCCAAGCCGATATCGACCCGCATTTTTCGTCAAATAACCACGATGAACCAAAGTGCGGAGAATATTGTGCACTGTGGAAATCGCGAGGCCGAGTTCTTGCGCAAGCTCAGACACACCCATCTCGCCGGCGTTGCCCACAGCTTCCAGCAACTGCAGGGCGCGATGCACAGACTGAACGTCACCGGGACGAACGTTCTCATTGACCACCATAAGCCCAGATGATAATGTAATGACTACAGTAATGCAAGATGACGTCTTGCATACGTGTAGGGAACGTCGATCAAAACAGTGGAGTGCGAGTGACCGGATCGGATGTATTCCCAGTAGTTGACACCGATGTTCACAACTCCTTGACAGGCGTCGTGGACTACCTGCCCGCAGCGTGGCGGGCCCGGTGGCAGACCTCCGGCTATGACCTTGGTGGCCTTTACCACAATCCGCGCGGTGTTCCGCGACGCGATGCGACTCCACCGGGTGGCGGAGCGCCCGCAAGCGATCCGGAATTCCTGATCACGGATCATCTCGATCGATTCGAGATCGACTATGCGATTCTCACGGGGCCGGGAACGCTGGCACTGGGCGCCGATCCGGATTACGCCAACGCAATAGCATCCGCGTACAACGACAACACCATCGAACGGTGGCTGCCGGTATCAAACCGTTTCCGCGGGAGCATTCTCGTGTACTCGGATGATCCGGAGGCTTCAGCCGCCGAAATTCGGCGCGTGGGTGCACACCCGGGCATGGTTCAGGTGATGATGGCCAGCACATCTCGGGCGCCGTACGGCCAGCGGCAGTACCACCCCATTTACGAAGCAGCTGTCGAGATGGGACTGCCGGTCGCGATCCATCCCGGCACCGAGGGAGCAGGATCGGCCTGGCCGCCCACTCCGGCCGGATACCCCAGCAGGTATCTGGAATGGCACAACATCCTGCCGGTCAACTACATGTCACAGGTGAACAGCCTTGTGTGCGAGGGAATCTTCGAGAAGTTTCCCGCGCTACGTTTTGTTGCCATCGAGGGCGGTCTCGCCTGGTTGCCGCACCTCATGTGGCGGATGAACAAGAATTACAAAGCGCTGCGTGACACCGTCCCGTGGTTGAAGAGGCTGCCGTCGGAGTACATTGTCGATCACATACTCCTGACCACGCAGCCGATCGAGGAGCCAGACGATCCCGAGCAGCTCATTCAGATCTTGACTATGATGCATGCCGATCGCACGGTGATGTTCAGCACCGATTACCCGCACTGGGACAACGACAGCCCGAAACACGTGCTGCGGCACGCTCCAACGGAGCTACGCAATCGGATTTTCTCGCAGACCGCGTGCGAGCTGTACGGCATATCGGGAATGCCATCGCGCGAGGTGCACCCGGCTCCGCAGGCCACGGTGGATACCAACAAGGAATTCGGACCAGTCGAATGAACCGGCATCGGGTCGCGAGTCTGTCCAGCCTCCCGGACGGCGGCCATATCAACGTGACGCTGAACAATGTAGAAATCGGGCTCTACCGGGTCGGCGATGAAATACGGGCGTGGCGGAGTTTCTGTCCGCACCAAGGGGCATTTGTCTGCCGAGGAACCGTCAGTGGTACCAATCTGGCGTCAGATGTATATGAATACAACTACGGACGCGAGGGCGAGATCCTGCAGTGTCCGTGGCACGGCTGGGAATTCGACCTGCTGACCGGCCGTCACCTCGTTGAGCAATCCAAAGCAAGACTGCGTGGGTTTCAAGTCGAGATTGAAGACGACGATATTTACGTTTACACCCGCGGCTAACCGTCGGTAGCCCAGCCGTTCCAACAGATTCCCGACGACCGCCTGCATCGTGCCCGGCGCGGCAGCCCGACAACGTCGCCGCCGGGTACCGGCCGACCGAGCAGTTGATCAAGCTCGGCCACCAGCGGTGCCCCGGCTGTCCGCGCCGCAGTGGTCGAGCAGTGGATCCGGTTTCGCCGCGTTATGTGCATTGCCTATGCGCCATGTGTCGCTTATGTTTGCCACATCAATGCGGGAAAGCGCTATCCCATCTCCTCGATGAATCTCGCCGTGGGGTCTTCGCGGCGTGCCCACACCCACACGACATGCCCGATGCGCGAAGGATCGGTGATGATCGACATGACTCGTTACGTCTCCCGCCGTGGGTTTCTCGTCCAGGCGACTCTGCTCGGTACGGCCGCGGCCACGACCGGCCTGCTACGAACGGATCCGGCGCAGGCTGCCGACACCGTGACCTACTCGGACACATTCCAGCGCCCGGACGGCAGCGACGTCGGCGATGGCTGGGTCCAACTCCGGGGCAACTGGTCCCTCGTCTCGCACGCCTTGCAGCCGGCCGCCAACGGCGACCAGATGCAGATCGCCCAGACCGCATTCGAATTGGGACGACGCTTTACGGTCGAGGCGACCGTCAGCCTCAATCCGCCTGGTGCACGCACCAACGGTATTGCGTTCAACATTCACGACCTGGGCGACGGCACGCAGAATGCCTACGTTTTTACTCTTTCCTACGGCTCCCCGTCGTCGAACTGGGCGCTATATGAGATCACCGGCTCGCAGCAACTCATTCAGCCAGTGAACGGCGTGATCGACATCGAGGCCGGCAAGCCGTACACGATGCGGGTCTCTTCATCACGCTACGGCTATTTCGACGTAGCCATCTTGGACGGCAGCACCGTACTCGCGTCGCAGTCGGTGGAGCTGGAGCCGTTTTATCAGCAGCTTGCCGGGGGCTATTTTGGCGCCTATTCGCAGGTGGGCAGTGCCAGCGGCCTATTCGAGATGCACAGCATCAGCGCGCGCAGCACAATTCAGCCATCCGACCCGCCGCCACCACCGCCGGCCAAACCGCTGGTATGCGTTCCCGTTCAGGGACCGCCCTATCAGCTTCCCGTCACAAACTGGACGGTGGTCAATTCCAGCCTCGTCGACCAAACCCAATCAGAGGTCGCGATCGGGCAAATGCTGCTGACGAGCGGAACTACGCAATACGTCGCCTACTACGCAGCGAACAAAGAAATGACGGTCGCACAACGCACGACAAGCAGCGATACCTGGGTGCGTCAACCGCTGGGCAATTACGTGGGGACCGACGGCCACAACGCGGTCGGATTCGCGCTTGACCGGGATGGTCAACTCCACGTCGCCGGTAACATGCACGCAGTTCCACTCATCTATTTCAGGACTTCAGTGGCCGGCGACGCGACCAGCCTGACGAAAATCGCCTCGATGGTCGACCCGCAAACCGAGCAATCGGAGACGTACCCGAACTTCATACGAAATGGGGACGGCGCCCTGGTCTACAACTACCGCGACGGTGTCAGCGGTAACGGCGTCACGTACTACAACATTTACGACGAGACCACTAAGACCTGGAGCCGGCTGCTGGACCAGCCACTCTTCGACGGTCAGAACACCGGAAATGCGTACCCGCAGGGGCCCACACTCGGGCCGGACGGCTACTTCCACATCGTGTGGGTATGGCGCTCCACCGGCGATGCAGCGACGAATCACGACGTCTGTTACGCGCGCAGCAAGGACCTGGCGCACTGGGAGACCGTCGACGGAGACCCGCTGAGTCTGCCGATCACCCAATCGACAAAAGGCGTGCTGGTCGACCCGATCCCGATATTCGGTGGGCTGCTCAACAACGTCCCCAACGTCGGTTTCGACGCCGATCACCGGGTATTGGTCACGTATTACAAGCTCGACAAGGCGCTCAATACCCAGGTGTACGCCGCGCGGCCCACGTCGCATAACCGGTGGAAGATCACCCAGGTCAGCGACTGGACCGGCCGCTACCTTCCCCAGCACATCGGCTACATCGCGCCGGCGCCAAGCCTTGGCCGAATCGCGCCGCTGGCGGACGGGAATTTGCAACTGGCCTATTCGTACACACCCTCGGCCGACGTCAGTTATTCGGGCACGTGGATCATCGACCCTGCGACGCTGCGTCCGTTCACCGAGGCCACAACCGCGTCGAGCCCGCTCCCGGCCGAGCTCACCAAGGTCCGGTCCACATTTCCGGGTATGGCGGTCCAGCTACGCAACGACACCGGCTCGTCGGGATCGCCGACGCAGCGATACGTCCTGCGCTACGAAGGCCTTCCGGTGCCGGTCAGCTCGCCACCCAACCCGGACCCGAGCCAGCTCCAGGTTTACCTGATCAAGTCGTCGTAGACGCCGTTCTGCCTGGCGATTTTGTATAGTTGCTTTTACAGCGAGCAAATAACTGGATTTGTCAGGGAGTACGTGTCGTGGACCTGTCGCCGTCGGTAAACCATCGATTGCTCCTCGGACAACAGAAACCGGCGCTGTCCTACCCGGGGGCGGAGTCCCGAGCCTGGCGCGCCGATTTGCGGGCGAAACTCATTGAACTACTGGGTATGCCGGAACGCGATGGCAGCCCGCTGAATGTCAGGACGCTCTGGGAACAGAAACATGAGCTCGGCACGATCACAAAGATCGTATTCACCGCCGAACGCGGCTCGGACGTGCCCGCCTATTTCTGCGTACCAGGGGACACCCCGCCGCCGTACCGGGTCGCGATCTGCCTGCAGGGGCACACAACTGGAATGCACAATTCGATCGCCCGCGCCTACGACGATGAAACCCGCGACATCGAAGTTCCTGGTGACCGCGACTTCGCGCTGTCGGCCATGCGCAATGGATTCGCGGCGTTGTGTCTTGAGCAGCGGAGTTTCGGATATCGCGGTGAGACGGTGCAACAGCAGGTCTCGGATCACGGCTGCCACGATGCTGCAATGCATGCGCTGATGCTCGGCCGCACCATCCTCGGCGAGCGGGTATTTGACGTCGACCGCGGCCTCGATTATCTCGCTGATCGCGGTGACGTGGACATGAGCAGCGTCGGAGTGCTCGGCAACTCCGGCGGGGGCACGGTAAGCATCTACAGTGCGGCGCTGTTGGACCGTATCGGTTTCGCGATGCCGGGCTGTTCGCTCGCGACATTCGCCGGATCGATCATGAGCATTTACCACTGTGCCGACAATTATGTGCCACGGCTCGCACAATGGGCGGATGCCGGGGATATTCTCGGTCTGTTCGCTCCCAAACCCGTGGTCGTCGTGGCCGGCCGAGACGACCCGATTTTCCCGATCGCCGCCGTACAAGAGGCATTTGCAACCGTGCAGCGCATCTACGACGACCGCGGTGCGCGCGACCGGTGTGCGCTGGTTGTGGGTGCCGGCGGTCATCGATTTTACGCGACGGAAGGATGGGACAGACTGCACGCGGTTATGGGCCGTGCCCGGAAGTAGGCCAATACCGGGGAAGGCGGCGAAATGGTCAGATAGTGTTATCCCCGCTGACGACTCGGGAGGCGGCATATGGTGGATCACCATTCGACGGTGATACTGGTATCCGGATTGCAAGGTACGGGAAAGTCAACGCTCGCCAGAGTGCTCGGCGAGCGGCTCGGCATCTGCGTATTCTCTCGTGACCCGTTCATGAAATCCCTCATGCAGCATGGCGTTCCACTCGATGGTGTGCCCGAGCGGGGAGTTCCTTCGATTCCGAGCCTTGGCTACGCGATCCAGACGGTGATCCTGGAACAGCAGCTCATGCTTGGCTCATCAGTCATCCTGGAATGCGTTATGTCCGCCGAGATTCAGCAAACCTGGGCCGCGATCTGCCAAGATCACGAAGCAAGGCTGTTGACCGTCGAATGCATGTGCTCCGACCGGGCGTTGCACCGCGACCGGATCGAACGTCGACACCGAGCCGGCGAAAGCCCCGTGACCTGGGAGTGGGTAAGTCGCGCGCCCGAGTCGTATCGAACAAACCCAAATGCTGAATATCTTGCCGACGCGGTCCAACCTGTCGCCGCCAACGTCGCTGAGATTGTTGGCATCCTCGGCCGGGCGCAAGAGGGGACTGTGTCGTTGCCCGGGCGGTCCGGCGCTGCGCGACCAAACGGCGAGACAGCTTGTTAGCTTGCTGGCATGGACTCCGCACTCAGCCCGAGCACTGCGCCCGGACGACAGCTCGCCTGGCTGATGAGCCTAAAGGCCGAGCCGTCCGCCGCGGAGATCCAGGATCATCTCGAACCCACCGCTGACGTGGAAATCCACATCGAGCTCCTTGACCGCGAGACGGGCAGCCTTGCCCTGGCGGCGGGATTGTTTGCGTTCGGCACGATGATTCGGGATCTGCCCTGGGTTGTGAGCAGTAGTGAGAATGGGCTGCTGTGTCTGGAGCTGGAGCAGGCTGGCCGGATTCTGTGCGGGATGGTCGCGGTCGACGACGGAGGGAGCGGCAAGATCCGGCTGCTCGGCTTGAGAAAGCGCGCTGAGGACGAGGCCGAGTTGGACGGCATCCGACTGTTGTATGACCGGTCGGCTGAAACCTACGTACAGCTCGGTTCTGACCAGGCCCAGTATTGGATCCGCGCCCGAGAATGGCTGCAGAATGTGACTCGCGACGGCGACACCATTCTTGACGTCGGTTGCGGGCCGGGTCACCTCACCGCGGACCTGGCGCCGTCGGTGCGGGTTATCGGCTGTGACATATCACCGGAGATGGTTCGTCTGGCCGCGTTCGCCCGGCCTGCGGGCACTTTTGTGGTCCACGACTATCACCAGCCCTTTCCGACGCAGTGGCCGCTCGTGGATGTGACGGTCGCGCTGGGGTGTCTAGAGTTTTGCTCGGACCTCACCCAGGTGTTTCGGAATGTCGCTGCGGCGACCAAACCCAAAGGCCGGTTCCTGGTGACGGTGCCACGAGCGGAATCCCTAACGACGCGGCGAGAGATCACAATCCAGGCCCTTCCTTTTACCGAGATCACCATGCGCTTGCGGGAGGACTCCGAGGTCGAGGCAGCCCTTGACTCCGCGGGCCTTGAGGTCATTACTCACGAGACCGGACCTGGTTTCACGTCACCGGACATCGGCGCCGTCGAATATGGCTACTGGGAGCTAAGCCCGGCCGGTATGAATCAGGCGACATTGCGGCCGTCGATTATTCATCGGCGCAGCGGACGCCCTGGCTTCTGAGGAACATGCGTATCTGGGCGGAGTGCCAGAAGAGGTGACCCGCGCTGAGGACGAGTTGGTTCGCCAGCGTTGTCCCGGCGCCTCGGTGCGACGGGGGGAGTCGCGCGGCTCCCTGCTCATCGGTCAGATCAGCAAAGAGCTTGTCGGCCTGACGCTGACAGTAGTCGATATAACCGAGCAATTGTTCGCGAGAGTACGTCGGCGGGACGACGTATTCCTCTTCGTCGTGCCGAGAGAACGGGGCAGGTGGTGCCCAATCACTTTCCATGGCGGACAAGTCGGCGTCGGTGAAGAAAAGCGCGTGGGAGGCAGTTCGCCACACAGCGCTCTGGGACTGGAGCTTGCGCTGGCTGACGGCTGGGTCATCGAACGGCCGCCCATCAGGATCCGTCACAGGCCCGGGCTTTACCTCCCACATGCTCGCCTCCCACAGCTCATCAGGACAACCGCGCAGGACGATCGCCAAGTCCTCAAGGCTCAATCGGTACTGCGCCGCAACTGCCGAAACCCACATCGTGGTCATCGCTAGTGCTCCATCCCGGAATTGGTCAGCCCAAAAAATCGCCTGCGCCACGCGACCGTAGGCCCGAACTGGTCGGCGACATTACCGGGGAAACTGGCCAGCATTGCGTCCTGTTTGAACCAGGAAATTGCCACGTACCACAGGACCAGCTACGAGCGCACTTGGATCGGTAGTCAGCTCAGCGTGCAACCGTCGTTGATGTGAACGGTGGCGCCGAGTGGCACCACGGCGTTGGCGCAGCCGTCTCCGGTGCGTATGTAATTGCCGGACAGGCGGATCGTGGGGGAGCCGGCCGCGACCACGATGTCGAGTCTGCGGCCAGCCACTCGCAGGCCGGTGATCCCTCCGGCAGACTCGGTGTAGCGGAGCAGTTGCGGCCTCCCATCGTCCATTCGGTAGCCGTTGTTCATCCATAGCGTGTCGATGACCGAGCCAACGCCGAAGAACGACGGCATTACGCCGGTGGGCGTGGGTGGGTCGGAAAGCGTATAGGTTTCGGCGAATTCACCGGCGCGCACGACGTCACGCAGCGCCGCGTTGGCGAGGACTACTGCCTGTTCGCGCATGCCTTGGTCGAGCAGGCCGTAGATGGTGTAGCTCATGTCGGAGTATCGCGGCTGACCGAAGCCCGCGAAAGGCATGTCGGCGCGGTAGTCGTGCAGGAATCGCTGCCGCAATCCGGCTAGCTGTGGACTGTTGGCCGGCCACAGGTCCAGGTGCATACCGCCGCTGATCCACAGGGTGGCGCCGGCGCTCCGAGTGCCGGCGCCGTCCTGGTAGTACTCCATTGGCGTCGCTGTCGGCGTGGTCCAGAACCAGCGCAGGTAGTTGGCGAATGTCTCGGTCCGGTGTTGGTCCCACATCTGCGCATCGGCGCTGTAGCCGAGGGTTCGGGCGATGTCGCGGGCGTAGGCCATGTCGATGAGCACGGATACGACGAAATCAGCGTCCTTCAGTCCTGGCGATGTGTTGTTTTTGAAGATCCACCGCGGGTCCGACTCTGCCCACAGCAGGTAGCGGCGCAGCGCCGGGTAGATATCCCGCAATGCGCGCAGGTCGCCAGTCAGCGCGTACAGCACCGCACCCGTCTGTGCCTTGCGCGAGGGCAGTGCCTCCCCGCCCAGCACGCCGTCGGAATCCACCAGCGACAGCATTCCGCGGTACGCCGACCAAGCCATATCGGGATCGAGGTAGGCGTAGAACTGCATCGCCAGCACGCTCTCCCACGTCGCGCTCGCGACGGCTCCGGGCGGTCCTTCCTTGTAGAGCGATGGCTTACCCACGGCGAGTTGGTGGTGGGGGAAGTCGCTCTCGGGCATCGGCGGCAGCACGTCGGCGGCGAGTAACACCCACGCCTTGTAGTACGTCGCGCGCACCTGATCGGCCGTGACACCGTCGGCTGTCACGCCGAGCACGTTGAAGTTTTCCGGGCGCGGAACGCCCTGCAATAGCGCGTCCCAGAAGCGTTCCTGCCGTCGCTGGGCTTGATCGATGTTCTGTCCGCGCAGGCCTGCGCGGGCGTGGTCCGCAGCGGCGCGGGCGCCGCCATCACCGGCCGTCGCGAAGCCCACCGCGATCGTCAGCGAGGTCGTGGACGCTGGGAGTGGGATCGACCAGTAACCGCGATCTGGAGCGGGCGAGGCGTTTCCGGTGGCCGAGATCAGCTCCAGCAGAGTGGCGAAGAATTCGGCGTCGCCCGCGGCCTGTGTCGAGAATGCCACGGCGTAGCTGAAGGCATCAGTGCTCACAGTCAGGGTGCGGTTCTGTGAGTCCCATTTCGGCCGCCCGGCGTACGCACCGGTCAGGCTCCATAGGCCCGTTCCGGCGAGGGTGCATGAGCGCAGCACGGTGTCGTTGTCGGTGAAGAAATCACTGCCGTGAACTGTGGAGTCGCCGTAGTGCGCCTGGAACAGCAGGGCGTGCGGGGACCACGACGAGTCGAATTCCGTCGTTCCGCTGAGGACCGCGGATACGCTGAGAATGCGGATGAAATCGAATTGCGCCGGCTTTTCCCAGGCGGCGACCCGCAGTACGAGCTGCACCCGGACCTGGCCAGACCACCCGGTCGCGTCGGCGATGTTGTAGGTGAAGGTGCCGGTGTCGTTTGAGTCGGCCTGCACCACGACCTCGGAATTCGTTCCGTCCTTGATCACGCGCAGGCCCCAGGCGTCGGCGAGCGAGGTCACCGAGATCTGCACGTATGGCGCCGTGTCGAGGTCCATGTCGATCCATCGGGTGAGCGTTCCCCACCAGTCCGGGGACGCCTGCTGCAGGTTCAGCCGCAGCTGTCCGTCCGTGACGGACGCATCGACGTACGCCCCGACCGTCCAGGCCGCATCGAGACTGTCGAACTCATCCAGCCAGACGATGTCGATGCTGCCCTTCCCGGCCGAGCGCTGATACAACCCGACCGCCGATGGCAGATACGCCGCCTCGTTCCCTACGTAATAGCCAAAATTCAGCGGAAGGTCGGGCCCGGTGGTGTACGCCAATTCGGTGAGGCCGGTCGTTCCGTTGAATGGGTTTACCACAATCCGGCTGTCCGGCAGGCTCAGCCAGCGCCGCTGCCGCGCGCCTGACTCGCTCAACTCCGCACTGCGCGGTGCGGTGGAACTGCCAGCCGCCATCGCCGAGGGGGAGCGGGCAAGCACCGCCGCGGCCGCACAGGCCGTAGCGGCGCCACCGAGAAAGCTCCGGCGGGTCAACTGGGTCATACCTGCTCGAGAGCTGGAGCTCATGATCGTCCCCTCAATTGAGTGGGTCGCCCCGGAAGAATAGCGCTAAAGCGGTTTGAGAACAGGACGGTAGAAATACGTTTGCGGCTTGTCAAGACTCCGCCGTTTTCTGACATCCAGGCACCGAAAACCTTGACAGCAACGGTAAAACGGCTCTAGTTTTAGCCATTCTAAATCGCTTGAAATTCAGTGCGAAATCTCCGGAACGGGAAATCCCGGGAGGCCGGCATGCCACATACCAGGCCGACCATCGCCGACGTCGCCCGCCGGGCCGGGGTGTCAACGGCAACCGTATCGCTGACCATGAACGGCCGTTACGGCGTCAATCCCGCTACGGCGGAGCGAGTGCGGAGTGCCGTCGCCGAACTCGGCTGGGTGCCCAGCGCCCGAGCCCGCGCTCTATCGCGGGCTCGCGCCCAAGCAGTCGGAATCATCATCCGACGCCCGGCCGAACTGATCGGTGTCGACCCTTTTTTCTCGAATCTGATCGCCGGAGTCGAATCGGTTCTTTCTCGCAGCGAGCACGCCCTACTGGTTCGGGTCGTCGGTGACCGTGAGCAGGAAGTGCTCGCATACAAGGCGATGACGGCCGAGGGACGGGTGGACGGATTTCTTATCACCGACCTGGAAATGCGCGACCGGCGGCACGAATACCTGCTTGACGCCGGTCTGCCGGCACTTGTCGTCGGTGTCCCGGCTGCCCGCTATCCGCTGCCCGTGGTGGGAACGGACGAACGCGCCGCGGCTCGGACGGCAGTGCAGCACCTGATCGAGCTGGGACACCAGAGGATCGGGCATGTATCCGGCGTCGCCGGATACATCCACACTCGGGCCCGGCAGACAGCGTGGCGGGACGCCCTACGTGCCGCGGGGCTGCCGCGCGGGCCAGTCGCATCGGGCGAATTCACCGCTGCCGGCGGCGCCCGGGCGACCCGGGAGCTGCTCGCCGCGCCGGCTCGGCCGACCGCGATCTTCTACGCCAATGACCTGATGGCATTGGCCGGACTGTCGACCGCGGCAGAGTTGGGCGTCGCCGTTCCCCAGCAGCTCTCGGTCGTCGGATTCGACGATGTCGAGCTGGCCGCGCACGCCGCCCCGCCGCTGACCACGATCGGCCGGGACACCCAGGAGTGGGGCCGCCAATGCGCAACCGCTCTGCTCGCCCTGATCGAGGGGGCCGAGATCCCGCGCCGCACGATCCTGCCGTTCCACCTGGCTCTGCGGCAGTCGACCGCACCGCCTCAGCGCTGACCCTTCACGGAAGGATCCCCAGACAATGGCATCCGATTTGAACCGACGTCGCTTCCTCGCAGGCACCGGGGCCGCCGGCGCCCTCGCCGCCATCGGCAGCATCGGGCTGTCCCAGCCGCGCGCTGGTGCCACAACCCCAACCGCGACGACCCCGAGCCCGCCGCGGTCGGCCGATCTGCGGGAGACCGGCGATTTGCAGCGCCGGTGGCTGAGCATTGGCCAGAGCCGGATCGTGCTCAACCCGTTGGATTTCAACAGCACCCTCACACCGCTGCAATACACCGCGGGCCCGGAGATGCCGCTGCACCTCGGCTATTACTGCTCCGACAGCGCGGTGAACCTGCGCTCGGTGATCTCGACGTACCGCCGCACCGCGCCGGGCTCGGGGAAGATCATCACCGCATTTTCCGACGACTTCGACACGCTGAACTCGGCCTGGGCGGGCGATTCGTGGGTCGACCGGACGATTGTTGACGGCACGCTGCAGCTCACCGTGACCGCTGGCGGGACGCCCTGGGCCGTGACCTATCAGTGGGTCACGATCGATCTGGACACGACGCCATACGTGGAGATCACCGTGCCATCGGCGACGGCTAGTTGGGGGCTGAAGGTCAACGACGGCACCCAGTCGGTCGACACCGCGCTGCAGGGTGACACCACGCAGGTCGGCACCTTTACCTACGACATCGCCGCGGCCACCGGCTGGTCAGGGACGAAGAAATTCCAGCTGCGCATATTCGCCATCGGCGTCGGCCAGCCGGTCCAGATCGACCGGATCAGGATCCTTGGGAGCCAGCCGGTCCTGGCCGGAGCCTCCTCCTCGCAGAATGCGTGGACGCCACACCAGTTGGAGTTCACCGGCGACTATCCGGACCACGCATCCTGTGCGGCCACGGATTTCTGCTATGACGCGCACACCGTGGTCCGGATTCTTCGGCCGGACCGGTCCGACGGTTGGGTGCTCGCCGGGCACAATTCCGGTACGGCGGCATGGACGCCGGCCACACGCCTGCTCACGGTTACGGCCGAGCATTACTCGTACGCCATAGCCTGCTCGGCCCAAATTCACAACGTCGCGTTTTTCGCCTCGCAGGCCGAGCTGGGCGCGTGGCTGAACCCGAGTCCACAGCCCATCGCGAATGGGTACTGGGCACTGGAATTCGACGCCGGTACACGGGCCATTGTCGGAATCGGTCTGGCAACCTCGGCCGAGGGCACGACCGCCGCGGCTCAGCGTGCCCTCGCT
This sequence comes from Mycobacteriales bacterium, assembly GCA_040414495.1. GTDB lineage: Bacteria > Actinomycetota > Actinomycetes > Mycobacteriales > QHCD01 > DATAVB01. Next base: position 15,050 of record JBEDUI010000020.1, read on the forward strand.
CCATTGCCGGGCGACCGCGCGGATACGGCGCTGCGCCGGCGGGAAAGCGAGTGGGACGGCGTGCTCGCGCGCGTTCCGCATCCGCACGATTTCACGCTCACCTCCGTTCCGCTCAACGGCGTGACGGCCGATCAGGTCCGGCACACCTATTACGCCGCCTGGGTATTCGCGGTGGCCAATTCATTGCCGCCGATGCCCGAGGTGGGATACGCCTATCCGCAGCTGCCGGCCGGAAAGCCATCGCTGTGGGTTTTTGGCGCGGAAGGCGCAAAGGCGTCGGCGGCGTGGGAAAGCTTCCTCGGCCAGCAGTTCATCGCCTACGTAGACCCGCAGCTGGCCTGGGACGCCTTCGAGGGCCTCATGTCGCTGGTTGGCTCGGACGGTTCGCTGAACGGCGAGAGCCTGCCCTCCCGCAAGGCCCAGACCGCCCTGGTGCTCTATCACCTGACTGGCGACACGGCGCGCCTACGCAAGATCTATCCGGCGCTCAAACGCCTGCTGCAATGGGAATCGGAACACCTCTACTGGATCCCGCCGGGCGGCACCGGCGATCCGAATTCCCGCGACGCCGATTTCGTCACCGAATTGCTCATCGACATGGCATACGCGCGCGACGCGGCCACCGTGCTCGGCCTGTCCAACGACATCACAGCGTGGAACGAGCAGCGCACCGCCCTCTACAAGCAATCTCTGCTGTGGTTCTGGCCGACGCCGACCACGCAGCCGGCCGAGTATTACGACGTCACCACCGGGGCGCGAGACCCGGGCGCACCGATCTGGATGAGCACCGCACTCCACCTCGACCTGCTGCCTGCCGGCGATTACCTCACCAGTTTGGAGCAGCGGTTCCGGGCCGGATACGACCCCAACGGCACATTCTGCAGCTTCGTCTACGCCAAATACCCCGACCTCAGCTACACCGTTTACGGCCTGCTGGAACGCGGAATGCGCCAAGAAGCTGAGGTGATGGTCAACGCCGCCGCGCGCGACGTATCCCGGGCCCAAATGTTCTCCGAGAACTATCTCGAGTACGGATTTCCCACGCCGTTCGGCGTGCGGCCCAGCCTGTTCGGGGACTGCACCATTATCGACATGGTCTGGATCAAAAACGGCTACCGCATGGACGGTGGCTACCCGCAATTCGTACGCCTCACCGAATCGGCCGGCGGGATCGACGGACTCCGGATACGCGGTAAGCGATTCGATGTCGCGCTCGACCCCGATCGCGGCGAGGTCGTAGTCTCCGGCAGCATCGCGCGCACGCAGATCCCGGCACCCCTGGGGAAGACGGTTCGACTGCCCGGCAGTGTCTGAATTGCAAGGCGGCGATTGAGCGGGACCTGCGTTGATTCCCGCGGGTTATTGATTCCCGTGTGAGTCGAAGAGGTTGTCGATTGCGACCGCGGCGGCGCCTCGTGCCCAGTCTTCGAATGGTCGCTTGACCGTGATGAGCCGGCAGGCTGTCGCTGGACCGCAGAGGTGTTGGCGGAACGCGTCGGTGATTTCGGCGTGCATGAGGTGAGCAAAGCGGTGTTGTTCGTCCGAGAGGACGATGAGTTCGGTGCCGACCAAATTGGCGACGGTGGCTAGGGCGCGGCCGATGGTGTGCGCGGCCCGGTGCAGGACAGCGATCGTCTCGCCACATCCGGTGTGCGCTCGTGCGACGGCTTTGCCGATGGTCAGGCGAGGATTGTCGAGCACTCTTCGGATTTCGCCGAGGATAGCCGGCTCGGAGGCGATCGCTTCTACGCAGCCACGGGATCCGCAGTAGCAAGGGGTACCTTGCGGGTCGAGCGGTATGTGTCCGAGCTCGCCGGCGGTGCCGAAACTGCCTCGGGTGAGCGCGCCGTCCACAACCAGGCCGGAGCCAATTCCGTCGCCGAGGGTAACGACAGCGAATGACGACGCCGTGCGGCCGTGGCCGAACCATTGCTCGACGATAGTGAGCGCTCGTACATCGTTTTCGACGACGACGGGCAGATGCGTCGAGCGCTCGACGGGTTCGGCCAGTGGGACGTCATGCCAATTCAGGAACGTGGATTCGACCATGACGCCCGTGGCGCGATCGAGATGTCCTCCAAAAGACAGACCGATGCCCCGGGTCCGTTGACGGTAGCGCCTGTTTTTGTTGCGAAGGAGTTCGACGAGTTCTGTGACCGCGCCGATGATCGAATCGGGCCGGGTATCGGCGAGGCGCAGATGGTGGGATAACTGGACTTCCGCTTGCAGGTTGGTCAGTACGCCGATGAGTTCGGTGGGCGTGACTTTGATGCCAACGAAGTATTCCTGGTCTGCCCGCACCTGAAGTGGCCGTGCTGGTCGGCCCTTACCCATCGGACCGGAATCTGGCGGATCGGTTTCGGTCAGATAGCCGGCGTCGATGAGTGGGCCGACGGCTTTGGTCACGGCTGCCGCGGACAGTCCGGTGCGATTGACGATGTCGACCCGGGAGATCGGCCCGTGCGTGAGGATCAACGTGAATATCTGCCGTGTCGCAGGGCTGATTTCGCGGATCCTCAGGTGAACATCCGTGGTCATGCGGCGAAGCCTAAACGATTTCATTGACGGCGTGCAAAAAATGGCTTAGCGTCCGGACGACATCGTGGCCATTATCGGAGGTTGGCATGTCTGCGAAGGTGTTGGCTCGGATCGTTGTCACTGCCACCGTCTTGGGTGCGGTGACCTTGGTAGCAGGGCCGGCCCGGTCCGCGCCCGCGCGGCCGGCAAAGGACCCGTTGGCGAGTGGTACGACCACCAACCTGACGCCCGGAGTTACGTTGACCGAGCTCACCACTGGGTCAGACGCGTCGTTTTTCTGGACGGTGCATGTCTATGTGCCGGCCGATCCCGACGGCCCCATCGATACCGCCAACACCGGGCTCGGGCCAAAGCCGACAGCTGAACGGGTCGCGGAAGCCCTGACCGCCAAGGGTTTCACCCCGCGAATCGAAGAAGTCGATCTGCCCGCCTTCGCCGATGGACCGGCACAGCCGCTCGGCTGGACCGTACGGGTCGGGTCGTACGCCAACCAGGCAGACGCAACGGCGACGTATAACGCGATCAAGGCGGCCGGCTTCAAGGGGCAGGTTCGTTGGACCGGTGAGGACGGCGATCCCGGTGCGCTGCAGCAGATGTACGTTCTGCGTGTTGACTTCACCAAGTTTCATGGCACCGTCGCCAGCGAGACCGGTCCATCTCCTGCGCTCAATGAGCTCGACCACCTGTCCGACATCGTTCCGGCCTATCACGCGCTTGCTGGAATCAATACGCAGTGGTTCTACAACAACGCGCCCGGCGGCCTGTACGTAAAGGACGGGAAGGTCCTGGAAGGTGCGACTCAGGGTCGTGGCGGGGTCGCCATAACCCGAGGGGGCAGGGAAATCCACGTCGATACGTACCGGTCGAAGACGATCCTGAACGCCGCAGGGTCGACCATCGAGCTCGACGGTATCAATCGCGTGCCCGGTCAAGTCTGGAATTGCGGCGGAATCGGCGGCGATCAACCGACCGAACAGCCGATGCAGGACATCGAATGCACCGACCCGAGCGAACTCGTGGAATTCACTCCGGAATGGAAGAACACCCCTAGCGGCCCGGGAACCGAGGTGATACTCGACGCGAAACATCGAGTCACCGCCGTGCAGGACACCCGTGGCACGACCGTCCCGGCCGGCGGCAGCACAATTCAAGGTATCGGTGACGATGCGACCTGGCTTGCCGCGCACGCCCACGTGGGTGACACATTCGGGGTGACAACCACTGTTACCGACAGCAGCGGGCACCAGGTCCCACTGACCCGCGACACGACGATCATCCAAACCGGCCCGACGCTGGTCCGAAACGGCCAGGTATCCATTGACGCCTACGGCGACGGAATCATCCACAGCGCCAGCGACGTCGGGGACGAAGGCACCGATCAAACCTTCACCTACAACTGGACAGTGCGTGGCAATCCTCGGTCGGCAATCGGAATGGACGCCCAAGGCAGGCTGCTACTCGTCGCGATCGACGGCAGGCAACCCGGCTACAGCGAGGGCGTCAGCATCGAACAGGAGGCGCAGATCATGCGCCGGCTCGGTGCCGTCGAGGCTCTCAATTTCGACGGCGGCGGTTCGACCGTGATGGTCACCAAGCCTGCCGGCATCATCAATCGGCCCTCCGACTCCACCGGTGAACGCGAACTCGGCAACCCAATCCTGATCGAACCACAGCCCTGACCATCAATCCGGCGCTCGGCCTTTGCGCCCTGGAAATACGAGGCGCACGGGATCGTGCCGCCGGGCTCATCGACGAGACTCCGCCTGCCCTTTTACAGCCGCGATTATCATCACGTGATGGCTTCTGAGATTCAGAACGAGCAGCACGATCAATTCCGGAACTATGTCGTGCTTCTCAACGGGGCGTCCAGTTCTGGCAAGTCGTCAATCGCCCGAGAGCTGCAGTCGATCATGAGCGAGACATGGCTGCGTGCCTCAGTCGATCTGTTCGGAGAGATGCTTCCCAGGGCATTAGACGCCGAGGAATTCGCGCGCTTCCTAAGTGGTGTCCATAGGGCTATCGCTGAACTAGCCAGGGCCGGTTTTCCGGTGATCCTTGACCACGTGATGGCAGAACGCGAGTGGCTGGACGAGCTGGTCCGTCTGTTCGCGGGCACTCCGGTGTTGTTTGTTGGAGTCAGGGCTCCGCTGGACGTTCTCGAAGCGCGCGAAAGGAATCGGGGCGACCGCCAGTCAGGATTGGCCAGAGAGCAATTCGATGTGGTCCACCGGCACTGTCATTACGACCTGGAACTCGACACTTCCGTCCTCAATGCGGTCCAGTGCGCGCAGGAGATCAAGGACCGCTTGGCTCTCGGCTCCGGAACTGGCTTCGAAACGATGCGGGCGGAGACGGCAAAGGCGCCATTCCCTGGGCCATGATCGTCTCAACGCGACCGCCCTTGACTCGGACACGCTGCGAAAGCCAACCTGACCACGGTCGCTTGTGTGCGCTCCTTTTCTTGGGCCAGGCTGGACCCAATTGGGTTGTCCTAGATGTGGCGCATGATCGAAGCTTCTCCAATGAATGCTGCCATCCGTCCTGCGCAAGCAGGCGACTACGAGGATCTGCGGCCGCTAATCGACCCGCGCGATCCCGAACCCCAGGGGCGAGAACTGTTCGCGGAGCTTCTGGGCGACAAGCGCTGGGCGATCATTGCCGCCTGTAAGGACAACCGAGCAATCGGATACGCGGCTGCCCAGGACTACGGACCACACCTTCGGCACGGCAACTTTCACCGGGCTGTCAGGCTGCACGACCTGATAGTCGTCGAATCAGAACGCGGTCATGGCGTGGGAACCACGCTACTCAACGCCGCCATCGACTGGGCGCGCCGCCGCGGCGCCCGCTACATCGAGTGGCAAGCACATGAAAGCCGTGCCGCGCCCTTCTACATCAAGCTCGGGTACACCGGAGTGGCATGCCCGCAGCCGGACTACCCAAGATTTGAGGTCGATCTACGCCCAGAGTTGCAGTAGCCAGCCCCGGCTCTGTGGGCTTATCCGAAGCCCACCGGCCCGCGACAATCAGCGTCGAGTCCCGACAGCGGGATATGGCATCCGCGGTCGGGATTCGACACCGGCATCCGCGACCTATTTATTGAGCGGTCACGCTGATTTGATGGGGCTTGAGGTCGGACAGGTCGGCCGTGAAACGGTTGCCGGTACTGGCGATTTCTTGTCCGTCCATGCTGACG
>JBEDUI010000021.1:0-43554 GCA_040414495.1 Mycobacteriales bacterium
GTTGCCACGACCTCGCGATCGGGGGAGGCTCCGACCGGTGTGCTCGGGGTGCAGTGCGACATCACCGACGGCGGCCAGGTGGAGGCGGCCTTCAGCCAGATCGAGGAGGCGCACGGGCCGGTCGAGATCCTGGTCGCCAACGCCGGCGTCACCAAGGACACACTGGTGCTGCGCATGTCGGAGGAGGACTGGTCCTCGGTCATCGAGACCAACCTGACCGGCACCTTCCGCGTGGCCAAGCGCGCCGCCAAGGGCATGCTGCGCCAGCGCAAGGGCCGGCTGATCTTCATCTCCTCGGTGGTGGGGCTGCTCGGCTCGGCCGGGCAGGTCAACTACGCCGCCTCGAAGGCCGGGCTGGTGGGGCTGGCCCGTTCGATCGCCCGGGAACTTGGCTCGCGCGGCATCACCGCCAACGTGATCGCGCCCGGATTTGTCGACACCGCGATGACCCAGGTGCTCTCCGATGAGCGCAAGGCGGAGATTCTGGCCCAGGTGCCGCTCGGCCGGTACGGCTCGGTCGAGGAGATCGCCGGCTCGGTGCTGTTCCTGGCCAGCGATGCGGCGGCGTACATCACCGGCGCCGTATTGCCGGTCGACGGCGGCGTCGGAATGGGCCACTAGCACCGTTTCGGTCAAGATCACGACGGCGTTTTTGTCGGTGTCGAACCAGGCGGAGTGCGCGTCACTTTCGTACGTTCTTAGCGGCCGAACTGATCAATAAAGGGAGACGAGAGCGTGACTGGTCTGCTGGACGGCAAACGAATCCTCGTTGCTGGTGTGCTCACCGAAGCCTCGATCGGCTTCGCCGTGGCCAAAGCGGCGCAGGAGCAGGGCGCGCAGGTCGTCGTCTCGAACTTCGGCCGCGGGCTGTCGATCACGAAGCGGATCGTCAAGCGACTGCCGGTCGAGGCGCCGGTGCTCGAACTCGACGTGACCGACGAGGAGCATCTCGGCTCGCTGGCCGACCGGGTCCGCGAGCACGTCGACGGGCTCGACGGTGTGGTGCACGCGATCGCGTTCGCCCCGCAGGACGCCCTCGGCGAGGGCTTTGTCGACGTGCCGTGGTCGGATGCCGCGACCGCGCTGCAGGTCTCGACCTGGTCGTACGCCGCACTGACCGGGGCCTGCCTACCGCTGTTCGGGGAACGAGCCTCGGTGGTCGGGTTCGACTTCGACGCGTCGGTGGCGTGGGGACCGTACGGCTGGATGGGCGTGGCCAAGGCCGGACTCGAGTCCACGACCCGGTACTTGGCCCGTGAGTTGGGCGGGCGGGGCGTGCGGGTCAACCTGGTCGCGGCCGGGCCCCTGCGGTCGATGGCGATGCGGGCCATTCCCGGCGCGGAGGAGTTCGAGAACGCGTGGACCGAGCGGGCGCCGCTGGGTTGGGACAACAACGACTTCGGGCCGACCGCGCGGACGACGATCGCGCTGCTGTCGGACTGGTTGCCCGCCACGACCGGGGAGATCGTGCACGTCGATGGTGGCTACCACGCGGTCGGCGTCTGACCCCGGTTCCTGCCCGCGCGCGATGTGGCGGGCAGGATGGAGTACGTGAGCAACTCCTACGACGCCTTGCTGCTGTTGTCCTTCGGCGGGCCCGAAGGTCCCGACGACGTGATGCCGTTCCTGCGGAACGTCACCCGCGGACGGGGCGTACCGGACGAGCGGCTGGCCGTGGTGGCCGAGCACTATCTGCACTTCGGCGGGGTCTCGCCGATCAACAAGCAGAACCGGCAGCTGCTGGCCGCGATCCGGGCCGACTTCGCCCAACACGGGTTGGATCTGCCGGTGTACTGGGGAAATCGCAACTGGCAGCCGTACCTCATCGACACCCTGCGCGAGATGAGCAAGGACGGCGTGAAGCGTGCGCTCGCCTTCGCCACCAGCGCGTACACCTCGTACTCCAGCTGCCGGCAGTACCAGGACGACATCGCCGCGGCCCGGGCCGAGCTGGGGCCGGAAGCGCCGGTGGTGCACAAGCTGCGGCATTTCTTCAATCACCCCGGCTTCATCGAGCCGGCCATTGACGGTGTCCGGACGGCGTTGGCAACGCTGCCAGGCGAACCGCGGCTCGTTTTCACCGCGCACAGCATCCCGGTCTCGATGGCCGAGCAGAGTGGTCCGGAGGGCAACCTGTACGTGGCGCAGCTGACCGAGGCGGCCCGGCTGGTGACCGAGGCGGTCCGCCCGGGCGGGTCATTCGACCTGGTCTGGCAGAGCCGCAGCGGCCCGCCGCAGGTGCCGTGGTTGGAGCCGGATATCAACGACCACCTTGAACGGCTTGCCGGAGAAGGCGTCGAGTCGGTCGTGGTGGCGCCGATCGGGTTCGTCAGCGACCACATGGAGGTGCGCTGGGACCTGGACAACGAGGCGGCGCAGACCGCGCGCCGGCTCGGGCTGGCCTACGCCCGGGCGGCCACCTCCGGGTCCGATCCGCGGTTTGTGGCGATGGTGCGGGAGCTGGTTCTGGAACGGCAGACGTCGGGTTGTCCACGCCGCGCGCTGGGGTCTATGGGTCCCTCGCACGACATCTGCCCGCCGGACTGCTGCCCGGCCCCGCGCCGCCCCGGACGGTAGGTCAGGATCGTGCTAGTGCTGGTGCCTGATCGTCAAGGCACCGGCGCGGACCGGGCCGCAGGATGGGCATGACCCGCCCGCCACGGCAGTCAGCCAAGGAGGTCCCGGTGGCGACCACGACCCACGACGAGACATTGACGACCGCGCAGAACCTCTCCGACGAAGTGGTGGCGCGTTATCGACGCCGCGGCTTCGTTCACGTTCCCCGAGTGCTGGCGGCGGCGGAGGTGGAACGGTTACGGGAGGCGGTGATCGCCTACCGCGCTCGCGTGCAGACTCGCTTCGAACGCCCGGTTTTCGCGCAGTACGTGGATGTCTGGCAGCACGACGACACGTTGGCCGAGCTGACCCTCAACCCGCGCCTGGCTGGTATCGCTGAACGCCTGCAGGGCAGTCGGTTGCGGCTCTGGCACGACCAGATCCTGGTCAAGGATCCGCACAACGGCGCGGCGACGGAGTTCCACCAGGACCGCCCGTACTGGCCGCACTCCGGTGGTGAGGCGCTCTCGGCCTGGGTCGCGCTGGTCGACGTTCCGGTCGATCGCGGCGCGATGACGTTCATCCCCGGATCGCAACGGCAGACCGGGCTGCGGGCCCAGAATCTCTCCGACCACCGGTCGCTGATGAATATCTGGCCGGAGGCGGAATGGCAGGAACGGATCACGATTCCGCTGCGGGCTGGCGATTGCACGTTCCACAACGCGTACACCGCGCACACCGCCTGCCCGAACGACACCGATGAGCCGCGGCTGGCCCAGGTTGTGATCTATATGGACGCTGATACGAAGTACACCGGCGCCCAGCACCCGGTCACCGATCCGATGGACCTCACCGTGGGCGAGCCGTTCCCGGAGGGTCGGTTTCCCAGCTGCGCCCGGCTGCAGGAACTCGGCTGACCCTTCGGAGCTTGCTCCTGGCTCTCGGCTGACCTTTCGGAGCTTGCTCTTGGCTCTCGGCTGAACCTTCACGGCTGCGGCCGGCTCCTCTTTGCCGCGAACCGGAGTTTTTACGACCCCAGTTGTTGATCATGAAGTTCCCGACACCGCGGTCGGCGTGTCGCCGGCGTGTCGCGCAGCTATCTTCATGATCAACACTGGGAATTGGCTGGTAGCTATGCGATTTATCAGCACCGGGAAACTGGCTTGCGGAGAGGCGATTTATCAACACCGGGAAATTGGCTGGTAGCTATGCGATTTATCAACGCCGGGAAACTGGCTTGCGGACTGGCGATCAATCAACACTGGGAATGGCTTGCGGACAGGCAATCTGCGACTGTCCACATCGGACGATCAGATCAGCAGCGGTGCGCGGACTCGGCGTTGTAGGCAGCCAGCCGGGCCCGGCGTACCGCGATCGCCAACGGGCGTAGCAACTCGGCCCGGTGCCGCGCCTCCTGGCTGGTGATCGAACCGCCCGGCGCGTCGTTGTCGGCCAGATCCAACACCCGGGCCAGGCGGTCGGCCTGCGCCAGCAGCCGGGTGGCCCGCGGGTCGTGCCCGGCCGGCAGCTCCAGCTTGCCGTCGTTCTGTCGGAGCGAGGCGACCGCCTCGGCGATCTCCGGTCGCCAGCTCGCCACGTCCAACTCGGCCAGCGCCCGGGCGGCCTCGCGTAGCGCCGACGTCAGGTCGTGCTCGGCCTCGGCCACCGACAGTGGATCGGGACGGGGCGCCGCCACCTCGTACGCATGCCACGTAACGGTCACCGCCTGGCTGTCGTGCTGCGAGCCGTGCAACGTGATGTCCGGGACCAATCCCAACCCGGCGCACAGGACGGCCTCGCCGGCCTCGAGCGCGGCGGCCGCGAAATCCGTACCCACCGGCAGTCCACGCGGATCACCGGCGGCCGGCAACACCAGCCGCACCTCGCGTCCGGCCCGCGACCGCAGCTCGGAAAGGGCCCACCCCAACGGCACGTCTCCGGCACCGGGCAGCCCAACCACTCGGTGTGGCTCGTCGGCGCCGGTGACCCGGGCGACCGCCTCGTCGTAGGAGGCCCGGCCCTCGAGCCAGGCGCTGACCCACACGGCGAACAACCCGGATCGCAGCCGGTCCGGCCCGGCTGCACAACTCTGTCCTGACATGGTCGTGAGCCTACGACGGGCCGGCGACGATTCGCACGGCCATGACGAATGGCACGCCCTCGACGACACGCCGGCTGTGAACGACATTTCGTCCCGCCAAGCCATTAGCGTCACCGCCGTGACGAGGTACGGCGACGACGTTCTGGCGGGGGACTGGCGGCGGACCCGGGTGATCCCGGAGGTCGCGGCTGACCGCGATCTGGTCGTGGAGGAGGCGGGCTCGGGCTTCTGTGGTGCGGTGGTCGACTGCGCCAAGGGCACCGTGACGTTGGAGGACCGTAAAGGCGCGCGCCGGCTGTTTCCGATGGAGCCGGCCGGATTCCTGCTGGACGGTAAGCCGGTGACCCTGGTCGCGCCGAAAGTGGCCGCCGCGCCGGCGAAACCGGGCCGCACCGCCTCCGGCTCGATCGCGGTCCCGAACGCGCCGGCGCGGGTCGCCCGGGCCAGCCGGATCTACGTCGAGGGCCTGCACGATGCCGCGTTGGTCGAACGGGTCTGGGGCGACGACCTGCGGATCGAGGGTGTGGTGGTCGAGCCGTTGCATGGCGTCGACGACCTGCCTGCGGTGGTACGGGAGTTCGGGCCGACGCGCGACCGTCGGCTCGGCGTCCTGGTCGACCACTTGGTAGCCGGGACCAAGGAGAGCCGGATCGTCGACTCGGTCACCGACCCCAACGTGCTGGTCACCGGCCATCCGTACGTCGACATCTGGCAGGCGGTGAAGCCGGCCGCGGTCGGCATTCGCGCCTGGCCGACCGTGCCGAAGGGCCAGCCATGGAAAGAAGGCGTCTGCGCTGCGTTGGGCGTGAGCGACCCGCAGGAGATGTGGCGGCGGGTGCTGGCGTCCGTATCGACCTACGCCGATCTCGAGACGCCCTTATTGGGTGCGGTTGAGCGCTTGATCGACTTTGTCACCGACACCGGAATGTGATCTCGGCGGTAGACCGACAAAAGGTGGCACGATGGGTCAATGGCGGTGTGGTTGATCTGGTTGGTCGTCGCGGCCGGCCTGGCGATTGCCGAAGCGGTATCGCTCGACCTCATTCTGATCATGTGCGCCGGCGGTGCGCTCGCGGCCGCAGGCGGGGCTGCGATCGGCTTCGGAGTCCCACTGCAGATGGTCGTGTTCGCGATCGTGTCCATCGGGCTCGTGGTCGTGGTCCGTCCGTTGGCCAAGCGACACCTGGCCGTGACCGAACACACCAGCAAAACGGGTATCGAGGCTCTGGTGGGACGAACCGCTACGGTGATCAGTACGGTCGACGCCCACCAAGGTCGGGTCAAGATCGGCGGCGACGAATGGTCGGCGCAGGCCTTTGACGCGCACCAGGTGCTGGAGACCGGGCACATTGTCCGGGTCATGGAAATTCGGGGGGCAACCGCTGTTGTGTGGGGTGAGCCGTAAATGGGCCTCATGACCAGCGGTGTAGTCGGTAGGAATCAGCGCTCGACTCACCAATCGTCCGTCGATCTCCGCAATATGCGGAGGGGGAGATACGAATGGCAGCCCTGATCGTCGTCATCGTCATCGTGGTGCTGGTGCTGGTCGTGCTGGCCCGCAGCGTCCGGATCGTGCCGCAGGCGCGCGCCGGCGTCGTGGAACGCCTGGGTCGGTTCACCCGGGTGCTGCAGCCCGGCGTCGCGTTCCTGGTGCCGTTCTTCGACCGGGTACGGGCCACCATCGATCTGCGTGAGCAGGTCGTCTCGTTCCCGCCCCAACCGGTGATCACCTCGGACAACCTGACCGTCAACATCGACACCGTCATCTACTTCCAGGTCACCGATCCGCGCGCGGCCACGTACGAGATCGCCAACTACATCCAGGCGGTCGAGCAGCTGACGGTGACCACGCTGCGTAACGTCGTCGGTGGCATGAACCTGGAGGAGGCGCTGACCTCCCGCGACCGGATCAACACCCGGCTGCGTGGCGAGTTGGACGAAGCGACCGGGCGGTGGGGGATCCGGGTCGGCCGGGTCGAACTCAAGGCGATCGATCCGCCGCCGTCCATACAGGACTCGATGGAGAAGCAGATGCGCGCCGACCGGGACAAGCGCGCCATGATCCTGCAGGCCGAGGGTCAGCGGGAGTCCGCGATCAAGACCGCCGAAGGTCAGAAGGCGTCGCAGATTCTGTCGGCCGAGGGCCAGCGGCAGGCGATCATCCTGGCCGCCGAAGGTGAACGGCAGAGCCGGATCCTGCGGGCTGAGGGTGAGCGGGCCGCCCGCTACCTGTCCTCGCAGGGCCAGGCCAAGGCGATCGAGACCGTGTTCCGGTCGATCCACGTGGCCAATCCTGACCCGAAGCTGCTGGCGTACCAATACCTGCAGATGTTGCCGCAGATCGCCCAGGGCGACGCCAACAAGATGTGGATCGTGCCGAGCGAGTTCAGCAAGGCCCTGGAGGGCCTGGGCAGCGCGTTCGGCGGTGGTGGTGGTTCGGGCGAGGGCAACGGCAGCGGGTCGGGCGGCTCGTGGTTGACCGAGGCCGGGAATGGACCGGCCGTTGGTCCGGCCGGCGAGTCCGATCTGGACACGAGTGACTGGTTCGAGTCGAAGCTGGCTCCCGAGCCGGTGTCGCCGGCGTCGCTGCGGGCGTCCGACCAGGATCCGGACAGTCTGGCCGCGCACGAGGGTCTGCCGGATTCGTCGGGTACGAGCGCTCCGGGAGTGTCGATCCCGTCGGTCGGGATACCGCAGCCGCAGATTCCGCCGGGCCCGCGGGCCACCACGGACGACGACGATGATGAGGAGACCCGCCCCGGCGAGCACCAGACCGGCCAGCAGCAGGCCGCCGGGCCGCAGCATCCATACCGTCCGGGCCTGCCGGGTGGGCCGCAGCAGGCGCCGCCTCCGCCGCCGCAGCAAGGTCCGCCGCCCGCGCAGCCACCGGCCGAGCCTCCGCCGCCGCGGCGCTACAACCCGCCGCCGTGGCAGACCGGGCCGCAGCGTTGATCGGCTAGCGGCGGTTCCTAATCGCGGCGGAACGTGCGCAGTGAGAACGCGGCTTGCGTGCTGAGCCGGTCGACATCCGCGACCCGGTCAAGCGCGTCGTGGACGCTGTAGCGGTACGGGGTCATCCCCACCAGGTCGCGTACCGCCGGTCCGTCCAGGTCTAGGCCGAATTCGACGTGCTGGGCGTCGATGGTGGTGAACCCGGCCGCGTCGTCGAGCTCCACCGCTTCGTCGTGTGGGACCTGGTCGCGGTAGAGCAGCGCCCGCAGACCGTCCAAGTGCGCCGCGCCCGGTATCACCACGGTCACCGTGCCGCCGGGCCGCAGAACCCGGGCCAACTCAGCCGGGAAGACGGGCGAGAAGACGATGACCGCACTGTCCACGCTGGTATCCAGCACGGGCAGGTGGGCGGCGCTGGCGACCACGAACAGGGCCTCGCGATACCGCTTGGCCGCCAACCGGACCGCAGGCTGCGACACGTCGACGCCGACCACGCACTCGCCCGGTAACGCCGACGTGTAGTACCCCTCACCGCAGCCGACGTCCAGCACGGCCGGCGCCTCCGGGGCCAACTTGGCCAGCGCCTGGCGCAGCGGCTCATAGTGCCCGGCCTCCAAGAACCGGCGTCGGGCCGCGACCATCTCGCGGTCGTCGCCGTGGGCCCGCCGGCCACCGCGACCGGGATCCAACAGATGCACGTAGCCTTCGCGCGCCCGGTCGAAGTGATGGCCGTTCGGACAGCCGAGCTTGGACGGCTCGAGCGACAACGGTTCGCGGCACAGCGGACAGGCCAGCATCAGATGTGTTCCCCTAGCGGACCGATCCTCAGCCCGGCATCAGTGGCGTGTCCGATAATGCGCGGCAGCGCGGCGAGCGTCGCCCGCCAGGCACCGGGCGCGCAGAACCGGTCGGCATCGTGCAGCAGCAGCGTGCCGCCACCGGCGATGCCAGGTGCGATCGTCTCGTACACCGACTGCGGCGTCGCGGCGGCCGTCCAGTCCTTGGCCCAGGCCGTCCAGATGACCGGCCGCAGCCCGAGCCGGCGCGCGATCAGGGCGCCATCGCCGGTCAGCACGCCGAACGGCGGCCGGAACAGCGTCGGGGTCACCCCGGTGGCCGTCCGCACCAGGTCGCGGGCCCGGGCCAGGTCGCGGTGGACGGCGTGCGGCGGCCGGCCAAGCAGGTACCGGTGCTCGTACCCGTGCACCGCGACCTCGTGGCCGGCCTCGACGATGGCGCGGCCGAGCCCGGGGTCGCGGGCCAGCTGGGTGCCGACGAGGAAGAACGTCGCCCGAACGCCGGCCCGCTCCAGCGCTTCCAGGAACAGCGGCGTGGAGGCCCCGGCCGGACCGTCGTCGAAGGTCAACGCGACATGATCGGGCCGGCCTCGCCCGGCCAAACCGGGCGTGAACCGGCGTACCTCCGGCAGCCACGTCGCGGCGTAACCGATGTGCAGCGCCAGTGCCCCGGCCCCGACCACAACCGGCCATCGACCGCGCATGATCACCCCTGATTGTCGGCTGTATTAGGCGATGCGCCATGGTATGGCGCATGTCGGATGGTCCAGCGCGCTACCTCATCATTTCGGCCAGCATGGGTGCCGGTCACGACCAGGTGGCGCTCGAACTAGCGGCGCGGATGCGAACCGACGGTGCCGAGGCCCGGGTGGTCGACCTGCTGCAGGTGTTGCCGGGTCCGGTCGGGCGTGGCCTGCGCAGCGGGTACGCGCAGATGCTGCGGGTCGCGCCGTGGTTGTACGAGGGAATTTACCGGGCGTTCTTCGTACCCCGGGAACGGCTGCAGCCCTCGACGTCGCCGATGGTGCGGCTGGCCGCCCGGCGGTTGCTGCCGACGATACGGGAGTACCAGCCGACTGCGGTGCTCTCGACGTTCCACCTCGCTGGCCAGGCTGTGGGCCGGCTGCGCAGCACCGGTCGGCTGCACCAACCGGGCATCGTGGTCATTACCGACGCGGTGGCGCATGCGCTGTGGCTGGATCGGGGCAATGACCTGTTCATGTGCGTGTTCCCGCACGTCGCGGCCGAGGCCAGACGCCGCACTGGTCGGCCGGCGATCGCACCGGGGCCGATCATCGATCCCCGGTTCACCGCACCGGTTGATCCGGCCGAGGGCCGGAGTCGGCTCGGTCTGGCTGAGGACGAGGACGCGGTGATCATCTCGACCGGGTCGTGGGGGGTCGGTGACGTCGCCGCGACGGCGCGCCGGTTGGCCGCGTTGGATGGTGTCCGTCCGACTGTCCTGTGTGGACGAAATGAGCGGCTGAGAGCCGAGCTGTCCACTGTGGAGGGATGTCTGGCCCTGGGCTGGCGGGACGATGTGCCGGAGTTGTTCGCTGGCGCGTCGGTCCTGATCGACAATGCCGGCGGGGCGACCTGCGTGGAGGCGTTTGCGGCCGGCCTGCCGGTGGTCGGATTCCGGCCGATTCCCGGGCACGGGCGCGCCGGCGTGCTGGCGTTGGCCGAGGCGGGCCTGGTGACGTATGCACCGGACGAGTCCGCATTGGTGAGGGCGGTCGACAAGCTGCGCCAGCCCGGATCCGACCGGGACGACCAGTGCAAACGGGCCCGCGCCATCTTCGCCGCCGAGCCGGCCGCGGCAATCAGAGAATGGCTGGGTGACGTGCCGGCGTCGGCTGAGGTCGAGGAAGAGTCCTCGGTACAGCGCGACTAGGACGCCGAGCCGCTCCCGTACGCGGCCATGTCGATGGATGCCGGATCACCGGCGTCGTCCACTTCGCCGGTGGCTAGCGGCGAACGGGACAGCGCCACGCTGCCCAGGACGATGATGATCGCGCCGACCAGCGCTGGGGCCAGCCAGACGCCGGTGCGCAGATGCTCACCGAACAGGAGCACGCCATACACGATGCTGACCAGCGGGTCGAGGGTCGAGATCGGCGGCTGGGCCGCGACCAGACTGCCCGCCTGCAAGGCGTTCTGCACCAGGAAGAAGCTGGCGATACCGGTCACGACCATTAAATAAAGCTGCCAACAGGTGACGACGTCGACCACGCCACCGGTGATCTTCTCCAGCGCGCCCTTCATCAGCGCGGCCGTGAAGCCGAAGCCCAGGCCGGCGGCGGCACCGTACAACGTGGCCCGGCGACCGCCCCGGGTCCGCAGCCCGGCCGCGACCAACAACGCACCGGCGCCGACGCTCGCTACGCAGGCCCACAGCCACGACCACATGCTGGTGTCGATGGTGCCGCTGCGCGGTGCGGTGGCAATCAGCACGACGGCCAGGCCGCCGCTGACCGCGATGGCTCCGATCCAGGCGTCGCGATCGAGGCTGGTACGAAAGGCAAACGCGGCGGCCACCAGCGTCAGCGGTAGCTCAGCGACGACGATTGGTTGGACCAGGGCCAGATCGCCGATGGACAGGGCAGCGGCCTGAAACAGGAAGCCTCCGATCAGCGCGACGAGGCCCCCGAGCCAGATAGGTCTACGGATCAGATCGATGATCAGTCGGAAATGCATGGCGTCGGCGAGCGGCACCGTACGGGCCGCCTTACGTTGCAGTACGGCGCCGATGGCGTTACTGCCCGCGGCGAGAACCGCGTAAAAGACGGCTAACACGGCGGCGTCGCAGCCGCCGGGCGTAAGTGGCGATGTAGATGCGGGGAACGGGCCAGCACGATGACGCCACTCACCATTGCCAACAGGCCCGCCGATTCCAAGCCCAGCCATACCGGAGCAACACGCACAACTTCTCCAAACGCCCCAACGCCGAATGCCATTCCGCATAGCGGCTCAGCCACAGTCATCGCCGGCAGCGAGGCCGGTAGTGGCGCCGCTTCGAAAGCGCTCTGCGCAAGCAAGAGTCCCACGATTGCGACGCAGACCACAGCGTAGGTCTGCCAAGAAGTCAGAAGAGGCACGACACCCTCGCCGAGCAAGGCCATCGCGCGCCGGGTAAATCCGTCTTGGAGGCCGAAGAGGGCTCCGGCGGCCGCTGCCAGCAGGGTCGCTTTTTCCGCCGGCGGACGGCGTCGGGCGATCGTCACCAAGGCCGCGGCCAGCCCGACAATGCCCACGACGATGAGCCAACTCTGGACGGTTCGTAACGAGGTGCTCCCCGCCCGCGGATTGCCGGCCAGCACGAAGATGCTGATGCCGAAGATGAGGACGAGCGCGCCGATCCATTCCCGGCGGCCCAGCGCCTGCGCTGACAGCACCCGGGCCAGACCCAGCGCGAAAAGCAGGTTGGCGGTGAGCAGCGGCTCGACCAGCGTCACCTCAGCCTTGCCGAGTGCCACCGCGCCGAGCACCTGGCCGCCAACCATCGACGCGATGCCGGCCAGCCAGACCGGTTTGCGGATCAGGTTGAGCAACAGTCGGTACGACAGCGCGTCATCGCCCGGCGCTTCCTGAGCGGCCCTTTGTTGCAGCACGAAACCGAGACCAAGCAAGAACGCGGCGGCCAGGACGATGAGGATGGTCACGTAATGTTCCTGTCGGGGTCACGTTATGCGCGTAGAGTGCCCGAACTTCGAGCACTCTTAGTTGCAGACATTATCCGTTGGCAGAGCGTTTCAGCGATTCGTGCAGGTTGGATGAATCACGCCGCTAACCAGCCAAATACCCGACCGGTGTGGCGGGTTCAACATCGTCAGCGCCGAAGTCGGCCGCCCCGCGCCGCTCGACACCCCTGACCTTCGGGGCGCACTGCATGCCTCCCCGGCGCTCCCGCAGGCGAGAATAGAGAGGCACGTCGATGCAGACGCGTGATGTCCCACGTACCTGCGTCGGGCACGTAGCTGTCGCCGGTACGGGTCCGCGTCTTGCCGTCTTGGGCAAGCCGTCCAGCGCCGGTGGCGGTTCGCGATCATGCCGGTAGCTACCGGTAGCGTCGCGCCCACGAAGAGAAACGCCGCGAGCTTGGTGGCGAGGTGCGGACAGGGGTGGGGACGTCATGCAGCTTGCCGGGCGGGTGGCGCTGGTCACCGGGGCGACCGGCGGGATCGGGCGCGCCATCGCCCACGAACTGTCCGAAGCCGGTGCCCGGTTGGTGCTCGCCGGCCGCGACGGCGAGGCGTTGGTGGCGTTGGCTACGGCGGTACGTGGCCACGCCGTGCCCGGTGAGTTGGCCGTTCCCACCGCCGCCGAGCAGCTGATCGACCGGGCCGAGCGCATAGCCGGCCCGGTCGAGGTCCTGGTGAACAATGCCGGCCGGGGATACGCCGGACCGTTGGCCACCATGCCACCGGCCGAGATCGACAGCCTGCTGCAGTTGGACCTGACCACCCCGGTGCAGCTGACCCGCCGGGTGTTGCCCGGGATGCTGGCCCGCGGTTCCGGCCGGATCGTGTTCATCGGCTCCATCGCCGGCCTGGTCGGAGTGCGCAACGAAGCGGTCTACGCCGCAGCCAAAGGCGGGCTGGCCGCGCTCGCCGACAGCCTCAGCGATGAGCTCGCCGGGACCGGCGTCGGCGTCACGCTGGTCGCCCCGGGCGCCGTGGCTACCCGGTTCTTCCGCACCCGCGGTTGCGAGTACGACCGGCGGGTGCCGAGGCTGCTGACCCCGGAGCGGGTGGCCACCGCGATCCGCGAGGGGATCGAGGGGGAGCGGCGCCGGGTCGTCGTGCCCCGCTGGCTGGAGTTCGCGATTCGGCTGCACGGCGGCGCGCCCGGCCTGTACCGGGCGATGTCGGCTCGCTGGGGTTGACGGCCCGGCCGCGCTGAGTCCGACCCGCCGACGTTCGAATTGACAGAGCCCCGCGACCAGATTCAGTCGCGGGGCTCTGCTGTTGTTTCCCTGGGAGGGGTCAGGAGGTGGCGTTACCCGCCTGCCAGGTCGGCCATTGCACGGCCCAGACACCGATCCGGTCGCTCAGCGGCAGCTGCGGTCCACCCGAGTTGGTCACCTCAACGACGTCACCGACGCCGAGGTGGGCGTAGAACCAGGCCGCGTTCTCCTGGTTCAAGTTGATGCAGCCGTGCGAGACGTTGGTGCTGCCCTGTGCGCCGACGCTGTTCGGATTCTCATGCACGAACTCGCCATCGTCGGAGATCCGCTCGGCGTAGTACTCCTTGGACCGGTAATGCTGCGGCCCGTGGCAGACACCGTACGAGCAGGAGTCCATCGTGTACTCGCGGTTCTTGGCCGAGATGACGTGGGCGCCCAGGTGGGTCGGCGTGGCCTGCTTGCCCATGCTGATCGGCATCGTCTTGACCACGTGGCCGTTCTGGTAGATCGCCATGGTCTCGGAGCGGCCGTCAGCCTTGGCGACCCAGGAGTCGTGCACCGTGTAGTCGATGGTGCGGTCGGATTCGCCGTAGACACCGCCACCCAGATCCTTGCCGTAGTCCTTGATGTCCAGGCGGATCTTGGTGTGCGCCTGCCAGTACGTTTCGGGCCGGTAGTCGACCTCGGTGTCCGAGAGCCAGTACCAGGCGC
The DNA here is from genome assembly GCA_040414495.1 of Mycobacteriales bacterium. Classification (GTDB taxonomy): domain Bacteria; phylum Actinomycetota; class Actinomycetes; order Mycobacteriales; family QHCD01; genus DATAVB01. Next base: position 14,024 of record JBEDUI010000021.1, read on the forward strand.
CGGTCTGGGCCGGGGACGAGGTGACGGTCAGCATCTTCTGCACCGCGGCCCGGTTCTGGATCGGCTTGTCGAAGCGCACCGCCAGTGGCATGCCGACGCCGATGTCGTTGGCGGTCGGCGGCGGTACGACCGATGGGTAGGCCGTCGAGGGGTTGATCGTCGTGACCGTGGTGTCCGTCTTGGTCACGTTGCCCTTGGAGTCCTGGGCCGAAGCCGCGATCTTGTACGTCTTGCCGTACCCGAGAACCTCGTTGGTGGACCAGGAGGCTTTGTCGGCGGCGAACTCACCGGTGACGGCCACGCCCTTGGGGTTGGTGACGGTCACGTCTTGCAGCGTGCCCTTGCTCGCCTTGACCACGATCGGGGTCAGCGGGTTGGTATGCGAGGCCGCGCTCGGGGTGACGGAGATCTGAGCCGCCGAACCGGTCGGCGAGGCGCTGGGCTTCTTTGATTCCGACCCGGATTTGGTCGGGGAGGAGCTGCCGGCCGCCTGGCCGTTGTTGTTGGAGTCGTGGCCCGCGGTTTTGTTGCTCGAGCAGCCGGCCAAAGCCAGCACAGCAGTCAATCCCGCGACCACCATGACCTTGCCCGACGTGCCAACGCGGCGCCGCCGTCCCCCGCCTGCTGGGTACATGCTGTGACTCTCACTATCTGTCAACGGTGCGAATGTGATCATGCAGAAAGACTCCGCAACGCCGAAAAGGGTTGGCCGGCCGTACATCCGCATGAGTGTGCCGAAATGGCCGTGGCGGGACAACCGCTCCTTGATGATCGCCATCTGCACCCGGACTACAGTACCGGCCATCCCCGACAAGTCATTCAGCCGACCCGCGCGGTAATACCCTCGTTATGGTCGGCTGACCTCTTTGGGCAATGAGAATTCGACCGATTCCTGCACAACCGATCGTTCGTCGGTAGTAATCGGACCGAGTCCACCCAGCGCCTCCACGACGCGCTCCACCAGTTTGGGCGGGGCCGACGCGCCGGCGGTGATACCGACCCGGCGCTTGCCGATCAGCCAACTCGGCTCGATCCCGGATTCGTCGTCGATGAGGTGTGCCTCGCCGCATTCGCGGCTGGCCAGCTCGACCAGGCGCACCGAGTTGGAGGAGTTGGCCGAGCCGATCACCAGCACCACGTCGGACTCGGCCGCCACCGCGCGGATCGCGTTCTGCCGGTTGGTGGTGGCGTAGCAGATGTCGTCGGAGGAGGGGCCGGTCAGCGCCGGGAACTTCCGCCCCAGCGCATCCACCACCGTGCGGGACTCGTCCACGGCGAGGGTGGTCTGCATCAGGTACGAGACCTTGGCCGGATCCTCGATCTCCAGTTGTTCCACGTCCTCGGCCGATTCGACCAGTTGGATCGCGTCCGGCGCCTCGCCCATCGTGCCCTCGACCTCTTCGTGGCCGCGGTGCCCGATCAGCACGATCGTGTCGCCGCGGGCATCGAACCGGCGTGCTTCGGCGTGCACCTTGCTGACCAGCGGGCAGGTGGCGTCGATGACCTGTAGCTGACGGGAATCGGCATCGGTGCGGACCTGCGGCGAGACGCCGTGCGCGGAGAAGACCAGGGTCGCGCCGTCGGGCACCTCGTGCAGTTCGTCGACGAAGATCGCCCCGCGCTGCTCCAGATCGCGGACGACATGGATGTTGTGCACGATCTGCTTACGTACATAGACCGGGGCACCGTGCCGTTCCAACGCCGCCTCGACTACCGCGATGGCCCGTTCGACCCCGGCGCAGAACGACCGCGGGCCGGCTAACAGCACCTGCCGCGGACCGCAGGCGTCGGCCCAGACCTGCAGCGCCGGGGCGGCCTCACGTAGGACGCGCCGGGCGTGGATCCCGCCGGTGATCGTGTGCGGGTGCACCAGCGGGCGTTCGGGTCCGTCGACGATGACCCGCATGACCGCGCGCGGGTGCTCGCCGGAGAGGTCGAAGAACGCCGAGGACTCCATGTCGATCGCGATCGCGCCAGTGGCGGCGAGCTCGGCCCGGTCGTCCCGGCGGCGGACCACCTTGTCCACGGTCAGGACCGGTCCTATGTGGACGGTCAGGCCCATACGGCGCAGCTCGGCCGCCAGGATGCCGGCTGAGGGGCAGGGCACTGACCGGTCGCCGTGCCGAACCTCGCTGGCTACGACGATGTCGCCCGGAGCCATGCCGCTGACCAGGGCGCCGCCGAAACCGGCGACGGCTACCGGGTCGTCCGGGGCGGCATCGCGCCACAGGCTGCCGGCGGCCCGACGGGCCCGCAGCGGACCCATGCCGGAGCGGATCACCCGGGCCCGCGGCAAACCCGGAGCGACCGTCCGCGCTTCGATACCGAGCGGTGCGTACACCAAGAGCGTCATAAGGCTGCCTCCGAAGTGAGCGCATGCGGGTGAACGAAGCGGGTCCGGTGTGTGCTCATGAGCGCTCCCCAGAGTGGTGCGCCGCGAGTCGCGACGACACCACCTGCTGGTAGCGGCCCAGCGCCATTACCGGGAAAACCAGCCGGTACAGGTGGTAGTTGAGGTAGAAGTCGCCGGGGAAGCCGGTGCCGGTGAACTGCGGCTCGTCCCAGGTGCCGTCCCGACGCTGGGTCCGCGCCAGCCACCCGGCCCCGCGATCCAACGCGGGCGACTCGTCACCGGCGGCGAGCAACGCCAGCATCGCCCACGCCGTTTGCGACGCGGTGCTCTCGCCACGGGCGCTCCACTGACCCGGCTCGTCGTACGAACGGAGGTCCTCGCCCCAGCCGCCGTCGGCGTTCTGCACCCGGTGCAGCCAGGAGACGGCCCGTTGGATGGCCGGGTGCGACCGATCCAGACCCGCAGCCTCCAACGCCGGCAGTACGGCGCCGGTGCCGTAGAGGTAGTTGGCGCCCCACCGGCCGAACCACGAACCGTCCGGCTCCTGGTTACGCAGCAGCCACTCCACGCCGCGCCGGACGGCCGGACTGGCCGCCTGCCCCTCGACCGCCAGCATTTCGACCATGTGCGCGGTGACGTCGGCCGAGGGCGGGTCGATCATGGCGCCGAAGTCCGCGAACGGGATCTCGTACACCAACTCACGCGTGTTGTCCGCGTCGAACGCGCCCCAGCCGCCGTCCTTGCTCTGCATCCCGGTCGACCAGGCCACACCGCGGCCGATCGACGCCTCGATCGCCCGGCTGCCGACGACCCGGCGCAGCGCCAGCACGACCTCAGCGGTGTCATCAATGTCCGGGTAACCATCGTTCTGGAACTCGAACGCCCACCCGCCCGGGGCCAGGTTCGGCCGACGGACCGCCCAATCGCCCTTGGTACGGATCTCCTCGGTCAGCAGCCAGTCCGCGGCCTGCCGCAGCCCCGGGTCATCGGCTGCCACCCCGGCATCGGACAACGCGATCAACGCCAGCGCCGTATCCCAGACCGGCGACTGGCACGCCTCAAACCGCCGGCCGGCCTCATCGTCGATGACAAAGCCCTCCAGCCCGGCGATGCCCTTGGCGAGCACGGGATGGTCCAGGGCGTAACCCAGCTCGCGCAGCGCGATCAGCGAGTAGACCCAGGGCGGCTGAATCCCGCCCCAGCATCCGTCGGCCTCCTGCCGGCGGATGATCCACTCGGCCGCGCGTTCCATCGCGGCCCGCCGGACCTTGCGCATCGGGCGCTTGTCGTACGCGTGCAACGCCCGGTCCAGCACCTCGAACCCGCGGGCCGCGCTGAGCAGCTTGGTCTTGCGCCGGACCCGGCGGCCGGTACGCAGCTCGGCCAGGTCGAACGGCAGCGGGTAGACCGGACGCAACACGCTGACAATGGTCAGCGGGACGATGGTCTGCCGCGCCCAACAGCCGAAGTCGTACACGTTCAACGGGAACCACGGCGGCAGGAAGATCAGCTCGGGCGGCAGCGAAGGCAACTCGTCCCACGACCACTGGCCAACCATCGCCAGCCAGATCCGGGTGAAGACGCGGGTGGCTTCCAGGCCGCCTTCGTCGCGGATGTACTGCGCCGCCTTGCTCAGGTGCGGCGCCTCGATGTCGTCACCGGCCAGCCGGAGCGCGACGTACGCCTCGACCGTGGTGGACAGGTCGGCCGGGCCGCCGGCGAAGTTGGCCCAGGTCCCGTCGGCCCGCTGCTGGGAACGGATCCAGATCGCGGCCCGTGCGGTCTGGGCGTCGGTACGGATACCGAGGATGTGCCGGAGCAGTAGGTCTTCGGCGTCCATGGTGACGTTGGTTTCCAGCTCGCCCTTCCACCAGCCCTCGGCGTGCTGCAACGACTGCAGGTGCTCGCGCGCCGCGGTCAGGGTGGCGTTGATGTCCTTGCTGTCCGCAGGCGGCGGTTCGTCGACTGGCCCGGTCACAGCTGCCGCCGGACGACGAAGTTGGCGACCGCGGACAGCTCGTCGGCTGCCTCCCGGCCGCGTTCGGTGTTGGCCAGACCCGCGGCCGCGAGCTGCGCCTGGGCCAGGGCGAGTTGCCGTTCGGCCTCGGCCTGCACCCATTGCCGGCCGCCGGCCAGCTCGATCAGCTCGGCTTCGCGGACGTACCGGTCATGGCCCGGGTCGCTGCTGTGCTGATCTCCGGCCAGCAGGTCGGCCAGTTCGGCGGCGGCCGGGCCACCGGCCTGCAGTGCGGCGCTGACCGGCAACGACTTTTTGCCCGCTTTCAGGTCGGCCAGCACCGGCTTTCCGGTCAGCTCCGGTGAGCCCCAGATGCCCAGCAGGTCGTCGACCAGTTGGAAGGCCAGCCCGAGGTGTTCGCCGAACGCGGCCAACGCCGTCACGGTCGGCTCGGGCGCGCCGGCCAGTACGGCGCCGATCGCGGCCGAGGCGGAGATCAGTGCCGCCGTCTTGTCGCCGGCCATTCGTACGCATTCCTCGAGCGCTACGGAGGTACGCGATTCGAATTCCAGGTCGTCGGTCTGTCCGGTCACCAGCCGCGCGGTCGCCTGGGTCAGCAGTTGGGCCGCGCGGGCGCTCTCGGGAGTACGCAATTCCAGCAGCAGTTCCTCGGCCAGAGTCAGCAGCGCCACGCCGCCGAGGATCGCCGAGGACGAACCGAAGATCGTCCACGCGGTCGCGCGGTGGTGGCGTTCCTCGTCGCCGTCCATCAGGTCGTCGTGCAGTAGCGAGAAGTTGTGAATGAGCTCGACCGCAACGCCGCCGGGGATGCCGACCTCGACCGGCGCGCCGACCGCTTCGGTGCCCAACAGCGCCAGCGTGTAGCGGATGCCCTTGCCACGGCCGCCCGGCTGCTCGTTCCCGGCCGCGTCGAGCCAGCCGAGGTGGTAGCCAGCGACCCGCTGCATCTGCGGGGCAAGCCGTTCGACCGCCGCCCGCAGCGCGGGGAACGTCAGCTCACGCGCCCGATCCAGGATCGGGGTGACGTCACGTTGGGGAAGGGTTTCAGCGGCGGTCACAGGGATGCTCCCTCCGGTGTCCTACGAGTCGCGTCGAGTGTCGCCAGCGCCCGGCGCGCAGCCCGTACCCCGCTGCGGACGGCACCTTCCATGGTCGCTGGCCAACCCGTATCGGTCCACGATCCGGCCACAAACACGCCGGGGGTGTTGGTCTGTTCACTGACCCGCAGCGACGCGGAGCCCGGGCTGGCCCGGAACGTCGCGTGCGGCTCGCGGGTAACGAAGAACCGCTGCACCTCGGCCCGCCGGGCGGCCGGGAACAGGTCGGCCAGAGCCGGCAGGAACCGCTCGCGCAGCGTCGCGACTGGCTCGCCCAGCTCCTGGTCGGCCGCCGACAGCGACACGGTCAGGTACTGCCCGGTGATCCGCTCGCCGCCGTAGGCCGCGGTGTCGGTGCGGTCGAAGACCCAGCCGACCGGGCTGTCGTGCGCGGTGGCGAAGGACAGCGACGTGACCGGCCGGTCGTAGACGACGTGCAGGTTGACGATCGGGGAGAAGCCGAGCCGATCGACCCGGGTGCTCAGGCTGCCGGGCGGCAGCAGGCCGCCGACGACGTTCTGCGGTACGGCTACCACGACCGCGTCCGCGGCCACGACGCCGTCGCGGGTGGCGACGGTGAGGCGGCCGCTGGGTCCCCGGTCCTGTTGCACCTGCAAGACTTTGGCGGATCGACGGATCACCGCGCCAGCGGATTCCAGTACGGCGGCGGCCGGCTCGACGTGCAGCTGGCTCAGTGGCAGCGTCGGGATGGCCATGTCGGCGGCGTCGTTGTCATCCAGCAGCCCGGTGCGAAAAACCATGACGGCCAGGCCCAGCGAGCAGTCGTCCGGGCGGACATTCAACGTCGGCACGCTGATCAGGCCCCACAGCGCCTCGATCGCCGAGCTGCTCTGCCCGTGCCGGCGCAGCCAACCACCAAAGGACTCGGTGTCCAACGCGGGATCGTTCGGATCGAGCCGCCGCAGCGCGGTCAGCGCCCGTACCGCCTGCACCTTCTCCATCGGGGAGAGCAGCGGGTACCCGGCCACGGCACCGGCCAGGTGCAACGGCGCCGGCAGGTCGTTGCGGTCCAGCCGGCGCAGCTCGCCGCCCGGGGTGACGATCGGGACCGAGAGCCGGTCCTGGATACGGACGCCGTCAGCGGTGCCGATTCGGCGCAGGAAGTCCCGGTACGCGGTGCAGCAGCGCAGGAAAATGTGCTGACCGTTGTCGACGGTCAACCCGTCCCGGTCGAACGAGAACGTGGCGCCGCCGAGTCGGGGACGTGCCTCGAGCAGGGTGACGGACGCGCCGCCGTCGACCAGCTCGACCGCCGCTGACAGACCGGCCAGTCCACCGCCGATCACGCATACGGTTGGCGCGCCGCTCATCGGGCCGCTCCCGCATGGTGCAGCCGGGATCCGACGTATGCCTTGCCCAGGCTGCCGAAGGCGACGACGACCTTCTCCCGGCCGGGCAACGACAACCGCTGCTCCAACGCCAGGTCCGGTCGCTGGTCGATCCGGTCGAGCAGCCGGCGGTAGATACCGGACATCGCCGCGGTACAGGCGGCGCTGCGCGGGTCGAGCATTGGCAGCAGCTGCAGCCCTTCGTGGTACCAGGCGCGGGCCCGGCTAGCGACGAACCGCACCACCTCGACCAACGGCAGCCGCGGCCCGGCGATCTCGCCGTCCGGGGTCAGCTCGAGCTTGGCGTTGTGCCGGCGCAGATCCTCGGCGGCCAGGTAGGTCCGGCCGCCCCGCAGGTCCTCGCGGATGTCACGCAGGATGTTGGTCAGCTGCAACGCGACGCCTAACGCGTCGGCGCGCTCCCGGGCCAGCGCCGTATCCGGGCCGCCGAAAACGCCCAGCGACAGCCGTCCGATCGAGCCGGCCACACACCGGCAGTAATGCACCAATTCCTCAGAGGTCTCGTACCGGACGCCGCGGACATCGGCCTCGACGCCGTCGATCAACTCCTCGAACACCTCCAGTTGCACCGGCAGCCGGCCGGCGGTGTCGGCCAGCGCCACGAGCACCGGATCGTCGGCCTGCAGGCTGATCCGTCCGATGTCGGCTCGTGCCTGGGCCAGACCGGCGAGCTTCTCTTCGGTGCTACCCGCTTCATCGCCGATGTCATCGATCCGGCGCGAGAACGCGTAGACGGCCGAGAGCGCGGAACGCTTCGGAGGCGGCAGCAGCCTGATGCCGTACGAGAAGTTGCGCGCCTCGGTCTTGGTCACCTGCTCGCAGTACGCATACGCCTCGGCGATGCTCATCGGCGGCTCCGGTCCACGTTCTGATGCCGTTGTGCTCGACCGGCAACGTAGCGATAGGTCACGACACGCTCCGCGACAACAGGCGGCTGGCGGTACCCATGGCGACCCGGCGTTTGCGGGCGCGCGGCGGTCCGGCGACCACGTCGAAGTCGGCGGCGCCCAGGGCATCCAGAGCGGCCTGGCCACCGGCGACGAAGCCGGCGACCGCGAGCCTGGCCCACCCGTGCAGCATGCCGACCAGGGGAGCGCCGCGCGTCATCAGGGTCTGGGCTCGGGCCACCTCGAACGCGAGCAGTCGGCGCAGCTGCGGGCTGGTCTCCTCGGCGGTCAGGTCCTCGCGTGTGCAGCCGAACCGGCGCATGTCCTCGGCCGGTAGGTAGATCCGGCCGCGGGCCGCGTCCTCGGCCACGTCCTGCCAGTGCTCGACCAGTTGCAGCGCGGTGCACACAGCGTCCGAGAGGGCCACCCGCTCGGGGTCGGCCGCACCGAATACGCCGAGGACGAGGTGACCGACCGGGTTGGCCGACAACGTGCAGTAGTCCAGCAGGTCGGCGTACCGCTCGTACTGTTGCTCGACCTGATCGCGGCGGTTGGCCTCGACGAGGCGGTGGAACGGGTCCAGCGGCAAGTGGGTGTCGCGGACGGTAGGGGCGAGTTGGCGCATCACGGCCAGGTGCGGCAGGCCGTCGCCGACCACCCGGTCCAGGTCGTCGTCTATCGCGTCCAGCAGCACCATCCGGTCGCCCGGGGCCTCGTCGCCCACATCGTCGACAAGGCGGGCGAAGCCGTAGATGGCCATGAGGTGGCGCCGGTACCGGGCCGGCAGCAGCCGGGACGCGACCGGGAAGTTCTCCTTGGAGGCCTTGGCGTCGATCGTGGCGAGGGTTTCGCGGGCATCCATCCAGGCCGAGGTTGACGAGTCGTGGTCCGGGGTATGCGGCGCACTGGCCCCGGATCCATCCCGGGTCAGGTCCATCAGGGGCCTCCTCACGCCGTGCTAGCTCGGGTCGCCGCAGCGGCCCGAGCGATTCCCAAGATCAGATTAGTCGGAACTGGCTCGCTCCAGCCGGTTGGGGCAGGCGGGTCGTCATGCTTTCCGGTCGGTGTCTGGTCCTGTCTGGTTAGCTCCTACAACCCTTTAGTAGTAGGTACAAATGCGCCTGATGTGTCTCTTGGCTCCCAAGTGACAGCCAGGCCAGTTCATTCCCGACTTGGCGTCCGGGTTGGGTACGTCTCATCCGCGCTTCGAGACTGTTCCTACCAGCGATGCGGCCGGGTGCGGACGCGACTGGCCGTATGTGGGCCAGATCGCTGCCGCTGTGGTAGGCCGTGGTGGTGCGAGTGGGCGTGGTCGGCAGCGGGTCAATGGGCGCGCGGCACCTCGAGTCGTGGCAACGCCTCGGCGCCGAGGTCGTGTTGTACTCGCCGACCGCCGCACATCGGAACCGGCTGGCGGCGCGAACGGGGATCGCGGTCGCGGATGACCTGACGTCGTTGGCCCGGGCGGTCGATGTGGTCGATATCTGTACGCCGACCGACAGCCACGCCGCTATCGCTCTGACCGCTCTCGGATTGGGCCGGCCGGTCGTGTGCGAAAAGCCGTTGGCCCGGACCGTCTCCGAGGCGCAGGAGCTTTTGGCTCGATTCGACGCGGCGGGCGTACCGCTGTTCGTGGCGCACGTGCTGCGTTATTTCGACGTTTATGCGTCCGCCCGGAATTCGGTATGCGCCGGGGCGATCGGCGCCGTGCGGGAAATGGCGGTGCGCCGGATGGTGGACCCGCCGGAGCCGGGCAGTTGGTTGTGGCAGCCGGAGCGGTCCGGGGGCGTGCTGTTGGATTTGATGGTGCACGACCTGGATTTCGCGCGGTGGGTCGCTGGCGAGGTGCGGACGGTGCGGACCGAATGCACGGAATTCGCGGGGACGGTCCGGGGTGAGGTGTGGTTGCGGCATGCGAACGGCGCTTCGTCGTACGTGCTGGGTCAGTGGGGTGGGACGAGCGACGACGGATTCGAGATCGCCGGCGGCAGTGGCCGGCTGTGCTCGGATGAGATTCCGGCGCAATTCGATGCCGCCGACCGCGCATTCGACGCGCAATTCGCCGATTTCCAACGCGCATTACGTACCGGAGAATCGACCCGAGTCAGTGCCGGCGATGGTGTTGCGGCGGTACGGATCGCCTTGGCGGCAATGGAATCGCAGCGTACGGGCCGCGTCATCCAGCTATAGTCCACTGTGGATTATCGCTCGAAATTGATGTCCGATTTCGCTATCGGCGTAATCGGTTGGGTGTCGCGGCCGGGTTATCGTGATGGCCATGTCCGAGTGGTTGTCGATTGAGATATTCGACGGCGCGCTCCCGGCGTCGAGCTGGCGTAATGCACACGGCGAGGCGCTGACCGAGGCGGCGGTGACCAACGGCGCTCTCGACTGGGTCTGGCACGAGCACCGCTGGGGTCAGGTGTTCGAGGTCGAATTCGCCGACGACGCCGCTCTCGAGTCGTTCCGCAATCTGCCGGCCGTACGGGCCGCGCTGGATGCGGTTCCCGATCCGGTGAACGGCCTGCTGGTTTATCGCGGTCGTGGCGGCGGTTCGGGGTCGCGGGTGCCGAGGCGCCCGAAGCCGAAGCTGGATTCCGGGGCCGCGCAGCCGCCCGTTCCGCAGGAGACGGTGCAGACCGCGCGGCTGGCGACGGCCGAGCCACCGTCGCCGGTGCACACCTGAGCACCCGTGACATTTGTCCCGGCAAACCGCTGATTTTTGGATCTAACCGAGTTGGCGCGGCCATGCCAGGCTCGATGTCATGCCAACCTCATCTGCACCCGTTGTGCTGCGCCCGCCGCGGCACCGGGTCAGTACCAAAGCCGTCCGGTATTGGGCCGCTCGTGCGCTGCCGCTCTGGCTGTTCATCCTGCTGGGCCAGGTGCTCTGGTGGATCATTGCCGCCGACGGTCCGCGCTGGCACCTCGTGGGTTTCGCGATCACGGCGGTCATCGGCGGGGCGCACCTGATAGTGATGCCGCGGTGGAGGTTCCGGGTGCACCGCTGGGAAATCACCGACGAAGCGGTCTACACCCAGTCCGGTTGGTTTGACCAACAGTGGCGGATCGCGCCGCTGTCGCGGATTCAGACCGTGGACACCGAACGCGGCCCGATCGAGGCGTTGTTCGGGCTGGCCAACGTGACCGTGACGACCGCTTCGGCGGCCGGGCCGTTGAAGCTGCACGGGCTCGACCGCGCGCTGGCCCAGGACCTGGCCGAGCAGTTGACCGCCCGTACCCAAGCTGTCCCCGGCGACGCGACATGACGCAACCGGACTGGCAGAAGCTCAGCGTGCGCATGCTGGCCATTCACCCCGTACAGGAAGTGATCAAGTTCCTGCCGGCGCTGATTGGTCTGCTCTTCGCCGGTGGCAGCAGCGGTCACGGTCCACTGTGGAGCCTCATCGGTCTGGCGGTGGCCGTCGGGCTGGGGATGCTGCGCTGGTTCACCACGTCGTACCGGATTACCGCCGAGCAGATCCAGATCCGGCGCGGGTTGCTGCGCCGCCGTACGCTGTCGATCCCGCTGGACCGGGTGCGCACTGTCGACGTCACCGCACACGCGATGCACCGGCTGCTGCATTTGACTCGCGTCACCGTGGGCACCGGCCGTTCGGACCGGAAAAAGAATGACGGGCTCACGCTCGACGCATTGCACCGTACCGAGGCGGCGTTACTGCGCGAACGCCTGCTGAATAGGCGATCCGACGTACAAAAGTCCACTGTGGATATCGCGGAATTGGTCCGCGCCGAGCCGGGCTGGATCCGGTACGGGCCGTTCACGCTTTCCGGCTTCGTCACGATCGGCGCGATCGCCGCGGTGTTGTCCCGGATATTCGGCGAATCGCAGGTCTCGCCGCGCCGCTTCGGCCCGTTCCGTGTCGTCATCGACGCGGTGGAACGGATGCCGGTGCCGGTGGCGGTTCTGGTGATCGCCGCGGCCCTGCTGGTGTTGGTCGCGATTACGTCGACCGCTGGATACGTGCTGACGTTCTGGAATTTCCGGCTCACCCGGCCGGCGGACGGGACGTTGCACGTCACCCGAGGGCTGCTCACCTCGCGGGCCACCACGATCGAGGAGCGCCGGCTGCGCGGCATCGAGCTCAGCGAGCCGCTGATGCTGCGTTGGGTGAACGGGGCCCGCTGCCTGGCTATCGCGACCGGTCTGCGGGTCGGTCGCGGTGCCGAACGGGGTGGCAGCGTGCTGTTGCCGCCGGCACCGGTCGCCGAGGCCAACCGGGTCGCAGCGCAGGTGCTGGGGTACAGCGATCCGGTGACGGTGCCTTTGATCTGGCATCCGTTGCGGGCCCGGCGGCGGCGGTTCAGTCGGGCGCTGGGCGGGGTGCTGGTAGTGGTGCTGGCGCTCGGGTTGACCTCTTCGTTCGCGGGCGTGCCGGAGTGGCTGGCGCAGGCCTCCTACGTACTGATTCCGGTGTCGTTGTGGGTGGCCGCGGACCGCTTCGCCAGCCTCGGGCACGCCGTTGTCGGCGGGTATCTGGTCGGTCGGTGGGGAACGCTGGTTCGTCGCCGCTGGGCGCTGTCGACCGACGGGATCATCGGCTGGAACATCCGGCGCTCGTTCTTCCAACGCCGCGCCAGTCTGGTGACGTTGACCGCCACGACGGCCGCGGGCCGGCAGGCCTACCGGGTGCAGGACGTCGACCTGACCGAGGCGCTGCGCGTGGCCGAGGAGTCCGTACCCGGCCTGCTGCGACCGTTCATCGAGCCGACCGAACCGCCGGCGGTTGTCGTAAATCCGGCGCGTCTGGGACAGGCTGAGGCCAGCTGAGCTCACAGGCTGTCGCAGAAGGCGAGTGCGCGCTTCCACAACAGCGAGGCCGCGCCTGCGTCGTACTCCTCGGGAAGTGAGGCATCGGTGAACAGATGCCCCGCTCCGTCGTAGTCGTACGTCTCCAGCCGGGCGCCGGATGCCTTGACCTGGGCGACGAAGGCGTCGATGCCCTCCTGACTGCGGAACGGATCGCCGAGCGCGTAGTGGATCTGGACCGGAACACCTGACCACTGGCCGATGCCGATCAGGTCCAACGGCAGCACTCCGGAGAACAGCAGGGCGCCGGACACGTTCCGCTGGGAGGCGACGAATTCCGACATGCCGCCGCCATTGGAAAAGCCGGCCGCGATAAATCCGTCGGGCAGATCCGCGACCGCGTCGACCGCGCGCTGCATCAAGGCCGGATAGCCGATGCCCTGGGCGAATCGGCCGGCCTCGCCGTAGTCGTCGAACACCCGGCCCTCGTACTGATCGATGACGTGCACGTCATGACCGCCGCCGCGCAGGACCGCGGCCGCGTCGCGGACACCCGGTCGTACACCGAGTACGGAATGAAACAACGCGATTTCCGCCACCGCAGACCTCCGAATTCATGGGACTGCGGACGAGCTTCGCCGAGGGGTACGACAGTCCTATTCGGTGAGCACGACCAGCGAACGCCGCCCGGTGACCTCGGCCCGCAGACCGGCGTCATGGGCGATGCGGGCGACAGCCTCGACGCCGCGTGGCGCCCGGGCTGCCTTGACCAGAGCCCGGGCCAGCAAGCCTTTGGTCGCCTTGTTGTGGTGGCTGACCACAGTCCGGGTGCCGTCGGGTTGTTCGGTCAGCACCTGCACGGTGACCGCGGCCGGGCAGCGGGCCAGGTCGGCGTACGCACCGGAACGCAGATCGACGACCAACTGCGTCGTGGCCAACTCGGCTAGGAGCGGCTCCAGGACCGGCCGCCACAGCCCGGTCAACCGGCCCGTCTGCGGCAGTACCGAACCGGCCGAAAGCCGGTACGCCGGGATCGGGTCGGCCGGGTGCAGTAGCCCGAACAGGGCCGAACCGATCGCGATCCGCCGACGGGCCCGGGACTGCTCGGCCCGTTCCAGCGAGGCGAAATCCAGCGCGTCGTAAAGCACGCCGGTATAGCGCCGCAGCGCCGGTGCGACCGGGGATGTGCTCAGCGTCCGGTTGAGCTCGATCTGGTCGTCCTGCCGGGCCGAGAGCTCCAACGCCGCGCGGGCCGCCGCCGGGTCCTTGGCCAGGATCGTCAGCTCGTCGACGAGCCGGGCCCGGGTCGCGGTCAGCTCCGGCCACGACAGCCGGGTCAGCTCCAACGTTCGCCGGGACCCGCCCGGCGCTTTCGTCTCCGACGGCGGCAGCAGGACCAGCATGCTCAGCCGTGCCGGCGCCGGTCGTACCGGTCGTGGTGATGCCCGGCGGTGGGGGCGTTCTTCTTGTGCCGGGGCTTTTTCTTGGCCTGAGTGGTTGGCGCGATCTGTTCGGTGCGCCGGATGCGCAACGGCCGGCCCGCGACCTTGGTCTGTTGCAGTCGCCCGAGTACGTCGTTGGACAGGTTGGCCGGTAGCTCGACCAGGCTGTGGTCGGATCGGATATCGATCCGGCCGATCTGCTTGTGATCCAGCCCGCCCTCGCTGGCAATGGCGCCGACGATCGAACCGGGCTTGGCTCGATGGGCCCGCCCGACCGAGATCTGGTAGATCGCCGCCGGACCGTCCGCTGCTGGCGTCGGCGCCGGATCCAGCAGCAGCGGCCGATCGCCCTGCAGCAGTTGGGCCAGCGCGGCCGCGATCTCGATCGCCGGCACGTTGTGCGTCTGCTCGTAGTCCTCGATCAACTGCTGGAACATGGTCAGGTCGCCGGCGGCCAGCGTGTCGGTGATGGCCTGCCCGAACCGGGCTATCCGCTGGTCGTTGACGTCCTCGACCGTCGGCAGCTCCATCGGGCTGATGGGTTGGCGGGTCGCCTTCTCAATCGCCCGTACCAGGTGCCGTTCGCGCGGCGCGACGAACAGGATCGCCTCGCCGCTGCGGCCGGCCCGGCCGGTGCGCCCGATTCGGTGCACGTACGCCTCGGGGTCGTGCGGGATGTCGTAGTTCAGTACGTGGCTGATGCGGTCCACGTCCAGCCCGCGCGCGGCGACGTCGGTGGCGACCAGGATGTCGAGCGCGCCGGTGCGCAGCTGACCGATCGTGCGTTCCCGTTGCTGCTGCGGGATATCGCCGTTGATGGCGGCGGCGTCAAAGCCGCGAGCCCGCAGCTTCTCGGCCAACTCCTCGGTGACCTGCTTCGTTCGTACGAAGATGATCATCGCGGTGAACGGCTCGACCTCGAGGATGCGGGTCAACGCGTCCAGCTTGTGCAGGCCGCTGACCGGCCAGTACCGCTGCCGGGTGTGGGCGGCGGTGGTGGTCTTGGCCTTGACGGTGATCTCGACCGGATCGGTGAGGTAGTCCCGGGAGATCTTCCGGATCGCGGGCGGCATGGTGGCCGAGAACAGGGCGGTCTGCCGCTGCTCGGGGACCGCCGTGAGGATGTTCTGAATGTCCTCGATGAAGCCCATCCGCAGCATTTCGTCGGCCTCGTCGAGGACCAACGTACGCAGTGCCGAGAGATCCAGCGTGCCCTTGCCCAGGTGGTCGATGAGCCGGCCCGGCGTGCCGACGACGACGTGCGCGCCGCGGCGCAAGCCGTGCAGTTGCGGCCGGTAGCTGGTGCCGCCGTACACCGGCAGCACGTGGAATCCGGGCAAGTTGGCGGCGTACCGGGAGAACGCCTCGGCGACCTGGATGACCAGCTCACGGGTCGGCGCCAGGACCAGTGCCTGCGGCGAGGTCAGGTCGAGGTCGAGCTGCTGCAGGATCGGCAGCGCGAACGCGGCCGTCTTGCCGGTGCCGGTCTGGGCCAGGCCGACCAGGTCCTGGCCGGATAGCAACGCCGGGATGGTCTCGGCCTGGATCGGCGAGGGTGATTCGTACCCGATGTCGGAGAGCGCACGCAATAGCCGTGAATCAAGGCCGAGAGCGTCGAAGGTTGCGGTGGTGGACGTCTCGGATCCTTCCAAAGCTGACGGGATGGCGCGACTACCCAGTCTAATCGCCGCACCGACCGCCGCGCTTTCCGGTCGGCCCGGCACCAGGATCGGCTTGTCAAGTCCAATGTGGACGCCTGCTCGGCCGGGTCCAACGGCGGCGAACCGCTCACCTGAATTAGTAGGCTTCATCCCCGTGTCGCCTATTACGCAACCGAATGATCTGAACCTGGTCCGCGCCTCGTATGACCGAGTCGCCGATACCTACGTAGCGATGGGCGTGGGGGACCTGGGACCTCGGCCGTGGTTGCGGGCGGCGTTGACGGCGTTCGCCGAGGACGTACGTGGGCTCGGACCGGTGCTGGACGTTGGTTGCGGTCCTGGAAGGATTACGGCCCACCTGTCGGAACTCGGGCTTGAGGTCAGCGGTGTTGATCTTTCGCCGCACATGGTTGCGCATGCCCGCCGAATTCACCCCGAATTGCGTTTCGCCGTCGCATCGGCTACGGAGCTTGACCTGGCGCCGGCGTCGTTGGGCGGCATTCTCGGCTGGTGGTCCTTGTTTAATTTAGCCCGCGAGATTCTGCCGGACGTGCTGGCCGCTTTCGCGGAGGCGCTCGTCCCGGGCGGTCAGATTCTGCTCGGTACGCACGTGGGTGATGGCGATGTGGTCCGCACTGAGGCATATGGCGGCGTGCCGGTGCAATGGACCACGCATTTGTGGCAGCCGAAGCCCTTGGTCGAGATGTTGGTCGCGGTCGGCCTCGAGCTTGTCGCGGAGGTGCGCCTACCACGGAGCGGTTCCAGCCGCGCGGGGGTGGTGTTGGCGGCGCGCCGCGACTAGCGCCAGGTCCGCTGTTGGTTGTACCGACGTTTTGTGGCGAAAGCCTTGTCCAGGTCGATATCCAGCAATCGGCCCAGATCGACGGCGTTCCACACGACGTCGTAGATTTCCGCGCCGATGCGTTCCTTAGCCGCCTCGGTTGGTTCGGCGACGAGTTCCTGCGCCAGCTCACCGACTTCCCCGATCAAATGCGCCATGCGGGTCAGATAATCGTGTTGCCAACCCTGTCGCTGTGTCAGCGCAACCACGTCTTCCCGTACCCCGGCAAGCAGGGCCGAAATATCCCGCTGCGCGCCATCATCCACTGGAAGAATCACCGCCGAAGTTGTTGATCACGGGTGTTATCTCGTTGCTGGCAAGTTTTCGGTACGTTGTGGCGTCGAGGATTCTGGCCCGGACGTGGTGGCGCACTCGACGTTCCCGGAGCAGCTTCGGCCCGGCCGCGAAGAAGCGCAGCGCGGCGTCTTTGTCCCGACGCAGTGCCGGTTGCATGAATTCTGGTCGATGGGCGGCGGCCTGAAGCAGTTCGTCGGCCAGGCGCGCTCTGGTCCCGGACAGGAATTGATGTAGTCCGGTTCGAATGTCCGCCGGAGCTGCGACTTCGAACGATAAGGGAGCCGATCTGGTGATGCCGGCCGGTACGTTGTCGCCATTTCCGGCGGCCGCCCACAGTAGACGGAGCAGGGCTGTATAGCCGTCGCTACAGGCGATTCCGAGGTCGGAGCCGACTCCCTTGCCCAAGTGCGGAAAGCATCCGTACGGGCGTCCAGTTGGCGGAATATCGGGTTCCAGTGTGAATCGGAGCGTGCCTGTAGCCGTTTCGGTTACGACGATGTACGGCACGCGCATGTCCGTCCAGTGTGGACCGGGATTGGTATTGAACGGTGGCTGCAGCGCGAAGATCAGATCCGCTTCCCGCCAGGCGGCGGCTTTCTCATCGGCAGCAATTTCCCAGACGACCCGGCGGACCAGGTCGTATTTCTGATTCAGATGGTAGGTGGAATACGTGGTTGCCGCATGTTGCCGCAGGCGTTGCGGCAGGCTGGTCGCCTTTCCGACGTAAAGAATTTCGTTATCGTCGCCCAGGAAGAAATAGACACCGGGTTTTCGTGGCGCCTGCGCTGCCGCGGCCCGCAATACGGCCAGGCCGATAACGCCCCACTCCGTCGCTTCAGTCACGAGGCAGCCAGCATACGCAGAACGGGTGCCCCGCGGGTGAAGCATGCACCTGGCAGCCGCGTTCTTCGGTGCGATCGCGGGCGGCACGCAATACCCGCCCACCGAGCTTGAGCACCAATTCTTCGGCGGTGTCGAGGCCTTCGATGCCGACCACGTACAGGTCGAAATGAATCTGCTGCGGAATTGCGTCGTCGGGCCAGGTCGGTGGCACGTGATCTTCTGCCAGTTGAACGCCCAGCTGCCAATTGCTGTCGATCCAGATACTGCGCCAGCGGCCGCTTTCGGTCGCCTGAACGGTGCCGTCCAACAGCCCGGCCCAGAATGCAGCCTCCGCGTCGATATCCGCGGCGTCCAACACGGTCATCCGATACGTGAAATCCACGAAGCCAACTCCCTCTGCGGTGGGGTGTGATGACGATAGACGGCTTCGCGGTCAGATCCCGGCCGCGAAGCACGGCAGGATGGTGACCATGGATCCGGCCGTTCGTCTGCTTCGCCTGCTGTCGCTGCTGCCATCCCGGCCGTGGTGGTCCGGGCCGGAATTGGCGTCCCGCCTGGAGGTTTCGCCGCGGACCCTGCGTCGGGACGTGACCCGGCTTCGGGAACTCGGCTATCCGGTGCGGGCCACCGGGGGACAGGCCGGCGGGTACACGCTCGGTGCGGCCGGCCGCCTGCCGCCGCTGTTGCTCGACGACGAGGAGGCGGTCGCGACCACGATCGGGCTGCAGCTGGCGGCGGCGAGCCCGGTCGCCGGCATCGACGACGCGGCGATCGCGGCCCTGGCCAAGCTCGACCAGGTGCTGCCGCCACGCCTGCGCGACCGGGTGCGGGCCCTGCAGCAGTCGACGGTCCGGGTGTCCACACCGGTCCAGCCGACCGTCGATCCGGCCGTACTCACTGCGTTGGCAACCGCCTGCTGGCGCACCGAGACGGTCCGGTTCTCATATACCGACCACGCCGGCCGGACCACAGCCCGCAGCGCCGAGCCGCACCAGATTGTGCAGTCGGGCGGGCGTTGGTATCTGGTCGCGCGGGACCGGGACCGGCAGGCCTGGCGGACGTTCCGGATCGACCGGATAACCGAGCCGAGTCTGACCGGTCAGCGGCACAAGGTCACCGACCCACCGGACGCCGCGGCGCTGGTGTTGGAGGCTACGAGGCTCGCCATCCGGCGCTACGAGGCCCGCATTCTGCTCGACATGCCGTATGAGCGGGCGGCGTTGGGATTTCGCGGTCAGATCGTCGAGCCAGCGCCGGATGGGCGGTCGATCCTTCGGGTCGGGTCGGACGATCTGGAGTCGCTGGCGTGCTACGCGGCGGGTTTGTCTTGTGACTTCGAGATACTCGACCCGCCGGAGCTGCGAACCGAATTACGCCGCCGGGCCTTGGAGGTCGCGGCCCGCCACACGTCAATCGACCCCACTGGGAATTGCCTGTCTTAGGCTGAGATGCATGATGGACGCGGTGACCGTGGATGGCAGGTCGGCGACTGATGCCGATCTCGACAAGTCAGTTGCGCAGTTGCTGGATGCCCTCGAGGCGGTCGATGGTTCGGGGTGGTACAGCGCACTCGAGGTGGTTCGCCCGTGGTCGGAGCACAATCCGAGGATTGTGGGCGAGTTCGCCCGGCCCGGGGCAATTCGGCGTTACCTGCGTCGCGAGCTGGCCGCGCTCCTCCGTAGAGGAGCAATTATCACAGCCAGACCGGCACGGGCCGGGCTCAGTTTTGATGATCGGGAATTCTTCGCCGCGTTGGACGAGGAGAATTTCGACCTGCGGGCTAAAAAGCTGTTTTTGTTCGGGCCGGAGCGAATGGCGTTGTCACTCGACCGGCTGTTGCATTACACCGGAACAGCGGCGGAGTCGTTCCAACGCCACATTCTTTTCACCAATTACGCGATGCATGTCGAAGCGTTCCGCGAACGGTTTCCCGACGCCGAAGGGCCGTCCCGACCCGATGTGCAAATGCCGGCCTGGCACCACCGCACCCCTGATGGTGACGGCGTCAGCCTGGTGAATATCGGCGTCGGACCCGCCAACGCCAAGACGGCCACTGACCACATCGCAGTGCTGCGTCCGGATGCCATGCTGATGATCGGACACTGTGGAGGATTGCGAAATTACCAACGGATCGGCGACTTCGTGTTGGCGACAGCGTATCTACGCGACGATCACGTTCTCGACGACGTACTGCCAACCACGATTCCCGTCACGCCAACGCCACGGCTGAACATGTTGTTACTCGACGAACTGGACGTCCGCGGAGCCACGTATCGACTTGGGACGGTGTATACCACCGACAACCGCAACTGGGAACTGAACCAACGCAGGCCATTGGCCGCCATCCGTACCGCCCGCTGCCTGGCGGTCGACATGGAATCGGCGACGATCGCGGCCAACGGCTTTCGCTACCGCATTCCCAACGCCACTCTATTGTGCGTCTCCGATAAGCCCATCCATGCCTCGCCAAAACTCTCCGGCGCCGCGGTCGACTTCTATCAAGCCAGCAAACTGCAGCACCTCGACATCGCCCTCGCTGGTCTAGACCGTGTCCGCCGATCGCACCCCAATGGCCTGCCCAGCCAAGACATTCGCGCCTACGATGAACCATTACTCGGCGCCGACTAACCCGGGGAAGATCCATTCACCGAAGAGAAACATGGCGGACTCAATGCGCCAGTCGGCAATACTCTAGGCATGCCGAATTTGAACCCTGCTGATCGCCGACTCAGATGTGCTGTCGTACTTCGAGTGGCGGAGCATACGTGTGACGCCTGGGCGGGCGAAAAACCCATCTCGGCCCGATTCGCGCCGCAATTTCCCTCACCGCGTACCGAACGAGTTTCGCCAGGGCATGTGATAGCGATTGTGACGGCGCCCGACGGGGGCGAGGTCGTGCTCTGGCGGTGGTATGACGCGGTGGTCCTCGGTTACAGCGAGGACGGCCGGGTCCGGTTGTGGGAACCGGCCCACGGTGAGGTCCTCGCTCAGCCGCGACCATCGCATGTCCAGCAGGCGCCGGGGTCGCGGGCCTACGCGTCGGCTGGCCTGCCAGGTGCCCAGTGGTGGGTCGCGGGACGCGTTATGGCCTCGCCCGATGACGCTGAGGTGGAATTGGATGCTGTCGCTGCGCTGTACACCGACAACAACCTCTGGCCCGCGGCTCTCAGGGCTGATACGTAAAGCGCCCCCGGCCATTAGACCGGTGACATAATCCGGGTCAAGTTTGGAAGAATCGGTGCATGCGATTGGACCGGATACACATCGTCGATTATGACCCCGCTTGGCCCATTCTCTTTGATGAACAGCGTGAGCCGTTGGAGATGGCTCTGCAGCCGTGGCTGGTCGGCTCGATCGAACACATGGGCAGCACCTCAATCCCCGGCCTACCAGCGAAACCCATTATCGACATGCTGGCGCGCGTGCCGGATTACGATCGGTGCGAGGGGATATTCGCCGCGCTGGCCAATGTTGGTTGGGTGGCGGCACCCGAACCGGGCGACGTGGCCAACCGGAAATACTCGGCCTGCTATCCGCGGGTTGAATATCGCAGCCATCACCTGCATATCGTTGAGGAACACTCCGGGGACTGGCCCGGCTGGCTGGCATTTCGTGATCATCTGCGCGCGTGTCCCGAGGACCGCGACCGGTATGCCCGGATCAAACGAGACCTCGCGGCGGCCGATGATCAAGACCGGCCGGCGTACCGAGCTGGCAAGGCGCCCTTCATCACCGGCGTGCTGGGCCGGCTGGACATCACGCCGTCCTAGGATCGCTCGTCGGGACCGATGACCGTGCCCACGCAACAGCCGGCCGACTTCCTGCGCATCAGCCGGCCCACGCTGATCAAGCTGCTGGACACGGGAAAGGTCCCGTACGAGCGGTTGAACGCGCGTCCACTGGCGGCCGGCCGGGCGCTCCGCGAGATCGCCACGCGCCGCGGCCGGCGAACCCCGAATCAGCTCGTCGATCATCTCGAACCCAAATACGGTATGACCGATGCGGCGGCGATCCTGCGGGAGCACCTCGACTAGAGACATGCCCTAGGGACGGATCAAAACCTTCAGGGCTTCACGGTTGTCCATCGCGCGATAGCCCTCGGGTACGTCGCTCAGCCCGATTTCCAGATCGAATACCTTGCCTGGGTTGACCGTGCCGTTCAGGACAGCGGGCATCAGCGGTTCGATGTACGCCCGGGCCGGCGCGGGCCCACCGGTGAGCGTGATGTTGTGCCGGAAGAGGCTGTTCCATCCGATCGGCCCGTCCTGATATTGCGGTACGCCGACCCGGCTGATGACACCGCCGGGTCGGACCACACCGAACGCCTGCTCGTAGGCGGGCATGTGACCGACGGCCTCCAACACGACGTGCGTACCGTCGCCGCCGGTGAGGTCGCGGACCCGCGCGACGCCTTCGGGTCCGCGTTCGGCCACGACGTCGGTGGCGCCGAATTCACGACCCAGGTCGGTGCGGTCCTTGTGGCGTCCCATGAGGATGATTCGCTCGGCGCCACGGCGTTTGGCCGACAGCACCGCCATTAATCCGACCGCGCCGTCGCCGATGACCGTGACCGTCGTGTGTGGACTGACGTTGGCTGTGAACGCCGCGTGGTATCCGGTGCCGTAGACATCCGAGAGCGTCAACAGCGAGGGGATCAGCGGCGAATTAGCCTCGACCGGCGCGGCGACGAGCGTACCGTCGGCGAGCGGAACCCGGACGGCCTCGGCCTGTCCACCGAAAACGCCATTGGCATTCCAGAAACCACCGTGCCGGCACGAGGTCTGTAGGCCCGCACGGCAGAAATCGCAGGTACCGTCGGACCAGGCGAACGGCCCGATGACCAACTGGCCGGTTTTGATCGTGGTGACATCGCGGCCGATGTCCTCGACAATTCCGATGAATTCGTGGCCGATCGATTTGCCTTCGGGCATAACTGGCATTGAGTGGTACGGGTGCAGGTCCGATCCGCAGATGCAGGCCCGGACAACCCGGACGATGGCGTCGGTTGGGTCCTGAATTATAGGATCTGGTACGTCGATGACGCGGACGTCGCCGGCGCCGTAAATGTACGTTGCACGCATGAGTGTCCTCTGTGAATCTGGATTAGAAACTGGATTGGCGGCCGGTGTAAGGCCGTTCCAGAGATTGAATTTCGTCGTCGGTGAGGGTGAGGTTGAGCGCGGCGGCCGCGTCGGCGAGGTGGTGTTCCTTGGTCGGACCAACGATAGGCGCGTCGACGGTCGGATTCTTCAGCACCCAGGCGAGTGCTACCTGGGCCATGGGCACGCCGCGCTCTTTGGCCACCTGCTCGACGGCGTCGGCAATGGGTTTGTCGGCCTCGCTGAAGCGCCGGTCGGCGACGGGATCATTGGTGCTCCGCGTGGTGGTGGTGTTCCAGGGCCGGGCTAGTCGGCCTTTAGCCAGCGGACTCCATGGAATCGAGCCGACACCCTGATCGGCCAGCTGCGGGAACATCTCCCGTTCTTCCTCGCGCTGCATCAGGCTGTATTGGTTCTGCATCGATACGAAGCGGGTCCAACCATTGTGCTGGGCCACGTACTGCATTTTCGCGAATTGCCACGCGGCCATCGACGATGCGCCCAGGTAGCGGGCCTTGCCGGCTTTGACCACATCGTGCAGGGCTTCCATCGTTTCCTCGACCGGGGTGGTCGGGTCGAACCGGTGGATTTGGTAGAGGTCAACGTAGTCGGTTCCCAGTCGGGACAACGAAGCATCGATCTGCTCCATGATCGCCTTGCGGGACAATCCGGAGCCGCCCGGTCCGTCGTGCATCCGGAAGTAGACCTTGGTGGCCAATACGATGTCATCGCGTTTGCTGTAATTGCGGACGGCCCGGCCGACGATCTCCTCGGAACTGCCGTACCCGTAGACATTGGCGGTGTCCCAGAACGTAATGCCCAAATCGAGCGCCTGCCGGAAAATCGGCTCGGCCGCGGCGTCATCCAGGGACCATTCGCTGAACCCGCGCGAGGTATCACCGAAACTCATGCAGCCCAGCGCAATCCGACTGACGGTGAGGCCGGAGCTGCCTAATGTCGTGTATTCCATGATTGGTTTCTCCCTTGCATTTATGCGGGCGCTAGCCGCAGCGTCGCCGACGCTGCCTGCTCCCCGACAACCGGGCCGACGAACCGGGGTCCATACCGGTCGTATTTGGCGTGATAGGCCGCGTCGATATCCGAATGCACGTCCGCCGGGGGAATCTCGAAGTTGACGTCACGTTCAATACCGCCGGCGCGGATACGGCCGGTGCCGCTGGTGCTGGCGCGACGGAACCACGGGTTGTCGCTGCCGAACGCGGATCGAACGTAGATCGTGTCGCCGGTTCGTACGACCCAGATCGTCACGTCCGGCCGGAGCGAACCGTCGGCGCGGCGCGAGCTGATCTGCAACTCGGTTGCATCGCCAATCTGCTGCAATTCCTGCGCCGTCCAGCTCATGATGGGCGCTTCTGCATCGATATCTCCCTTTTGGGCGGTGATCGGTCCTCGGTCACGCTCTCAGTTAAGGCCGGGCCGGCGGGTCAGGGGAGTGCCTGTCCTTCCAGGTAACCCCAGTACCTCCTTTGCCCCGGGCGGTACGCATACCGTGGATGCCATGGACACGCGAGCGCAGATTCACGACTTCCTGGTATCCAGGCGGGCCCGGATCACTCCGGAGCAGGCCGGGTTGCCGGCCTATGGTGGCAACCGCCGGGTTAAGGGGCTGCGGCGGGAGGAGGTCGCGATGCTGGCCGGCGTGAGCGTCGACTACTACATCCGCATGGAACGCGGACACCTCGCCGGTGCCTCCGACACGGTTCTGGATCGCGTGGCCACCGCCTTGCAGCTCGACGAGGCCGAACGCGACCACCTGTTCCACCTTGCCCGCGCCGCCCAACCCGCACCCGCTCGCCAGCGTCGCCCGAAGGCGGACGGCGTGACCCAGAGCGTGCAGCAGGTCCTGGACGCTATTACCGAAGCGCCCGCGTGGATCCGCAACGCCCGGCACGACATGCTGGCAGCCAATCGAATGGCCTGCGCCTTGTATGCGTCGCTGTTGGCCGATCCCCGGCGGCCGGCCAATAATGCCCGCTTTATTTATCTCGATCCCGCGTCCCGGGATTTCTTCACCGATTGGGAACGGGCCGCCGACGATATTGCGGCGATGCTGCGTTTGGAAGCCGGACGCAATCCGTACGACAAACAACTCGTCGAACTGATCGGCGAATTGTCCACCCGTAGCGAGGAATTCCGTACCCGCTGGGCCGCCCACAACGTGCGATTCCACCGCACTGGATTCAAGAAACTGCATCACCCGGTTGTCGGCGACCTTGATCTCAACTTCGAAGCCATGGAATTCCCGTCCCAGGCCGGTCTCACCCTGATGGTGTACACCGCGCCGGCCGGCAGCCCCACCGCCGACGGGCTGCAATTACTGGCCAGTTGGGCCGCTACGGCCGAACAGTCCGGCGAACTCGCCTCGGCCTAACCTCCACAAAGGACCGGTGATGCTGTCGTGAACAGCCGACACAGCGTGTTCTGGGACGATCTCGCCGCGGACCTGGAGGATCCCGAGTATCTGCGTGAGTACGTGTCCCAGTCAGTCCGGATCGCCACGATCGACCGCGTCGTCAACGCGCTCGAGGTCCACTGCTTAGTACGGGCTGATTATGCGGTAGCGCACGGATTCGGCTGGCTCGGCCAGGTCGATACGCAGCAGGCCGCATAGTCCGCGCCGGTTTTCCCAGTCGTGCGGCAGGTCCAGTATGGCTTCGATGGCCGCATCGGTACGTATTTCGACGCGCTCGGTGCCGTGCTGCAAAGCCACACCGTCGGCCAGATGCTGCACCCGGGTGCGCGGACCGAATCCACCGTCGAGCAAATACGGGATCACGATGCTGCGGTGCGTTGTGAGGCCCGGCGTGCTCTCCTCAATTTCCGCCGTGGTTGGCAGCAACCGAACGCTCAGCACGTATTCGTAGTCGCCGACGGTGCTGCGCAACCGGATCGCATCGTCAACGGAAGCCAATTCCTGCAATGTATGGGTCCGGGCCGACACGATGTCCAGCTGGCTACGACCCGGGCCGGGCCGCAACGCCAGCCCGACATTGTAAAAACCATCGGTGTGTGCGGCGTGTGCACTGGAGGCGAAATGCAGCAACCGGCCGGCCCCGAACGTCAGGTCGGTAATGCCGAAGCCGTCGTAGGCTGGCGCCGGCGCACCGTTGACCGCGACGCTGAGCCGGCCGTGATGCGCGACCGCGCGGAACGTCGGCTCCTGCTCCACCCGAACAGCAGGCGGGCGTTCGTCCACTACGGACTGTTGGCCCCGGAAACCGTGTAATACCGCTGTAGCCAGGAAACCCAGGGCGAGGTTGCCGTAATGCGCATCGGCGGTATAGCCCTCGTATCCGACCCGGCGGCTGGCCGGCAGCAGGTTGTGCACCGGACTGAACGGGTCGTCCGGACGCTGCCAGCGACACAGGGACGCCATCGCCCGCCGCGCCGCGTGTGCCGCGAGTTGGCTCAGCTCCGGATCGTCGACCAGCCCGGCGGCGTAGGTGAAATAGGCGATCTGCACGCCATCGGTCCAACTCTGCCCGGTGCTGCGGTGGGCCGAGGCGAGCGTTCCGTCCGAGAGCTGGATCGCGATCGACCGGTGCAGGCCGCTTTCCACCAGTTTCCGTAACGGATCACGCATCCGGCCCGAATATCCCTCGGCCAGCAAGTCAATGAGGTGGAAACGGGTGAACAGGTCGTACGAATTGGGCTTACCCGGCTCCTCGTACCAACCCAGGTCCAGATCGATCCGGCTGAAAAAGCCTTCGACCCAGTCGTCGATATTCTCCTGACTGTACGGCGAGAGTGCTTCCTGGACTCTGATCCATTCGCCGGACAGCCACACCGAGGCCCAGTTCGAGGGCGGGCGGGAATGAAAGGACCGCTCAATGTCCACAGCGGATATTCGCCGGGCCAGATCGGCCATCTGCTCGTCGGCAATTCCGTATTCGCGGAGCAACCGGAATGCCTTGAGAATCGGAGGCCAGGTGAAATCGCGATGGTTTCCCCGCCCGGTGACGCTGCCGGTGTCGCGGGCGAAACCCGACGCGGTCGCCGGAAGGGCCGGATCCGCGGTGTGCCGGAGCGCGGCGTCGAGGCCACGCAACGCGCGTTCGGCATAGTCGGCGCAGCGCCCGGGTGGGCCGATCAGCGCGAGCGTGGCATTGACATAGGCGTGGTACGCCGTTCCGTATTGGGTCGGCTCGCCGAAAACCGGATCGTGCAGTTCACCGGAGTCCTGTAGATACGGGCGATAGCTGTCTGCCCCGCGGACAAGGACGTCGATCGGGTCCGGCGCCGGCCTGCCGCCTCCCGCCTGTGCCATGGCTGTGCTGCCCCCTCGCCGAGACCGGCATGCCGTACCGGCCGCGATCCACGATATATACCGCCAGCCGTACGGATCGGGCGCTCGTCCGGTAGCGGCCAGCGGGATCGGACCGGGGTCTGAGCTGCACGGTTACCGTAGGGGGGTACCGTAGACCATGAGAGTCGGCAGTCCGGAGGAGGACGTTCATGAGCACCACGACCTATGCCGTGTCCGGGATGACCTGCGAGCACTGCGTGCGCGCCGTGCAGACAGAGTTGACCGAACTGGCGGGCGTGCAGGACGTGCGGATCGAATTGGTGCCGGGTGGACAGTCCGCCGTGACCGTGGTCAGCGCGCAGCCGTTGACGCGCGATGAGGTTGCCGCCGCCGTCGATGAGGCAGGCTACGAGCTGGCCTGATCGAAACGGTCCAGTGTGGACGGTCAGTAACCGCGGTCCAGATCGATCACACCTTCCAGCTGCTCGCCGGCCAGGAATCGAACGACGTTGTCGTGCACCCGGCGGGCCAGCTGGGGCAGCAGCAGATGCTGCGGATTGGCCGAATGTGGCGTGATCAATGCCCGCGGTTGGCTCCACAGTGGATGACCATCGGGCAGCGGCTCAGGATCGGTGACATCCAGCCCGGCGCCGGCGATCTCGCCCGTCTCCAATGCAGCCACCAAGGCATCGGTGTCCACCAGCGAGCCACGCGCGATATTGACCAGATAGGCGTCCGAACGCATGACGCTCAGCTCGTGCCGGCCGATCAGGTGCCGCGTGTCGGCCGTAGCCGGGGCGCCGATCACCACGAACGCCGACTCGCGCAGCACGTCATCGAGCCGGTCCGGCGTGTACGTTTCGGCCGCGCCGGCCACCGGTGAACCGGACCGGGTAATGGCCAGAATCCGGCAGCGGAACGGCTGTAGCAGGGGAATCAACGCCCGGCCGATGCCGCCGCAGCCGACGATTCCGACCGTGCTGTCGAACATCGTTCCGGCCGTGGTCCGTATCCAGGTCTGCTGGCGGGCCAATTCCGGCAACCGCCGTACGCCCGCGATCATCAGCGCCAACGTCTGCTCGGCCACGGTTTCGGCATAGCTGCCGGTCGCGCTGGTGAATACCTTCGCGGTGCTGAGCGCCCCGGCGGCGAACCAGCCCTCCACGCCGGCCGAGGGCAGCTGAACCCATTCGATTCCGTCGTGGTCGATCGCGGCGAAATCCTTGGGCGAGCCGTTGAACCATACAATCGCGTTCGCCTCGGTGGGCTTTTCGGTAATCGTGGCGCCCGCGGTGGACACCGCGTCAACCAGCACGGGTTCGGCGGTGGGACCGACGTAGATCCGGGGAGTTGTCATGGCGTTGATTATCTCGGGCGCTGACCCGTCGGATTATGTGACGGCCATCGCAGAATTCAGCGGTTCAGGACAGCGCGAATGCGCCCGGCGGCGGCTTGGGTGAGCCGACCGCGGTCGCGTCGGTCACGACGGGCGTATCGCCGATCAGGTCGCTCAGTGCCGCGCCGGCCACGAGCCGGGCCGGAAACGGGTCGCCGGCCAACCGCCGGGTCAGTTCGTCCAGCGGCAGCTCGACCCGACTGGCCATCAGCAGCACATTGCCGAACCGCCGCCCGCGCAGCACGGAGGGCTCGGCCACCAGACAGACCTGCGGAAACACCGACCGCAGAGTCGCCACCTGCGCCCGGGCGAAGGGCAGCGGGCCGCCATCGGCAATGTTGGCGGCGTAGCAGCCGGCCGGGGCCAACGCCCGCTCGATCAACCGGACGAATTCGACCGAGGTCACCTGGACCGGGATCTGGTTGGCGGCAAAGACGTCGGCGACGATCAGATCGGCGCTCCCAGCCGGCTCCTCCGCCAAGACCGCCCGAGCCTCACCGACGGTGAGCTTCAGATGGGCGCGAGGATCCCACGGCAACTGCTCGCGGACCAGGTCGAGCAGCGCGGCGTCGAACTCCACCACGTGCTGCGCCGAACCGGGCCGGGTCGCCTGGATATACCGGGCCAGCGTCAGGCCACCGCCGCCGAGGTGCAGCGCCCGTATCCGGCCCGGGTTCAGCAGGTCGGTGAGGTGACCCAGTCGCAGTACGTACTCGAATTCCAGATACATCGGATCGTCAAGGTCCACATAGGACTGTGGTGTGTCGTCGACGGAGACCAGCCAGCCACCGGGGCGGTCCAGGTCAGGCATGAGGACGGCGGTGCCCTGCTCGACCGCGCGCCGCACCGGTCTACGTTCCATCGTCGCTCCCTCGTTCAGCGGGCAATTCTGCCCGCCGCCGTATCAGCCACCGTCCACCGAGCCCGATCGCGAACATCACCACACCGGCGACCACCGACGTGACCGGCAACGTCGCCACCAGGACCAGACACCCGAGGACGCCAAGCACGTTGAGCCAGCGCGGAAACCGCCGTTGCTCCGGCGGTTGTGTCCACGCCGACAGGTTCGCGATCGCGTAATAGATCAGTACCCCGAACGACGAAAAGCCGATGATGCCGCGCAAATCGACCGCGAGCACAAGCGCCGAAACCACGACGGCGAGGGCGATCTCGGCGTGATGCGGGACGGCGTACCGGGAATGTACGGAGGCCAGCCAGCGCGGCAGGTC
>JBEDUI010000022.1:0-32029 GCA_040414495.1 Mycobacteriales bacterium
GACCCACTGGCGCGGCCACAACGACGGGATGGCACGGTATTCGGCACGTAGGTTCGTACCGTCCCGGGAGGCGACCATGGCTGGCACCAACGAGAGCGACCGAAAGCGATTCGCCGACCGGACAGTCCTGGTGACCGGCGGCGGGTCGGGGATCGGGGCGGTGATGGCGCAGCGGTTCGCGGCCGAAGGCGCCAATGTCGTGATCGCCGATATCCGCGGCGACGTGGCGGCGCAGACCGCGGCCGAGATTCCCAGCGCGCGAGCCGTCACGGTGGACGTAGCCGACCCGACCGGCGTAAAAGAGGCCGTAGGAAGCCTCGACAAGGTCGATGTCCTGGTCAACAACGCGGCGTTCACAGTGGACACTCCGTTGGCCGAGATGACCGCCGAAGGTTGGAAACGGGAAATAGACGTCACGTTGACCGGACCGTTTCTCTTGAGCCAGGCGGTACTGCCGCTGATGGAGCGGGCCGGCCACGGCGCGATCGTGAACGTCTCATCCGTGAACGCGCTGACGTACCTGGGAAATGAGGCTTACAGCGCGGCGAAAGCGGGGCTCCTCAGCCTGACCCGCAGCATCGCGGTGAAGTACGGCCCGCAGCAGATCCGGTGCAACGCAGTGGTTCCCGGCACGATCAGCACGCCGATCTGGCAGCGCCGTCTCTCGGTCGACCCGGGGGTGTTCGATCGGATCAACAAGTGGTATCCGCTGGGTCGGGTCGGTACGCCGGAGGATGTCGCGGCGGCGGTGCTGTTCCTGGCCAGCGACGAGGCCGCCTGGATCACCGGGGTGAGCCTGCCGGTCGACGGCGGCCTGCTGGCCGGCAATCAGCAATTCACCAACGAGATCGTGATCGCCCGCCCGTAACAGACTGAACAGACTTCAGAGCTCGGCGGCCGGCGCGAGGGCGATAGCGGCGGCGCGAAACCGCTGTACGCCAAGGGATTCCTGCACGCAGCGGGCGAACAGCCAACGGGTCACCCGCAGCGGGTCCAGGTCAAGCAGCGCGGCTATTCGGCCGGCCAGACCGATCGGGTCGGTTGCCAACCGTTCGCGGCAGTTGAGCAGGTGTTGCAGTACGTCGTACGCCCGGTCGCCGACGTACGGCTTGGGATCGATGGCCAGCCACGGCTCCCGTTCGGCGGCCAGCACGTTCTCGGCGTGCAGATCGGTCCACAGCAGCACCGGCTCGACAACGTCCAAGGAGAGCGCGCGGAAGAGCGCGATCCCAGCCCGTGCGAGGCCCGGATCAAGCATCTCGGGGGTGAATCTCTCCTCGAATTCGGTCGCCCATTCGTCGCACATGGTCGCCAGCGACCGGAACGGCCCGTCGATCGGTGTCGCCCACAAACGGCGGAGCAGGCCTGCCACGATCTCGTCCTGCTCGGCCTCGGGCCGGCTCTCGGCCAACGCCGCCCCAGGCGCGCAGCGTTCCAGCAGCATCGCGCTGGTAGTGGCGTCTTCGTAAGCATCGTGCACAAGAACGGCGCCGCGCCCGGCAATCGCCTGCAGGGCAAGGGATTCATGTTCGTTGTCGACGTGTCTCCAGCCGACCTTGAGCACCCGCGGCCGGCCCTCCTGATCGATCGCCGGCGCGACCCACGAGCACTGCCCGCCCGGCTGATACGGCTCGAGTAGCCGAAGCGACCACCGCGCCGACAACTTGGCCACGGTCGACGGCAGCGTCGCCACCCAGTCCCGCCGGTCCGGAAAATCGTCTCGTTCCGCGGCTGCGGCGAGGCTCTGCGGCAGGGCGAAGGCGGCCATGGCGCAGATCCTGGCCGATTGAGCCGATTCAGGCGAGCAAATATTTATTGAATGGCCATCGCCATGCTCAGGTCGGTGTTGGCGCTGCTGCCGTCGTCGGCGCTGAGTTCGGTGTGCGTCTTTATCTGGATGGTGCCGAGACCGATCAGCTTGTGCAGGTCGACTTTCAGGCTGGATTGACCGCTGCCGGTGAGCTTGCTGACCGTGACCTTGTGCCCGCTGACCGTCTGGCTGTACGGCTTGGCCTGCTCGCTGATGGCGCTGGACAAGGAGATCGTGTCGCCCTGCCAGGCCAGCAGCTTCCAGGTCGAATGGATCGTCAGGTGAACCGGTCCGGTGACGACCTCGCTGGTTGCGATCCACCGGGCGCCGACGCCGATCGGCTGGTTCGGAAAGCCGACCACGGCCTGGTTGAAATCGCTGATCGAGTTCAACGGATTCGTACCGCCGACCGTCAGCGACTTCGGCACCTTGCTGAACTTGGAGTCAACGACGTGGCCGCTGCGGTCGTTGGCCGAGGTGAGCGTCATGCCGTTGATCTGGTCCATCTGTTGCTGCATCGCCGTCGAGGACTCCGCTCCCGGATCCACCTGCGGCTTTTCGTACCGCGCGGTGTACACGAACCCGGCCTTGCACGAGGCGGTGACCGCGAACGAGACCGGCATCCGGATGGTGGGCGCGTCGAGGTCGGCGGCGCCGGTCGAGATGTGCATGGCGAGGGTCATCGTCGCCTGCTGCCGGGTGGAGTTGTCGGCGGCGCTGCGCGCGGCCTTGCGTGGTTGCTGACCGGCGTTCAGGACCTTGAGCGTGCCGGTGGTCACGGCGGGCTGGCTGGGGCACTGGATTTTGTGCGGAGCCTCGCCGACCAGATGCCCGGCCTTCGTACTGGCACAGCCGGCGACGAGCAGCAGGGATCCGACCGCGACAGCGGTCGCCCTCCACTGCATCCGGACCTTCATCCGCTCGGCTCCTCTCGTCAGGGCGCGTAATTCGCGAGCTAATGCATAGCACTCCCGACTCCGGACCGGTCCCGGTTGGTGACCAAGATGCGGCGAGGCTCCACTGTGGATGACGGCGCGAGATGCCGATGGGGTTCGGCAACGTGCGGGCGGGAGTGGCGCTCCTGACGGCTCGGATGATCTGTAGCCGCATGGGCGTTACCACATGGGCTAGGCCACATGTCTTGAAATTACGGGCCAGCCCAACCTAGAGTAGAGCTGTATTCATGGTGTATACCGACATTGAGGTCGGAGGAACGGTAATGATCGAGATCCGGGACAGCCGGATTGACCTGTTCGCCCAGTTGGAACGTGCGCCAGGCCAGCGCGACTTCTGGGCCTGCGTCGCCGACGATGTCGAGTGGACCGTGCGCGGCGCGTACCCGCTGGCGGGCCGTTTCCACAGCAAGCAGGACCTACTGGATTCTCCGTTCGGCCGGCTCATGACCGGCGCGCCGTCCTGGGTGCAACGGCTGTTCGTCGACGGTGACACGACGATCGTCGAGCTCCTGCCCAGGTCTGACCCGGCCGACAGCTACTGCCTGGTGTGCCGGTTCGACGGGGACACGATCGTCGAGGCACGGGCGTACTTGGACTCGGTGATGGTGGCGCACACCATGCTGCGCAGCGAATTGGCGACGCCGATCGGACAGCAGGCCGCGCCGATCGCCAATCCGCACCGGGTGTCGGTCATGCGCAAGGCCGGCTGATTACACAGATTTGCCCGGGCCGGTGACGCCAGCTGGGGGGCGCGACATCGGCCCGGGCAACGCCCGAGCGGGGGTATGTCCCAACGGAACCTCAAAGCGGGTCTCATTGATGGGTCTCATTGATGGGGCTTTTGATGGGGCTTTTTGATGGGTGTCGCAGATGGGGCATAGCACGGGCGGGGATGGGCGGCGGTGCCGGGACGGCACCGCCGCTGCCCTTTACTCGACCATGATCGTGACGGATTTCGTACTAGGAAACCCATCACGATCATGGTCTCTGGGGGGGCGGGGGTCTTGTCGAATCACCCGGTGGTGAGTACGTGAATCGTGCAGGCCGCATGGTCATAGCCGGAGATTCCGCCGCCGGTGCAGTGGGTCAGCCCGACATCGGGTCGCCGAGGCAGGTCGGTGCCGCCGCGCAGGTGCTCGGTCACTTCGACGACCTGGGCTATACCGGTCGCGCCGAGCGGATGACCGCGGGCGAGCAGGCCGCCGCCGGCGTTGACCGGGCAGGTACCGGTCCGGGCCGTCACCCCGGCCCGCAGCAGCTCCGGCGCCTGTCCGTAGCCACATAATCCGAGCGCCTCGTAATACAACAACTCAGCGATCGTGAACGCGTCGTGTAACTCGACGACGCCGAGGTTGGCCGGACCGATGTCCGCCTGCTGGTAGGCGGTTTGCGCGACCCGGGCGGTGAGCGGCTCGCGGGTCAGGTCGTGCGCCCCGATCGTTCCGGAACTGAACACCGAGGCGGCCACCCGGACCGGACTGTCCACACCGGACGGACGATGCCGGGACACCACGAGCGCGGCCGCGCCATCGCCGCTGCCGCAGCACTGCAACAGGGTCAGCGGATCGGCGATCGGCCGGGACTCGAGCACTTCGTTCAACGTGGTGGGCTTGCGATACTGGGCGTTCGGGTTGAGCGCGCCGTTGGCGTGGTTCTTCACCGCCACCTCAGCCAGATCGGCCACCGTCGCGCCGGTCGCGGCCATATACCGCTGCGCCCGCATGGCGTACGCGGCCGGCATCGTCAGCCCATGCGCGATATCCGGGTCATCGGCGTTGAGTCGCAACGTCCCGCCGCCGAAACCGGAGAGCTGCTCGACCCCGATCACCAACGCGGTGTCCAGCTGACCGGTCCGGATTGCCTGCACGGCAAGGTGAAGCGCCACGGCCGAGCTGGAGCAGGCGGCTTCCACGTTGTAGCAGGGTCGTGCGGTCAGGCCGAGTTGGCCGGCAATTCGGTGCGCCGGCAGCATTCCACCGTAGACATTTCCACAGTAGACGGCGTCGATCGCCTCGTGCGTCGCATCGGCCTGACGTAAGGCATCCAACGCCGCCGGCAACGCCAGCGATTCCAGCGTCCGGTCACGGTATTTCCCGAACGGAATAATCCCGGTCCCGATCACGTACGCGTCAGTCATGTTCAAACATCCAGCCCCATAGGGAATTCTGGCCGCGGTCCCGGATCAGGCCCGCGACAACCGATACTGGATCTCCCAACTCGACATCGGAACCGCGAATACGGCCGCAGACCCGAATACCACCCGGGAAATCGACCCACGCGATCGTGTACGGTGCCGCGATTCCGTCCTCGGGTACGTGAACGACGCTGAACGAGTGCACCACGCCTGGCTCCGGCAATCCCTCCGAAGCCAGGTCGTGGTGCTCCCAGCAGTGCGGGCACACCGACGCCGGGGGAAACGTCAGCGTGGCGCACTGCCCGCAACGGGTGCCGAGCAGCCGTACCTGCCCGGTCGAATCCTCCTCCCAGGACCCGGGCAACAGCCGTGGGACCTCGCCACCCGTACTGGTCAAACATCGGTCAGACATTGCGTTCAAAAGCCTCCAAGCCATGTCGGCCCAGACTCAGCTGCTCGTACTCGGCCTCGAGTGCGCGCAACCGCCGGCCGCCCACCACGTCCAGATAATCGTCGTGGTCGCTCGGTCCGAATACGTATTTCTCCAAATACGCGTCCAGCCCGCTGCGGTCGCCCTTCCGGAAACCGGCCGTCGCTGCCACATAAGCGGAAATGTGTTCGGCGTCCTCGGCGTAGAAACCGTGTGAGCAATATGGATGCGACCCGAATGGCGCCTCAACCACGGCGTCGGCGTAGGGCACCGAGGTCATAATCGGGTTGCGCCGGATATGCGCGTTGGACACCAGCCGTTCGACCGTCAACGCGACGCGATCGGCGGCGCGGGCCATGATCCGGTCCCCGAATCGGGCGCCGGGATGTTGGCCGTTGCCGTACCGGTCGGCCCAGCCCACGTGCAGAAACGCCCAATCAGCGGCGATCGCCGGTACGGCCAGGTATTCCTTGCCATCACCGAGCGGGCTTTCGAACACCTTGAGGTCCGGGTTCAATTCCGGAATGCTGCTGCCGATCCCGCCGCGCCAGGCCATGAATTCCTGACCCATCGCCCGCGCCTGCAACCCGGCGTAGAGAATGTATTCCGAGCTTTCCCACAGCTCGATTTCCTTGCGTTCGACCATCGTACGGAAACAGCTGCCCACCGGGGCGTACAGTTCGGCCCCGCAATACGGTGCGATCAGCTTGCGGACCACACCGGCGCCGACCAGTAGGTCGATTTCCAGCCCGGCGGTGGCCGACCCGATGATGGTCAGATCCTTTTTACCCTGCCGGATCAGCTCGCGCACCAACGGCATCGGGTGGTTGGCGGTGACGAATCCGCCGATCGCGATCGCCTGTCCGTCCTGGATCCGCCCGACCACCTCGGCCGCGGTGCTCACCACGTCCCGGCGCGGCGGCGGGCCGTCCGGCAGTTCGATCGGGCCGGCCTGCAGCGTCTGCGCTCCCCGGGTCATGCGCGCAGCACCCCCTTGCGGTCGATGGCGGTACGCAGCATGCGCAATTCCTGTGTGGACGGTGGCTGCAGTTCCACGAAATGCGGTGACCGGACAATGTCCCAGCTCGTATTCTCGGCCACCTCGTCCTCGGTGTGGCCGGGGAAGAGGCCGACCAGAGCCGCGGTCTGGTCCGGTCCGGAGAAGTCGAAAACGCAGCGTGGGCTGACGATGAACTGCGGGCCGTTGCCGGCCAGATCCTTTTCCCGATACGTTTTCGGCCCCGGCATCGAGATGTAGTCGGCCCGATCGACGAACCGGCGCCGGTCGTGCGCGGTCATGAACACGAACGCGTCCCGCACACTCGTCACGTCGTTGATACCGACGCTACCCGGTCCACGGAAATCGAAGGCGCCGTTCTTACCCACGCCGATCAGGTTCGTGTTCCCGTGCCGGTCGACCTGCACACCGCCGACAAAGAACTTGTCGGCGAAGAAGTACTTGTTGGTCGAGCGCCATTTGTCGGTGTTTTCGTAATAGTCCCGCCCGCCGGGGGAGCCGTAGTGGTTGAACGTGTCGTGGTGTTCGAAATACGCCTCGGCCCAGCCCATGATCCGGTAGTCGACCGAGGTTCGCGGCAATTCGTCCACCTCGACGTCGGCGACATTGCACAGGAACGCGCCGCCACCCAACTGCAGCTTCAGATTGGGGGCGTGCATTTTCTGGGCCAGCATGGTCGCCGCGAACGAGATCTCGGTGTGGGCGCCAGAGCAGATCCGGTCGGTGTCCCGGATCTGACGCGCCAGAAATACCGCCATCATCTCCTTCCAGCTGGCGGCGTCGGGTCCGGTATCCGCGTCCGCTGAAGCGGCGGGCAGGGTTGCGGTCAAAGCTCCTCCTAAAACATTCACCGGGTGCTGACCCAAACGGATTTCTCCTGAGTCAGCGCCTCCATCACGGCGAACCCCATTTCCCGTCCGTGGCCACTCATCTTGTAGCCGCCGTAGGGAGAGGCGGAATGTACGTTGCCCCAGCTGTTGATCCAGACGTTGCCGCATTTGAGCTGCCCGGCGACGCGGTGGCCCCGCCCGATGTCGCGGGTGTGGATCGAAGCGGCCAGTCCATAGTCGACATCGTTGGCCAGCGCGACCGCCTCGGCCTCGTCGGCAAATGTGCTCACACCGACGACCGGGCCGAACACCTCCTGCTGCGCCATTTCCGAGCGGTTGTCGACCTCGTCGAAGACGGTCGGTTCGAAGAACAGGTCACTGTCCAATCCCTCGACCGAACGGGTCCGGCCGCCGGTCAACAGCTTGGCGCCACCGTCGCGGGCCCGGTCGACGTAACCCTGGACCCGTTTGAGCTGTTCGGCGTCCAGCAGTGGGCCGACCGTGGTCGCCGGGTCCATCGGATCGCCGACGACGGCCTTGTTCTCGATCATCTCCAGCAGACCGGAAACCACCGCGTCGTGCAGAGATTCGTGCACCAGCAGGCGGGATCCGGCCGTGCAGACCTCGCCCTGGTTGGTGAAGATCGCGGTGAACGCCATCGTCACCGCCGCTTTGAGGTTGGCGTCCTCGAACACGATGGTCGGTGATTTCCCGCCCAATTCGAGCAGAACCGGTACGACCCGGTCCGCCGCCGCCCGTTGAATAGCCTGCCCGGTCTCGACCGAACCGGTGAACGCGATCAGCGCGACGTCCCGGTGCACGCACAATGCGGCGCCGGCTTCGGCTCCGTACCCGGGCACCGCGTTGATCACCCCAGCCGGGAACCCGACCTCATGCGCCAGCCGTACCAATTCCATTGGGGACAGTGGCGCCTGCTCGGCCGGTTTCAACACGACCGTATTGCCGGCCATGAGCGCTGGGGCGAGCTTCCAGATCGCCTGCAGCAGCGGATAATTCCACGGAATGATGCCGGCGACGACACCGTACGGCTCGCGCACCGTGTAGTTGAGGAATCGGCCCGGCACCGGCACCGTACGGCCCTCGATCTTGTTCGCCATGCCGGCGAAGTATTCGATCGCCTCGGGCGCGGAACGCAGATCAACCTTGCGGCTGACCGTGATCGGCTTGCCCATGTCCTGGGTTTCCATTGTGGCCAGTTGCTCGGCGTGCTCGGCGACCGCTCGGGCCAGGTCATACAGGTATCGGGCACGGCGGGACTGACTGGTGGCGGCCCATTCCGGCGCGGCGGTCTTGGCCGCGGCGACCGCCTCAGCGACGTCGGCCTCGTCGGCGGCCGGAACCCGACCGATGACCTGGCCCGTAGCCGGGTTGGTCACCTCGATCGCCCGGCCGGAGGTGGCGGAACGCTGCTCCCCGCCGATGAAAAGGCCGTACTCGTAAGTCATACGCGCGGTGTCCCTTCTTCAGCTCGTGAGGTTCTGAACGCACGACATCTGCTGATCCGCCATATCCCGCAGCGATTCCACGAAGCACTCGTCGACCTGGCGCAGGAACTGCCGTATCTCCCGATCGGCGGTGAATTGCTTGGCGAAGTCGGTGAAATCGCCGTCGAAATCGACCCGTTCCACGTAATCGTCGCCCAGAACGTATTTCTCGATACCACCCAATCCGACGATGCCGCTGGTCACGCTGGTCATGGCGTCGGCGTACTGATCGTTCAATTGCCGCAGCCGCTGATGCTGGCCGGGGCGAACGGTCAGGTGGAACAGATACGCGGTCACGGTTCTCCTTACACGGGCGTGGATGAATCGAGTTCGGCGCTCGGCGCGTACTGCTCACGCAGTTCACGGCGCAGGATCTTGCCAACCGAGCTGCGGGGCAGGTCATCGACGACGAGGAATCGGCGCGGCACTTTGTACGGCGCCAATGCGGTGCGGCAATGCGACTCGATGGCGGCGACGTCGAATTCGTCGACCGAGCGTGGAACGATTGCGGCCCAGGGCTTTTCGCCCTTGATGGCGTCCGGTACCGCGAATACCGCGCACATTGCCACATCGGGATGCGACTGCAACACTTCCTCGACCTCGGCCGGATAAACGTTGTAGCCGCCGGTGAGGATCATGTCCTTGGCCCGGTCGACGATGTAGACGAAGCCGCGACTGTCCCGGCGGGCCAGATCGCCGGTGTGCAGCCACCCGCCACGCAATGTGCTGTCCGTGTCCTCCGGGCGATTCCAATATCCGCTCATGATCTGCGGGCCGCGCGCGATGAGCTCACCCACATCTCCGGCGGCGACATCGGTGTCCTGCTCGTCGACTATGCGCACCTCGGTCAGGGGATACGGCACGCCGCAGGACAGCTCGGGCGCATCGCCGTAGCGCATGTTCGCGGCGAGATTTCCCGCCGCCTCGGTAATGCCGTAGCAGTCGAGTATCCGGACGCCGAATTTACGCAGGAATTCCGAGCGCAGCCGGCCGGCCAGCGAAGCGCCGGCGCTGAAGGCGATCTGCAGCGTGCTCAGGTCGATTTGCGCGATGTCGTCGTCCGGCAGTTGGCACAACATCGCGTACGTGGTGGGTACGCCGGCGCAGGCGGTGGCCTGCCACCGGCTGAGCAGCTCCACAAAGGATGGTGGATCGAAGGTCGGTTGCACCACCATGGTCGCGGCCGCGGTGAAAAGGCCGCCCATGATGATGTTGCCCGGGTACAAATGCACCAGCGGCAGCGCCTGTACCAGCACGTCGCTCGGGCGTAGTTGCAGGTGGTTGGCCGAGAGCGTTGCCTGCATGGACAGCGAATCGTGGCTGTGCACGATCCCTTTCGACCGGCCCGTGGTGCCGGAGCTGTAAGGCAGACAGGCCGGCGCATTCTCATCGGGATAATCGGGCGGTTCGTCCGGCGCGTCGAGCAATTCGGCCAACGACAGGACGTCCGGAGCGCCGACTCCGGTGGTAGCGGTCGCACGCAATTGCGCCGCCGGCAGTACGTCGGTCAGGCCGGCGAGCAAATCCGGAGTGCTGATCAACATCGCGGCGGCTGAATCGCCCAGCATGTAGGCAACCTCGCGCGGCGTATAGACGCAATTGATCGGGTTGGCCACCATCCCGGCCCGCATCGCGCCGTAGAAGCAAACTACGTAATCCACTGAATTCGGCAATTGCAGGCTGACCCGGTCACCGGGTTTCAGTCCTAACCGCAGCAAAGCGGT
This sequence comes from Mycobacteriales bacterium, assembly GCA_040414495.1. GTDB lineage: Bacteria > Actinomycetota > Actinomycetes > Mycobacteriales > QHCD01 > DATAVB01. The sequence continues at coordinate 10,408 of JBEDUI010000022.1, forward strand.
GGCAAACCGGCGCATTCGCTGCGCGAGTTCGCCATAGGTGCACCGATCCGATCCCACCACGCACGCCAACTGATCGGGGTGCCGCTCGCCGTGTTCGTCCAATGTCCGCACCAGGCTCGCCATTGCCGCCACCTCAACGCGTAGGTAGTCTGATATCAGACTATGGAGAGACCGCAGCATGTCAAGGCATCTGACCCACCTATCGCAAACGCCCAAGCGGCGACGCGACGGGCAGATGAAGGCCGGCGTGTAAGCGGTGCGGAACGACGCGAGACACTGTCCGTTGTGGCGCGAGCATCCAAGGAACCTGAAACGCCCTCCGCGGCGGACGCTGACAGCGAGCCGAGTGAGCTGTCCGACGTGGAGGTAGCGCTGCTGGGGTTGCTCGGCATCCGCCCGATGACTGGTTACGAGATTCACCGGCATCACGCCCGGGCGCTCGCCCCATGGTGGCAGACGCCGCGTACCCAGATCTATCCGAAATTGCGGGAACTGGAAAAACGCGGTCTGATCCAGCACGAATACGTTGTGCAGCAGGGAAAGCCGAACAAGCGCGTCTATTCGCTGGGCCAGAACGGCGTCGATGCGCTGTCCCGTTGGCTGCAGCGCAGCATCCAGTGGCCGGATATGCGCCACCACATGATGATGCGATTGTTTTTCGGAAATGTGCTCCCGGTGCCGACGATGCGCACCCTGCTCACCGATTATCGGGACCGGATGGTGACCCGGGCTGAATCGTTACGTAAGGCGCGCGAGCGGTTCTCCGGGTCGCTCACCGGCCCGTACCGGACCAGCGTTTTCTTCGAACTGCTCAGCCTCGATCACCTCATCGCGATCACCGACCTGGAGGTGTCCGGGACGGACCGGGCGTTGGCCGCGCTGGAGACGATCGGCCGGTCCCGGCGCGCAGGCGGCTATCCGGTTGACACCTTGCTCGACGCGATCCGCGAATTGCCCTGATCTCCAGCCCAACTGGCCGGAATTGGGGTGCGACCGCGGCCCGACCCGGGCAACTGCGACCGCCGCGCAACTGCGACCGCCGCGCAACTGCGACCGCGGCGCAACTGCGACCGCGGCCCACCGTCCCTGCCGACCGGGCCCCAGCGCGCCCACCCCGAGGCCGCCGCCCGCCGCCCGCCCCCAGCTGTTGATCATGAAGTTGCCGACATTTTCCTCGGCGTGTCGTCGGCGTGTCACGCAGGGAACTTCATGATCAACAAAATGTGGGCGCCCAGGATGAACACGATGCGGTGACCAGGGTGCGCGCGAGACTATCGCTGGGACTCACACACTCTGGGATGGTTGCCGATGAGGGCACGCATTATGACGCTGGCCGATGCGATCGGTGAGCTCGTGCACGATGGTGACACCGTCGCGCTAGAAGGCTTCACGCATCTGATCCCGGTCGAGGCGGGCCAGGAGATCATCCGGCAGGGCCGCCGCGATCTGACGTTGGTACGGATGACGCCCGATATCGTTTACGACCAGATGATCGGCGCCGGCTGCGCCCGCAAGTTGATTTTCTCCTGGGGCGGCAACCCGGGAATCGGTTCGTTGCACCGGTTCCGGGACGCGATCCAGAACGGCTGGCCCGGCCCGTTGGCGATCGAGGAACACAGCCACGCCGGCATGGCGGCCCGGTACGCGGCCGCCGCCTCCGGGCTGCCGTTCGCCGTGCTGCGCGGCTACGCCGGGACCGATTTGGTCAAGCACACGGACACGATCCGATCCATTACCTGCCCGTTTACCGGCGAGGTGTTGGCCGCCGTATCAGCGCTGGACCTGGATGTGTCGATCGTGCATGCCCAGCGGGCTGACCGGGCCGGCAACGTACAGCTGTGGGGCATCGTGGGAATTCAGAAGGAAGCGGTGCTGGCGGCCCGGCGTTCGCTGGTGACGGTGGAGGAGATTGTCGACGAATTCGAGCCGGTACCCGGCGGCGTCGTACTACCGACATGGGCGGTGAGCGCGGTCGCCGAAGTCCCGGGCGGCGCCCATCCCTCGTACGCACAGGGATATTCCGAACGGGACAACGGTTATTACCGGGAGTGGGACGCGATCAGCCGGGACCGGGACACCTTCACTGAATGGCTGCGGACCGAGGTGCTGGCGTGACTAAAGATGAATTGATGATCGTGGCCGCGTCCCGGTCATTGCGCGACGGCGACGTGTGTTTCGTCGGCATCGGCCAACCCAGCATCGCGGCCAACCTGGCCCGCCGTACCTACGCGCCGAATGTCGTACTGGTCTACGAATCCGGAACGCTTGGGTCCAAACCGGATCGGCTGCCACTCTCGATCGGCGACGGTGTGCTGGCCGACACCGCTGACTCGGTCGTGTCCGTGCCGGAGATTTTCAATTACTGGTTGCAGGCCGGCCGAATCGACGTCGGGTTCCTCGGCGGGGCACAGGTCGACCGCTTCGCCAATATCAACAGCACGATCATCGGCGCCAATTACGCCTCGCCGAAGGTGCGGCTGCCCGGAGCCGGCGGCGCGCCGGAGATCGCCGCGTCTTGCCGTGAGGTCGTGATTATCATGCGGCAGTCGTTACGTTCGTTCGTGGAGCGGGTCGATTTCGTGACCTCGGTCGGTTTCGGCAGTGGGCCCGGCGACCGCGAACGGCTGGGGTTACGCGGCGGGGGACCGGTCCGCGTCATCACCGACCTGGGCGTCCTCGAACCCGACCCGCGGACCTGCGAACTCACGCTCGTCGCGGTGCACCCCGGCGTCACAGTGGAACAGGTGCAGGCGGCGACCGGCTGGGAATTGCGGGTCGCCGCCGACCTGACCGAAACCCCGCAGCCGAGCGAGCAGGAACTGTCAGTGCTGCGGGCCTTGCAGGCGACGCTCGGCACGTAAATTGAGCGGCCGAATCTAGTGTCCACTGCCGCCCTGCTTCTGTAATTGCTCCTGAAATTCCTTACGGATCTGGTCGCCTCCGCCGGCACGCCACGTTTTCAGGGCGTCGTCGAGATAATTCAGCGGCTTACGGCCCTGGATTATGTCGTTATGGTCGTCGGCGAACGCCTTATTGATAACGGCGCCCTTGGTGGCGTTGGTGTTCGAGAATAGGCCGATGGTGGGGTCGCTGATGCCGGTGGGGATCACCTTCATTTGATAAGCGTGCTGGATCTTCGCGTCCTGCGGCCGGCCCGGTTGATATATCGGTGCCGGCGAGTCAGCGATATACCGAACCGGCAGCGGAATCGTCTCGGCCAGGCCGCGTGGTGTGTATTGCGGGTCACCGTTCTTGTCGATGGTGTTGTCCACTCCGGTCACCCCGTACAACCGGAAAAGATATTCCGCTGTGCCGAACGGCGCTGCCAGCCAGTTGGCGATCCGCAGCAACTCCTGCACCCGTTTCTTCGGCGCCTTCTTGATCGCGGTGACGCTGTAAATGCCACTTCCCAGGCTCACCTTGCCCAGCCCGCCGTCGTACCCGGGGACCGTCATCAGGTTGAGTTCGAAGCCTGGCGCAACGCCCTGCTGGATGTATTGCGCCCAGCCGGGATAGCCGGTCGGATCTGTGCAAATCGTTCCGGCGGAGAACCATTCCTTGATCGGTGGCGCGGTCTCGAAGGCATCGGGATGAATCAACCCTTCCTTCCAGAACTGGCGGGCCGCGCTGATCGATTTACGATACTCATCGGTCTCGATCAGGTTGGTGAGCTTGCCGCCGTCGTTTCGCCATCCAGCCGGCGCGCCTTGCATCCAGTTGACCAAGCCGAGCACAGCGTCGGCCGAACCGAAGGCCCAGCGGTGGTGCTTTTCGTCGGTGAGGGCTTTGGCGCCCTGGTGGAACTCGTCGAAGTTCTTTGGGTTAATCGACGCGCCGTACTTGTCGTAAAGGTCCTTACGGCAGAAGACGTAGGTGCCGATCGTGGCCCGCGGGATCGGGACGCCGTAAATACCACCGTTATAGATGGCGGTGCGCCAGGATAGGGACGGAATGTTCGCCAGATTGGGATAATCCTTCACCGCGTCGCCGGCCAGGTACTCGGTGAGGTCGGTGAATTTGGATGCCAACAGCTGCGGCAGATCCGGTTGCGGCGGGTTGATCTCCAACAGGTCCGGTAGATCGTTACCGGCGACCACGGTGGGAAATTTCGTCGCGTAGTCGCCGTTGGCCACCATCTGGATCTTCATATTGACGCCGAGTTTGTCGTTCAACGTCGACCAGTACTTGTTCTTCCCCGGCCCGGGCGGAGCGGCGTAGTAGATATTGGCGAAGGCCGTGACCGTGCCACCCGACCCAGGCTTGTCGGCTATCTCGGCCTGCGGGCTCGCTGGATAGCGGAAATACGCCGGTTGCACGTCTTTCGTGCCGGGAAGATCCGGTTGCGGGCCAGAGGTGTTGGGCACGTACGCCGGCAGCTTAACCTTTTCATTGACCGCGGTGGCGTTGTTGTTCTTGCTGCTACCGCAACCGGCCAACAATCCAAGGCCGGCGGACGCGCCAGCGCCTTGCAGAAGAGTACGGCGGGACAGGGACAAACTCATGCCCTCCTCCAATACGGCAGCATCTATACACCGGCGCCGATACGCCGGTGTTACGCACTGCATGTAAATCTCTGGTTGATCTCTGGAAAGCGGTTTCCCGTGTGATTCGGTATAGCATAGGTCCGAGAGGTGGGTGTTCAGAATGCCTGGCCGGTTCCGGTCGGGCAACCTCGCCGGGAAAGCGTGGCAGCGAATGCAGAGTGCGCTGCCTCAGTCCTCCGTGAAGTTGGTCCGGAGGGGCCGTCGACCCGGGAATTGTCAGCGCCACCACGATCCCGCGGGCTGGCCTTATGCGCAGCCAACGTGTCACCAGGGCTATTTCGTCGGCCCTAGAGCGATCCTCCCGTCACGCTCGCTGCAATAGCGGCGTCCAGTCTGTCCGGCTGTTACGGTGCGAGCCCAGCCCACCCAACGCCGCACCCCATGTGCAGCGAACGTGACACAGCGGCTGTTTCGGGAACCCTAAACCCACCCTCCCGTCACGCTCGCTGCAATAGCGGCGTCCAGTCTGTTCGACTGTTACGGCGCGAGCCGGCGTGGCTAACCCGGCGACCTATGTGCAGCGAGCGTGCCGCCAGGGTGGCTTCGGGAACCTTAAAGCGATCCTCTTGTCACGCTCGCTGCAATAGCGGCGTCCAGTCTGTCCGGCTATTACGGCGCGAGCCCAGCCCACCCAACGCCGCACCCTATGTGCAGCGAGCGTGCCGCCAGGGTGGTTTCGGGAACCCTAAAGCGACCCTCCCGTCACGCTCGCTGCAATACCGGAACGCAACCGCCCCAGACCCCGTGACTCTGCTCCAACGTACGGAGCAGAGTCATAGGCGCTGGAGAAGGACCTATCCAGTCCGTCCGACTATTACTGCAACAGCTAACCGCCCGACCCCGCGATCGCTATTTGCGGCGAACCGAGAGCCGCGGCCAGCCGCGAAGTCCGCCTGCCCATGCTCAAGCGGATCGCCGGCGACTGATCGGATTTAGCAATGACCCAGCGATGCATAACGCACTCGCCGGATCGGCCAGGTCGACCATCTGCCGGTTGTTCCGCAACTGCATTCAGGCAGGACAGCGGGAATTCGTCGACGAACAAATCGTAACGCGCAAATTTCTCTGCCAACTCCGGCACGGAACGCCGATAGCCGAGTACGCAGTCGACAACCGTAACCCAGAACGCGTCCTCGCCCACGATTCCGAACGAATTGATCGCCGACAATGTCGCCTCAGCGACGGTGGTTTCGGTCAAGAGATCAAGAGGTAATTGTGCGGCGGTGAATCTGGTGAATCCTCGGCGGCGGGCGCAAGGAACGCACGATCGGACCTCCTAGGTGGTGATTTCTCGGCAGCGCGGCTGATCAAGGTTAGGCGAACCTAATCTCGACGTTTGTGTAGGGCTGGCCGGAGCGACGAGATTCGCAATTCAGCGGGCCGTGATGACTCACGACAGCCGGGCGACCGTTACAGGTCATTCCGCAGCAATCAGCACGGCCTGATTCGCCCGTACAATTAACTGCTGCATTCCTAGGACATCAACCACAGTCGTGGCATGAACCAAGGAGCGATCGTGAGGCACGAGCAGGCTGACCGGGACGGTTACTTTCTCGTCGAGGACCTGGTGTCCGGCGACGATTGCGTACGATTCGCCGATCGACTCCAGCAGTACGCACGCGGCGACGAATTGCCGGCCGGATTGAACCTGCAGCGCGAGCCCGCGCTGGGCGTGCAGTCGCGTGAGGACGGTGGCGACATCCGCAAGATCAGCGGGTTGTACGGCGACGAGCTATTCCGGTCCCTGATCCAGCGCGAGGACATTACCAAGCGGATCGGCTCGTTGATCGGCCCTGAACTGCGGCTGTTTCGCGCCGATGCGCTGATGAAGCCGCCCGCCGTCGGGTCGGAAAAGGGCGTGCACCAGGATTCGCCGTACTGGCCCATTCAACCCATGTCGCTGTGGTCATGCTGGATTCCGTTCGATGACGCCACGATCGAGAATGGCTGCATGATGGTCATTCCCGGCAGTCACCGCACCGGAGCGCGGCGGCACGTGCACGAAGATGACTACGTCATTCCGAGTGCGGATTACGACGCGGACGCGCTACGGGCGGTACCGATGGCGCGTGGCACCGGCCTTTTCTTTCACAGCCTGCTCATTCACGCCACCGCCGCCAATACGTCGGCGCAGCCGCGACGGGCGGTGACGATGAGCTACATGGGAGCCGGGCATCGGTACATCGGCGACGGTACCGCGCCGGCTTATCCGACCGTGGCGACTCGGCGCCAGTGAAGACCCGGCTATTGGGTGGCCGCGATGGCCCGTGCGCGTGCCTCGCGTTGATGGTCGGCACGGGTCGCGTTGTATGCCATTTTCTCGGTGAAAGCGCCTTGCAAGTCATATCCGAATGCGGCCGCATAGTCGAAGACCCGGATCAGCACATCCGCAAGTTCCACCTCAGCCGCTGGGCGGTCCGGCAAATGCGCATCGCGTAGCCCCTTGCGCTCGCCGTCCATCGCCTCTGCCACCTCCGAGACGATCAGCATGAGAAGCTCGCCCTTGTTCTGCTCGATGCGATTGCCGTCCAGATCCACCCACCAGTGTTGATTCGCTTCGTGGCAGAGCTGGGCGTAGTCATTGAGATCCACAGCTAGATACTAATGGCGTTGTTGATCATGAAGATCCCTACCCGACACGCCGGCGACACGCCGAGCTTTACGTCGGCAATTTCATGATCAACAACGCTGATGGGCGCGCCGACGCGCTCGGACCCATTTCCCTTTCGGTCAGATCTTTGGTGAATGTCGGCGAAATCCCGGACAACGCCTTATGGTGTGATCCGGATTTCCTAGGGACGGTGTGCGAATGCGGATCGAGGTCATGCCGACGATCCGCCGGCATATCGTTCACATCCGCTTGCTGTGGCGGGCCGCGCCGGGTGCCGCATCGTTGTGTTTTCTGTTGAAGGTCGCGGCCGGGGCGGCCGGGACCGTCGCGTTGATTGCCACCGGCCGGTTGATCGGGTCGCTGCCGGCCGCGGTACGGGACGGCGCCGGTTCGGCCGCCGCCGACACGACCTGGCGCTGGTTCATCGTCACCGCGGCGATGTTCGTGGCCGGGCCGGTGGTTAATTCGTTATCCGGGGTCGTGGAGAAGCAGGTCGAGGCGCGCTATCTCGCGCTGGTCTTCGATATGACGATCGAAGTCGGCACGCATCCGTACGGCGTCGGGCACCTGGAAGACCCGGAAACGGCCGCGCGGCTGGGTGCGGTGGTCACCGCCCTGCGGGATTGGGGGTTCGTCGCCGGCATCGAGGGGACCTGGAGCGTCCTGCAGGAGCGGGTAGGCGGCATCGGCGCGTTCGTGCTGCTGGCGGCGTGGCGGTGGTGGGCACCGTTCGTCGCGGTGGCCGGTCATCTGGCGCTGAACCGTACGTTGACCACCTACGTGCACACGGTCTTCGACGACCTGCTTGATGTGACCGGCAACGACCGGCGGCGCGCGACGTACCTGCACTCACTCATGACCGGAACCCCGGCCGGCAAGGAGATCCGGCTCTTCGGCCTGACCGGCCTGCTGATCCAGCGGTACACCACGACGTGGCGCAACGCGATGAACGTGGTGTGGCGCAGCCGCGGCCGGCAGTTGCGCCCGGTCATTGCCGCCACGGTCTTCGCGCTGCCGGTGAACGCGGCCGTTTTCGCGGTGTTGGGGCACGACGCGTGGGCCGGCGCGGTGTCGTTGGCCTCGCTGGTCACCCTGTCCCAGGCGATTCTGGCGTTGGAGGCGTTCGGCCCGCGCGGCGATCCGCAATGGTGGCTGGAACGGACGGTCGTGGGCGTCTCGGAGTTAGTACGATTGCGGGCCCAGCACGGACTACCGGATATTCCGCCGCGCGGCGAGATCGTGGATTCCGCCGCAACGGCGGCGAATCCCGGCGTCGCGGCGGCGATCGACCTGACAGACGTCACGTTCACCTATCCGAGCCGGGACGAGCCCGCCTTCGCTGGGTTGACGCTACGAATTCCGGCCGGCCAATCGGTCGCGGTGGTCGGCGTGAACGGTGCCGGAAAATCCACGTTGATCAAATTGCTGTGTGGTCTTTATCCGCCCGATTCGGGCCAGGTCCGGATTGACGGGATCGACCCGGCTGTCAGTGACGCGGCCCGCCGCCGGGTCGCGGTGATCTTCCAGGATTTCGTTCGCTATCACCTGCCGCTACGGGACAATGTCGGGTTCGGCACCGCGGCCGCCGACGACGTACTCGAGAAAGCGCTGACCGATGCCGGTGGCGCCGAATTGCTGACGCGGCTGGGCAACGGCTGGGACACCGTGCTGTCACCGGAATACACCGACGGCACCGACCTGTCCGGCGGCCAGTGGCAGCGGGTCGCGTTGGCCCGGGCGTTGGCCGCGGTATCCGGTGGCGCCGGCATTCTGGTCCTCGACGAACCGACCGCGGCCCTGGACGTTCGGGCCGAGGCGGCGTTGTTCGACCGATTCCTGCAGATGACCCGCGGGGTCACCACCTTGTTGGTCAGCCACCGGCTTTCCAGCGTCCGGCACGCCGACCGGATCGTGGTGCTGGGCCGGGCCGGCGATGGTGCCCCGCGCATCATCGAAGACGGTAGCCACGAGGAATTGATGGCCGCCGGCGGCGAATACGCGCAGATGTTCACCTTGCAGGCCAGCCGATTCGCCGCCGCCGGGGCGGAATCATGATCAAGGCGGCCAAGGCGATCTGGCTGGTGATCGGGACCTCGGTCCGGGTCAGTCCATGGCAGGCGGCGCAATGTCTTCTCGAGTCCGCCGGCAAGCTGCTCAACCTGCTGCAGCCGCTGTATCTGGCTTGGTTCGTCGACGGCGCCGTACATCACGACGAAACCCGGATGGTGGTGGCGATCACCGGGTTCGTGCTCTCGATCGCGTTCGGCTGGGGTTTCATGATCGTAGGCACCAATGCGCGGATCCGGCTGCGGGAACGGGTCGGATTCGCCTTTGATACGCGGATTGCCGAGCTGTCGTCGCGTATCGCCACTCTTGATCACCTGGAATCGCCGCGATATCTGGACCAACTGCAGGGATTACGCGAACAGCAGGGCGCTATCGGCAATGCGTTGAACACGCTGCTCAATACGCTCAACAACATCACTTTCGTCACCGGCACGATCGTGTTGGCCGGGACGGCCGACTGGCGACTCCTGTTGATCGCGGTGGCCGGCGTGCCGGCGGTGGTTTCCAGCCGATGGACGATCCGCTGGCAGGCGGCGTCCGAGAAGGAGGCAGCGGAACCTGGTCGACTGAGCGCCCATCTGCTCGAGCTCGGTCTGGCGGCCACCCCGGGCGCGGAGTTGCGGGTTTTCGGTCTGGCGCCGGCGATCCGGGCCCGGTTGACCGATGCAGTGGGCGATTGGCGCGCGCCGCGAGTGTGGTTCGCGCGACGGTCCACGGTGGTCGAGGTGATCACGGCCGTGATCTTTTACGGGGTGGCGGCCGGCGTGTTGGCCGCCATTCTGCGCGACGCGATTGCCGGCACTGTGGCGGTCAGCGTGGTCGTGCTGTCGGTGATGTTGGTGAACCGGCTGCAGCAGACCAGCGACATCCTCCGCTGGACGATCCGGAACATCAGCCAGACCGCACGCACGGTCGGGCGGGTCCAATGGCTGCAGGACTACGCCGACGAGGTCGCAGCGCAACATCCCGGGCAGGCCAAGCCGCCGACGACGATGAAGCAGGGAATCAGCCTGCGGCACTTGAGCTATCACTATCCGGACGCCGAACACAATTCGCTGGACGACGCGACGATCGACCTGCCGGCCGGTGCTGTTGTGGCGCTGGTAGGGGAGAACGGGGCCGGAAAGTCCACTTTGGTCAAGCTGCTGACCGGACTCTACAAACCGACCGATGGCCAGGTTCTCATCGACGGGGTCGACCTGGCGACGATCGACCTGGATGCCTGGCGGGCGCGGATGTCCGGAGCGTTCCAGGATTACGTGAAATTCGAATTCCTCGCCCGGGATACGGTCGGGGTGGGGGAGCCGGCCGCGGTCGCCGATTCGGCCCGGGTTCATACGGCCTTACGAGCCGGTGCGGCCGAGGACGTGCTCACCGCGTTGCCGTCCGGATTGGACACTCAGCTCGGATCCGGTTGGCCGGAAGGGGTGGAACTGTCCGGTGGACAGTGGCAGCGGCTCGCGATCGCACGCGGCATGATGCGCGAGCGTCCACTGCTGTTGGTATTGGACGAGCCGACCGCGGCGTTGGACGCGGCCACCGAACACGCCCTGTTTGAACGGTATGCGGCCGCGGCCCGGGCGGCGGGCGATCTGGGCGCGGTGACCTTGTTGGTCACGCATCGCTTTTCCACAGTGGCCGCCGCCGATCTGGTCGTGGTGCTCAACCGTGGCCGGATCGAGGAATCAGGTACGCACGCCGATCTGATCGCGGCCGGCGGGCATTACGCCGAGCTGTACGAATTGCAGGCCCGCGGATATCGCTAGCGTTGAGATATCGCTAACCCTGGATCGGATTCGACAGCAGCCGCGCCCGTACATCCGAAGGCAGGATGTGATAGCCGGACATGATCGTTCGGATCATATTGATCGCCTCAGCGTCCTCCAGACCGCTGCCCCGGGCGCGGATCTGTTTCCACGCTGCCACCGCATCCTGCGCCAGTTCCAGTACGGCCGCCGGCCCGCTCAGGTGTACGAACGGTTCGGCCACCACCGCCGCGGTCGGATCGACCAGCCCGCGACGGCCGACGACAAGCACGGCACTGCGCGGCGGCGGGCTGATATTCCGGTCGTGGGCCAGGGTTTTGAGCTGGTCATTGGCCTGCCGGACGGTGGTCAACGACAACGGCGAATCGGGGTTTTCCTCGGTCTTCGCCTCAATCGCCAGCCACCATTTCTGGTCCCAGATCCAGGCCGCGTCGGTCCGCCCGTTTCCGGCCGGCTTATAGGATTCCGCGCCGAGCAGCCGGCCCAGAGTCACCAGGCCCTGCTCGAATTTCCGGGCCTCGAGTTGGCCCAGATTGGCCAGCATCGTGGTGTGCAGGGTCGCCCATTTCGCGCCGCCGGACAGCCGTGGCCCGTGCCGGCTGGCATAAGCGATCGCGTCCTCGTCGATCGGGTCGAGCACCCGCTCATCGGCCGGCAACGGCTGGACCTCGCGTAACCACGGCGTGCGCCGTGCGACCGCATGCGCTTTACGCAGCAGGTCCAATGCGGATCGGCGCAGGCTGTCGTTGTCCTCCTCCGCGGCGGCCTCGGCCAGCCAGGATGCGGCGAAATACATCCAGAGCGCCCGATACCCGCTCAGCGCCGCGCTGCGGCTCTCGGCGGCGGCGTCCATCGCACACGCGCTCGCGGTGGTCCAGTCGCCCGACCACAGCGCTGTCATCGCCTTGACCTCGTGGGCGGCGGCCGCGGCCAATTCGTTGTTCTCCGGAAGGCTGGTCCGGACCGCGTCCTTGCGGGCATCGGACAATGCCGGTTCGACCTCCTCACGCCAGGTTTGATCCTGTTTGAGAAATGACCGGACGAATTCCAACAGCGTTTCCGGTTCGGCGGTGCTGTTGTCGCGGCCGAAATCCACCTCGGCCTGCAATTCCGGTCCGAGCGCATCGTGTACGTCGGGCAGGTTGAGAAATCGGGTGACCGTATCGCCGAGCACGATCACGATGCTGTGGTCGGACAGGCCGCGGGTGCACCGTCCGGCGCCCTGCACGATCCGGGTCCGGTGCCGTTCCCGCAGCACCCGACCGGCCAACAGCGTCTCGGAGAGGAACTTCTCCTGCAGGTGCGCGCCCGATGGCATTCCATCCAGCACGGTGACCCGGCACTGCGCATCCGGCAGATCCAGCCCGTCGTACCGGCTGGCCAGTGTGAGCAGGGCGTGCGGCTCGGCCCGGAACCGACTCAGCAATATCTCCACCGCGCCGTTCGGCCCCAACGTGGTGGCGCCTTCGGGTTTGAGGTCGGCGGCTGCGTACGAGGCCGTCGTAGAAGGGGAGAGGACCAGCGCCTTGCCGGCCTCGGCGACGATGCTGCGGGCCAATTCGCGCGGCTGCACGGCGTTCTGCAGGTCGGGAAAGACGACGAACCGCCGGCCGGCGCCGCGACCGTCCCAGCCGTCGGGCATCGCCAGCCGGGCAATCGGCGAGCGGCCGAAGGCCCGTTCCAATTCACCGCCCTCGCCCAGGGTCGCGCTCAGGTACAGCCGTTGGTCGGCCGTCGTGAAATGCTCGTGACCGGAGGTCGGTGGGATAAAGGGCCGGATCAGAATGCCGTCGAAGGACACATAGATCTGGCATCGGTCCAGACGGTCACCCAATGCCTCGCTGCGCCAGTAGAGACCGTCCCCTTTGTTCAGTGACCGCAACGAAGCCGTGATGTCACGGGCCAATTTCCGTACGTAGGCCACACTGATCAAATGCACCGCACGCCGGCTGCCATCGTCGTTGCCAATCAAGCGCTGGAACGTTATCTCCGACAGCGCCGGCCGCAGAATAGCGAGTATCTCCCGGTAAAGATCGGCGTGATCAGACCGTTTGATATCTACGCTCCATGCGCCGGCCACGAATTGTTCAGCCGCGTGTGCGTCATCAAAAACCAGCACCTGGGCCGGTTCGACCGCGGGTCGGATGTTGAAAACCGCGCTGTACGTGGTGATCCCCATAACCCGGGCACTTTCGTAGTTCAGCTTGTCCGCGGTCGGCCAGGTGTGATGGTTACCGATCAACGTCACCGTATCGATGCCAATTGACCCCGCGGCCTGCGCGGTCTGCCGGGCCAGCTGGTGGGTCGGGCACGCGTACAGCACTCGATTGCCCAAGCTGCGCCGCCGCCATTCACCGATCAACAATCCGGGCAGCGTCTTTCCGGCGCCGGTCGGCAGTTCCAGCGCCACATCCGGGGTGTGGAGGTGATCCCGGTGATAGATGCGAAGCGCATCGGCCTGATGTGCCCATAATGCGGTTGTCCCGCCGCGTGATCGGGGCAGGTCGTCGAATAGCCGCTCCGGGCTGTCAGCGATGGTTGCGGTTGCGGTTCGGATACGGAACTTGGGCGGCATTCCCCTTCCCCCCTGTGAAGTTGGTGTGTGCCGCGTGGTGCCTGGGCGCCGGTCCCCACGGTGCCCGCAGTCCTCGCCGGGGATACATGGGCCTGGTTCGGGCGAGTGCGGATCTTTGGGATTCGCCACTCGTCAGTCGCAGGTGGCCATATTCGAGGGCTGCCTCGTCACTCTTTACACAATCCACCATACACACTCTCGCTCACCCTGGGTGACAAGATGATGACAATCAAAGACGGAGCCAGGTGGCGTAGCTCCGTGTCCGGTCGTGGCACCACAGCCAGGCAGCCAGATGCCGTAGTCGCAGCGGCCGTCCCCCGCGATCACGCGTACTCCGGTTCGACTACGACCGCGACCGGTATGCCCGTCTCCGTGCTCATTGTGACGCGAAGTTGATTACTGTGCGTTGATCGTTATCCCGGGGACCGAGAAGCGAAGCTTGCCGATTTTTACTAACCAGAGCCGCTAATTCGCCGAGCCTGCCCCGATCGGAATCGAATGGAGATTCCGCACCGATCCACGGGATTGGTCGGTCTTTATGTCCTGTTCAACGCAGAAGGGTCGGCACTTCGTGCCCGGGGCGGAAAGAATTCCGCCCGCGCTCGAGGGGATATCGGTCCGATCGAACTCGGCTTCTGTGGCAGCTGATCGGTCTACCTTTTTCCTATGCGAAGCCCACGCGGGGGTGTCGCGCTCGCATATTTCGTCGTACTGCTCGTCGGTTGCCTTGGACTGCCGGGCTGTGTGAACGGCCATGGGCTGCACGACAACACAGAACCCTTCCACAGCGCGGATGGCAAGCACCTGTGCGTGGCAACGGATCTTCCCGCACCCGGGTTTTGGCAGGGTCCGGCCTCGGCGCCCACCGGCGGATTCGAATACGAACTGGCCCGTGCCCTCGCCGATCGCCTTGGACTGCACGGTGTCCGCGTTGTCAACGCGACCCGCGAGCGGCTCGACCGCGGCGTTCCGGCCGGCTGCGATATCAGCCTGGCGCAGACCGACGTGACCAAGGAACGCGAAGCGCGCATGTCGTTCTCGACGCCGTATTACCAGGCCAATCTCGGAGTCCTGACCAAGAACGGGCACGACATTCCGGATCTGTACACCGCGCGAGCACAGATCTGGGGCGCGGAAAAGGGCAGTCGGGACGCGGAATTCGTCCAGGACACGATCGTTCCCGACACGCCGCTGCGTACCTTTGCCAACCTTGGCGAGTCGGTCAAAGCCTTGGACCGCGGCCGGATCGACGCGGTGTTGACCGATCTGCCGCTGGCTTTGATCGAGGCCAGATCGCACAAAAACCTCAGCGTTCCAGCGCAATTCGTGACCGGTGACGTCTATGCGGCGCCAGTCCGGGACAGCGCGAACCTCGAAGCGGTCAATGTCGCGCTGCGCGGCCTCATGGCCGACGGAACGGTTGACGAGTTGGCCAGCAAGTGGCTTGAGCCGCGATTTGCCCGACTGCCCAGCGATGTGCCCGCCATCGCCTTTGGCGGGACGTAGGGCATGTCTCTTAAATCCTGGCCGTCGCGAGCGGTGATCGCTGTAAGTACTGTGGCGGTCCGGCAAGGCAGCCCGGGTGCGGGTGTCCCGCGAAGCGGAGGAGGAGCCGGTAGCGGAGCTACCGGCGACGACGACAACGCGGCCGGTCGTCGTCTGGGCGCCGCGCCGCAGGCCACGGATTTAAGAGGCACGCCCTGCCCGGCCATGTCCAGGAGAGGACCGTGGTTGCGTTGATCCACCTCGTCGCACCGAAGGGACCGATCTGGGTCTTTCTCGCCATCACCTTGGTCATCCTGTTAGGACCGTGGCTGGCCGAACGGGCCCGGATTCCCGGCATTGTCGGACTCTTGGTCGGCGGATTGGTGATCGGCCCGCATGCGCTCGATATCGTGCATCAGGACGATTCGCTGGTTCCGGCGCTGGGGCAGATCGGACTGCTGTATTTGATGTTCCTGGCCGGTGTGGAACTGGATTTCGCGGTTTTCCGCCGATATCGCCGGGCGGCCGCGATCTTTGCTCTGGTGACGTTCACCCTGCCGTTCGTTCTCGGTTACACAGCCTCCACCCTCCTCGGCTATACGACCGCGGCCGCACTATTGCTCGGTTCGCTCAGTGCGTCCCACACTCTCGTGACCTATCCGGCGATTCGGCGGTTGGGCCTATCGAGTAACCGGGCGGTCGCCACCGCGGTGGCCGCGACGGTCATCACCGACACGATGTCTCTGCTGGTGTTGGCGGTGGTGTCGGGCACCGTGACCGGACAGGCGAGTGGTCCGGCGTTGGCCTTGCAGGTCGGGCTCGGGATCGCGTCCCTTGTGGTGTTGAGTTTCGTGATCGTGCCGCGGATCGGGCTGTGGTTCTTTGCCGGTATCGGGCAGGAACGGACGTTGCGGTTCGTATTCGTACTGGCGGTTCTCTCGGCGGCGGCCGTACTGGCGCAGACGTTCGGCATCGAGGGAATTGTCGGCGCGTTCTTCGCCGGACTGGGCATGAATCGCCTGGTACCCAACCGGTCGCCGCTGATGGAGAAGATCGAATTCTTCGGATCGGCGCTGTTTATCCCGCTGTTCCTGATCTCGGTTGGACTGATCATCGACCCGGCGGTGATGGTCAGGCCCAGAACGTTGGCGTTCGCGGCCGTTCTGATCGCAGCGTGCCTGGGCGGAAAGGCGCTGGCGTCGGCCTCGAGCCGGCTGTTGTTCGGTTTCTCCGGCGCCGAGGCCGGTACGGTCTTCGCGTTGTCCAGTCCGCAGGCGGCGGCGACGCTGGCCGCCACGATCGTGGGCTTCCGGATCGGCCTGTTCAGCGAGGTCGTCGTCAACGGAGTCCTGGTGCTGATCGTGGTTTCGCTGATCGTCTCGTCGGTGGCCGCGCTCTCGTTCGGCCGGCGCGTTCCCCGGCCGGTGCCGACCGCCGACCAACTCGGTCGCACCGTGGTGCTGGCAATGGGGGACGAGGAGGACCTGCGCAGCGCCGCTCGGGTGGCGGCCCGGATCGCCGAATCCGACGGTGGCGTGGTGCTGCCGACCCGGGTGCAGCTGCCTTCCGGACATGCCGAGGACGGCGCCGAGCACGCCCCGCGCTTCGACGTTGCGGCAGCCGAACGGGAGCTGGCCAGCACCGGTATCGACGTGGAGGTGCGGGTCCGGGTCGACCGGAGCGTGCAGGACGGCATTGTGAACACCGTCATCGGTGCCGAGGCGACCCTGCTGGTCTTGGCGACTTCGGTCGGTCGACCCGCTCGGCCGCGGCCGAGCCGGCTGCAGGAAATCGTGGCCCGTACCGACACGGCGATCGTCACCGTGCACACCCCGATCGGTCTGGAACCGGCGCCGGCCCGACTGGCCCTGTTGCTGACCGACAACGACTTGGCGTTGTGCGAACCGGAGGTCATGGTCGGTGCCCGGCTGGCCGGGATGTTGCGGCGTACCGGCCTGTCGATCGAGACCTGGTGCCCGAAAGGCGTACAGCTCAAGGAATCGGTCTTCGAGGCGATCGGCAACTGCGACCGGCGCGTGTGGGACGGCAACCGCAACGCCTGGCTAGCCGAGTCCCGGCCCGATACCGCCGTGATCGTGCCGATCAGCCAGCTCACCCCGTCGGCGGTGAACGCCTTCGGCGTGGCCGGCCTGCTGATGCTCTCGGTCGCCGCGCCCAAATCGACCGCCCCGATGTCGCTGGCGGTGGAATCGGCCTTGACCGTGGTCCCGGCCCGTTAGGCCCTTTCGACCGCCTCGATCCACAATGGACCAAATGCGGCGGCTTCGATCGCCGTGACCACCTGAACGGTCGGGCCGGCCGGATCGGGTACGAACCGCAGCACGTCGCCGGCCAACGTCGTGCCCAACCGCATCGGCTCGACCGTGGCGCCGGACCAGCCGAGCGCCACCGCACAGGCCACCGGGTCCCAGTGGAAGTTGACCAAATCGTCGGGCAGCCCCGGGTGCGCAAGGCCGAGCCGCGCATTGTCGTACTCAAGCCCGTGCGCCCGCGAGGCCCGGGCTACCGCCGCCCCGAGCGGCCCGGACGCCTCCAACCGGGGCAGATCGGCCGCCCGCAATGTGGCCGGCATGGCCACCGGCAGTGGGACCAGGGTCAGGTCGGCCTGCTCGAGCAGGGTGCGGGCGGCGCCCGTATCGCACTGCACGTTCCAGTCCATATCCGGGCCCCAGGCCGGCAACTCCGGCGCCGGCGGGGCGAGCCACCCGCCCATCGCCACCACCGGTGCATCGCTCAGCCGCGGCCCGAGCGCGGCCAGGTTGGTGTACGGCCCGAGCGCCATCACTGTCGCGCCCCGGTCGAGGTTCTGCGCCAGCAGGTCGCGGGCGGCGTCGGCCGGACCGGGTCGCGGGGCAACTGCCGGCGGACCCCAGTACCGGTCGTGGTCGGGGATTCCGCCCATTTCCCGGCCGGTCGTGGACGAAATCCCGGCGCCGGCGCGTACCGGCACGTCGGTCCGCCCGGCCAGTTCCAGCAGCCGCGCGGCATAACCGGCGCGCTGCCCGTCCGGGTCGGCCACGGTCGTGATCCCGGCCAACTCCACGTCCGGCCAGCCCAACACCATGGCCAGCGCGCACGCGTCGTCCGGATCCCCGCCGATATCGGTGTCGAGGTGCAGCAGCATTGGCGTCCTGTCCGTACGGAATATCCGGCGCTGCGACCGTACCGTTAACCCGCGAGTGCTATGTACTTATAGCTCGCATTCGTGCCGTTCTTGGATCGACCGTGCTGGGGGAATTTGCGTTAGGCGGGTTCGTCGCGCTGGATCAGGTCGCGGCGCATGTGCCCAACCAGAGTTCCGTCGTCCAGTCGCACGGCCGGGCCCTCGGGCGTGTCCTCCCACACGCCTTCCCACCGCTCGCCGTCATTTCGGGTCAGCCGCACCCGGTCACCCTCGGCGAGGTGGCACGGGAGCCGGGACCACCGATTGCGGGCACCCTGCCGGCTGATTCCCCAGGCATCGCCTAATTCCTGGAAGTTCGCGCCGGCCGAACGGGCGGCCCGGGCTTCGGCATCGGCCAAGGCTTCCAGTTCGGCCCGGATCAGCTTCAGAATCCGCAACCGGGCCAGCGAAAGCGAACGGCGTTCGGCCGATGTACAGCCGCGATAGGTTCGCAGTTCGGCCCGCCCGGCGGATGCCAGTCGCCGGGCGAAGGTCCGGGTAAGCCGCCGGATCTCCTCATGCAACTGGCTCAACTCATCATCGGCGAGTTTTTTGCCCACCATGGCGTCACCGTAGATGGCCGGTTCTTCCGGCGTGGCCGAATGGAATGCCCGAGGCGTAACCGTTAGCTACGGCCGGCACCGGATCTCCGGCAAAGTCGCGTCGCGGCGGCGGGTCAAGGAGTAGACCGTGATCAAGCGGGCCAACACCAGCAACGGAGGAGCCGATGACCGTCACCCAGAAACGCCTACTCCGTACTGAAATTCCCGGACCAAAATCGCTCGAATTGCATGCGCGGAGAAACCGGGCCGTACCATCCGGGGTCAGCACGGCGCTGCCGATCTACATCACCGACGCCGGCGGTGGAATCGTGGTCGATGTCGATGGCAACCAGCTGATCGACTTCGGCTCCGGTATCGCCGTTGTGTCGGTCGGAAACGCCGCGCCGGGGGTGGTTTCGGCGGTACGTGATCAGGTCGGGCGGTTCACCCACACCTGCTTCATGATCACCCCGTACGAGGGGTATGTGGCGGTCGCGGAATTGCTGAACGAGCTGACACCCGGAAGCCATGAAAAACGCTCGGCGCTGTTCAATTCCGGGGCCGAAGCGGTCGAAAATGCCGTGAAGATCGCCCGGCATTACACCGGTCGGCCGGCCGTTGTCGCGTTCGAGCACGCCTATCACGGCCGGACCAATTTGGCGCTGGCCCTGACGGCGAAGAACATGCCGTACAAACACCGCTTCGGCCCGTTCGCGAACGAGATCTACCGGGTGCCGATGGCTTATCCGTTTCGGTGGCCGACCGGCCCGGACAATTGCGCGGCCGAAGCGTTTGAGTTGTTCGTGGAATTGGTGCACACCCAGGTCGGTGAGACGAATACGGCCGCGGTGATCGTGGAGCCGATCCAGGGCGAGGGCGGTTTCGTGGTGCCGGCGCCGGGATTCCTGCCGCAGGTCGCCCGCTGGTGCGCCGACAACGACATTCTGCTCATCGCTGATGAGATCCAGACCGGGTTCTGCCGGACCGGGGACTGGTTCGCCTGCGAGCACGAGCAGGTCGTACCGGACCTGATCACCACGGCGAAGGCGATCGCCGGCGGGTTGCCGTTGGCCGCGGTGACCGGTCGGGCGCAGGTCATGGATGCCATTCATTCCGGCGGTCTGGGTGGGACGTACGGCGGCAATCCGGTCGCCTGCGCGGCGGCGCTCGGAGCGATCGAGACGATGCGTTCGGAGGACTTATGCCGGGCCGCCCGGCGGATCGAGTTGGTGATGAAACCGCGGCTGGAGGCGTTCGCGCAGCGGTACGACGTGATCGGTGATGTCCGCGGCCGCGGGGCGATGCTGGCGGTGGAACTGGTTGCCGGTCGCGGTTCGAAGGAGCCGAATCCGGCGCTGACGACGGCCCTGTCGACCGCCTGTCACCGGAACGGGCTGATCACCCTGACCGCCGGCACATTCGGGAACGTGCTGCGTTTCCTGCCGCCGCTGGTGATCGAGGACGCGCTGCTGCACGAAGGCCTGGACATCATCGAGTCGGCGTTGCGAGAAATCCAGCTCTCCGGCGCCGGCCCGAATTGATCGGGCCGGCACAGCGGATGAATTACGGCTGATCCGGGTTACCGGGGCCCGGCTGAATGCTATAGACGCTCAGCTGCGGAT
Source organism: Mycobacteriales bacterium (assembly GCA_040414495.1). Taxonomy (GTDB): domain Bacteria; phylum Actinomycetota; class Actinomycetes; order Mycobacteriales; family QHCD01; genus DATAVB01. The sequence goes on from JBEDUI010000022.1 coordinate 30,804, forward strand.
CCGGCGTAGTACCGGCACATCCGGTCGTGCCGCTGGGCAGCGGAATGAACATGGCCGCGGTGTCATCCGGCGCGTAAACCCGGTAGCCGCGCACCGGTGTCTCCTTGCAGGCGCTCGGGTCGAATACGCCGGGATTAACGGAGTGGATGACCGTGGAGGCCACATCTCCCGGCTGCAGTGTGATCTGCGGTCGCATGCCGCCGTCCCGGGTCGCCGCCGCTCCGACCTGGTGTCCATCATCACCGGTCACATAGGACACTCCGGGAAATCCGACGATGACGCACGCCTGCGAGCCGCTATTGGTGAAGCGCAGTACGCGTTCCTGTTGGTTCATTCCGGCGTCGCCAGCGCCGAAGCTGAGCTTCAGCGAATTCGCCTTACATTCTGGCGTGACCGCGGAACTGTGGTGCTCGACCTGTGTGGAGGTCATGGTCTCGCTGTTGCTGCTCTGCTTGGCCGCGATGTGCGCCGCGGTGTGCTGCTGGCCGACTGGGGCGACGCCATGATCGCCCGGGCCGGCCGCCGCGGATCCACCGGCACCCGAGCAGCCCGTGACGGCGAGGGCCGCCAGAGCTCCGGCCGTGATCAACAGACTGGGTGCCGCTACGCGCTTGGTGTTCATCGGGTACCTCCGGTATCGCGCTCGTGCCTGACAACTGGTGTGATGCCCGGTTCAGCCGGCGCGTTCGGAGGATTGGCCCGACTGTGAACTAGGACAACTTGTCGCAACCTTTCCGGTGTGGACGGTGTCCAGGTCGGACTTGTAAAAGGATGGCTTATATAAGTGAGCGCTGATATTGTACGGGCCGTGCATGCGCTTGATGTGCTTGGTGACCCGGTGCGCCGCCGGATCCTGGAGTTGCTGGCCGAAGGCGAGTCGACGTCAGGAGCGGTGTGCGAGCGCATCCGGGCGGAGTTCGGGATCAGTCAGCCCGCGGTGTCCCAGCACCTGAGGGTCTTGCGGGAGGCCGGTTTCGCCACGGTGCGGGCCGAGGGGACGCGACGGTTGTACGCGGTCAATTCGGCGCCGCTGCGTGATGTCGATACCTGGCTTGACCAATTCCGCCGGTTCTGGACGCCGCACCTGGATGCATTGGGCACCGAATTGGCCCGCGGTAAACGCGAGCGTCGCGTCCGTTCCCAGTCCCGATCCGAACAGGAGAAATCCAGATGATCGATATCGTCGCGCAACTGAATGCCGTACAGCGTCGGGTCGGCGCTCGCAC
>JBEDUI010000023.1:0-17137 GCA_040414495.1 Mycobacteriales bacterium
TCCGGCTACTGCGCGACGACGCGATCCTCGAAATGCCGCCGGCCCCAGCCTGGTTCCTCGGCCCGGAGCTGATCGGGCGGTTCCTGCGACCCCGGATCGGCACGGGTGGCCCGCATTTCCTGCTTCCTACCGGGGCCAACCGGCAGCCGGCCGTCGCGGTCTACCGGGCCGATACGGAAGGCATCATGCGCGCGCACGGAATTCACGTGCTCGGCGTACGGGGCGAGCAGATCGTCCGGATCACCGCGTTTCTGGACACCGACGGTTTCGCCAGGTTCGATTTGCCGTTGATCTGGCGATGAGCGCGCTTTTGGGAGCCGCGGTCGATTACGCACGGCAGGCGGTTACCGGTATTACGCCCGAGTCGTTGGATTCGAGTACGCCGTGTGCCGGTTGGGATCTGGGAATGCTGCTGGCACACCTCAACGACTCGCTGGCCGCGTTGTACGAGGGGATCGACGGCGGCCGGATCGCCCTGTTTCCGGCGGATTCGCGGGCTGAAGATGCCGACGTGGTCGATACGTTCCACCGCCGGGCCTGGCTGCTGGCACTGGCCAACCGGGCGCGGCCGGCCGATGCGACGATCGGTGGCTGCCCGCTTTCCGGCGACGTACTCACCGGAGTCGGCGCGATCGAAATCGCCGTACACGGTTGGGATATCGCGCAGGCCCGGCACCACGCCCGGCCGATTCCCGCTGATCTGGCGGGGGAGTTGCTGCGGTTCGCTCCGGTATTGACCTCAGCGGCGATCCGGCATCGGCTTTTCGCGGCGCCCCGGGTCGTGCCGGCGCGGGCCGGTCCGGGGGATCAGTTGGTCGCGTTCCTCGGCCGTGAGCCCTGATTAATCGGGCAGCATCGGCATTGTCAGGCCCTCATCGCGCCCGAGCAGTACGGCCCGGGTGACTGCTTGTGACCCGAACCGTTCTTTCAGCTCGTCGAGCGTTTCGTCCAATGTCGTTCCGCTGTGTTTCTCGAACGGCAGCGCCAGTTGGACGCGGTCGTCGTTATCAAGATTGGCGACCGAAATTCCCACCAACGTGCAGCCCTGCGCGTCGATCATGGGCAACGCGGCCGCCAACAGAATTCGGGCCGCGGTCAGAATTGTCTGCGTCCGGGCGGTGGCTTGGGCGAGCGTGTGGGAGCGGGTTGCCCGGGTGAAGTCGCCGAACCGCAGCCGCAGGACGACAGTCCGTCCGACCCGGTGCGCGGCCCGCATCCGCCGGGTGATCCGGTCGACCAGCCCGACGAGCACGGCATCCAACTCGGCCGGCGTGCGCCCACGACGACCCAGCGCCCGTTGCGAGCCGATCGAACCACGTCGCCGGCCGACCTGGACCGGGCGCGGGTCGCGGTTGTGGGCCAACGCGTGCAAATGCCGCCCGACGCCCCGACCGAGCATCGCGATCAACGCCGCCTCGGTCAGTCCGGCGACCTGGCCGACCGTCGTGATGCCGCGCCCGCGTAGCTTCTCCGACGTCGCCGCGCCCACGCCCCAGAGCCGCTCGATCGGCAGCGGGTGCAGGAAATCCAGCTCGCCGTCCGGCGGTACGACCAGCAGACCGTCGGGTTTGGCGACGCCGCTCGCGACCTTGGCCAGGAACTTCGTGCGGGCCACGCCGACCGTGATCGGTAGGCCGACCCGGGCCAGCACTTCCCGGCGCAAGCGGACGGCGATATCCGGTGCCGTACCGGAAATGCGGCGTAATCCGCCGACGGCCAGAAAAGCCTCGTCGATCGAGAGCCCTTCGACCATGGGCGTGGTGTCGTTGAAGACCTCGAAGACGGCCTTGCTCGCCTCGGAGTACGCGGACATTCGGGGTGGTACGACGATCGCCTGCGGGCATAAGCGGCGGGCCTCGCCGCCGCCCATCGCGGTCCGGATTCCGTACGCCTTGGCCTCGTAGCTGGCGGCCAGCACGACCCCGCCGCCGACGATGACCGGCCGGCCACGTAGGCGCGGATTGTCACGCTGCTCGACCGATGCGTAGAACGCGTCGAGGTCGGCGTGCAGGATCGTCGCGCCATCGGACACGAACATATGTTCGCATCCAGTCGCTCCGAACGCGAGGAATTGTTTGCTGGTCTACTCGGTCGATTTGGGATGGCCGGTACGGGCGGCGACGGGCCACACCGTGCGGGTTGCCGCGCCCTTTGTTGATCATGAAGTTCCCTGCGCGACACGCCGGCGACACGCCGACAAATATGTCGGGATCGTCATGATCAACAAGTTTCGCCGGCAGCCGGCAACGCGAGGAATTGTTTGCCGGTTTACTCGGTCGCTTCGGCCGCCGTGGTCTCGGGATCAACTGAACGCCGGGCTTTGGTCTTCGGGCGTTCGTGCAGCGAGCGTGAGGTGGGGGTTGTTCGGGGGTGGTCCCGCTGGCATTGGGTGCAGCGAGCGTGGGGTGGGGGCTATTTGGGTGTGCGGGTGCTGGCGTTGGGTGCGGCGAGCGTGAGGTGGGGGTTGTTCGGGGGTGTTGCCGGCGGCATTGGGTGCGGCGAGCGTGACCTGAGGGTTGTTCGGGTGCGCTGCCGCCTGCCTTGAGCGCAGCGAGGGTGACGTTAGGGCGCTTTCCGAGTGACACGACGCCCGTCAGCGTCACGTTCGGTGCAATTGGTTCCCGAAGCCCTTCCCTTGTTGATCATGAAGATCCCTGCGCGACACGCCAGCGACACGCCGACAAGAGTGTCGACACCTTCATGATCAACAAAAGAGGGAGCGGGCGGCGCGCAAATTCGGGGTCGCACAGCATAGACATGTGACCATCTGGTCACCTATATTTTGAGTCGTGACGGACGATGATCGCGTTTTCAAGGCCCTGGCCGATCCGACTCGTCGTTTCCTACTTGACCTGCTCTTTGGGCGTGACGGCCGAACGCTCACCGAGTTGGAGTCGGAGTTGGAGATGACCCGGTTCGGCGTGATGAAGCACCTACGGGTCTTGGAAGAGGCGAACCTGGTCGTCAGCCGCCGGTCCGGCCGGGAGAAATTGCATTTCCTGAACGCCGTGCCGATTCGGCAGATCCATGACCGGTGGATCGACAAATACACCGAATATCAGGCGTCCGCTTTGACCGACCTCAAAGCCGAGTTGGAGGACAACTAATGACCACTGCAACGCAGACAAGCACCGCCGTCCAAGTGCATCGGGTGTATATCAAGGCATCGACGCAAGCTGTGTGGGATGCCATCACCGATCCGGAGTGGACCCGTAAATACGGGTACGGCTGCCTTTCCCATTACGACCTGCGCCCTGGCGGGAAATTCCGGGCGGTATGGCCGGAGGAGGTGCAACGAGACCATAATCTTGACGAATTGGCCGTTGATGGCGAGGTCATCGAGGCCGATGCGCCGCACCGACTCGTCCAGACCTGGCGGATGGTGATGGGCCCGGCGGGTGAGGGCTTCACTCGGCTCACCTGGGAAATCAAGGAAATCTCCGACGGCGTTTCCCGGTTGACCGTGACCCACGAGCTCGAGGGTGCGCCGACTGTGGCCCGATTGGTGTCCGGTGCCCAGGAGGACACCGGTGCCGGTGGCGGTTGGGACTGGGTGCTCAGCGATATGAAGAGCCTGCTGGAGACCGGTTCGTCGTTCATCCACTGACGGCGTGATAAGTGGTTGGGCTCGCGCAAAGCGGGTCCCACCACTTATTCGGTCACGGTGACCGGGACCTGCTGCACCGCATTGTTGGCGTAGCCGCCGAGATTCCATTCCGGCGTGACCGGCTGGCGATATCCGGCTCCATCGGTGGCGCGGCAGCACAGCTGGTACGTCCCGGGCATCGCGTTCCACACGAAATGCCAGCGCTGCCAGCGGCCGAGTTCGGTTCCGCTCTCGTCCAGTTCGGCCTCGTGCCAGTTGCGGCCACCGTCCACACTGACCTCGATCGCAACCACTGGTGCGAAACCGGACCAGGCCCGCCCGACCACTTCGCAGATTCCGGCGCGCAATGTACGGACGCGGCTAAAGAAATCCGGAATTCCCGGCGGAATCAGCAACGAGCGCGGCACCATGCGGCTGACCGGTTCGCCGGTTTCGGAGGCATCCTGCCGGAATCGATAGGCGACCTCATTCTGATAACCGGTGAACTGTTCACTCAGGACAGTGATCCGGTTCAGCCATTTCACGTTCGTCATGCCATACCAGCCCGGCACGACGAGCCGGAGCGGAAAACCGTGCTGCACCGGAAGTGGCTGCCCGTTCAGTTCGTACGCCAGAATCGCGTCGGTGCTCATCGCCTGCTGGGCCGGCAGGCTGCGCTGGTAGTTCTGCTCCGTGCCGCCTTCGATTCCACGGTCCGCGCCGGTGAAAACCACGTCCACCGCGCCGTAAGCCACCCCCGCCTCGGACAGGACGGTGGCCAGCGGCACACCGGTCCACTCGCCGGTACCGACTGCCTCGAGCAGCCAGGGCTGGCTGGCCGGCCGCGGTTCGAGCAGCGCGCGACCGTTGCCGGCGCACTCCATCGTGACGGCTCGGGTCGTCGAGCTCAGGCGCCGTAACTCCTCGAGGGAGTACTGGATCGGTTTGCGTACCAGGCCATCCAGACGCAGCCGCCAGATAGCCGGATCGATGACGGGAATGTCGTAGTGGATGAGCAGGTAATGCAGACCCACCGGCGTTATCGGGTAGTGCAGCGCTTCAACCGGCATGCCGTGGTTACGGGTTGCAAGCTGCAACTCAGTCATCGACACGTTGTCGGTCACGTTCGTGCTCCTGCCGCTGTGCGGCGACGACGTACGAAACTCTAGCGCGCCGTAAGGACCCCGCATCGTCGCTGACGATGCGGGGTCCCTTCCCCCCGGCCCCCGTGGCCCCCAGTCGTCCCGGCCAGCCGGCGTCATACCCACCGGCGGCGCGGCAAATCCTCTGAACTACGGCAACTCTGGTTACCGCTGGCAGTTTACTGGCCTACATGGAATGAGAGCAGGAAAATGACCCCGGCCGTATAGAGACCGATACATCCAAGCAACACGACCGCCCATCGTGTCAGCTGAGTCCAGGTTCGCCAGCTGCCGACCCAGGTTCTCATGCCGTCAATTCCCGACCGCAGGAAACGCACTTCTTTCCGTCGGTCTCGTGGGCCAGCGTGCAGTCAGTACAGACGATCAGCCGTCCACCATGGCTGATCGGTTTTGGGGCATCCGCATTCCTACTGACAAACCAATGAAGCGTCCAACGATCACCACGAACTTGATCACGTAAAGCTCCCCCTCTTTCTTTACGGTTGATCCACCTCGCAGCACGTCTGGGGGACGACGCGCGGAAAAGGTAAAGCTGCGCTGTTATCAGCTGGCTGAGTTCATAGGCCCAGGTTTCGCCAAATGACCAGCTGATGACGTCGATGAGTTTGTACGGTGTAAAGATCGTTTGGGTTCAAATTCATAAAGTTGCGCCTTGCGACGTCTTGCCGGTCACGAGGGGAGTACTGGTATTGGTCCGTACGATGCAGTATTTGTCTGTCGGTAGCTGACTTCGCGCCAGATAGCCGATCATGCGCGAATGGTCCGCAAATCATGATCAACAGCATGCTGACCGGTACTCGGCCAGCAGATTGTTGATCCACTTGGCCACGCACTCGGCGGTGGCCGCCGGATCGAGCGTCGCGGTATCGAATACGGGGGTGATCTCGGCTCGCAGTTGCGCGGCGAAACCCCGTTGTGCCTCGATGAATTCGTCGGTGGAACCACGCCAGGTGGGGCGGGACCGCAGCCGGTCCGAGATCACGTCGTGCGGTGCGTTGAGCAGACAGAAATGCACCGGCCCGACCAGCCGGCGCGCGGGCAGCTCGGCCAGTTGGCCCGGGGTGAAGGTGCCGCACAGCACGGTCGGCCGGCCGTTCAACGCGATCGCGCCGGCCAACTGCAGCCACGTGTTGCGCCAGGTCTCCCAGCCCAGGCCCGCGACATGCAGGATCAGGTCCACATCGAACAGTTCGCAGTCCCGCAACCGCGGTCGCAACGATTCGAGCACCGTGGTCTTGCCGGCGCCCGAGACGCCGGCCACGACAAACAACGGAAGATCAGACCGGGCGGTCCGCGCGCCGCACCGTGGGCAGTGCAGTGATGTCGTCGTCGAACCGGGCACCAGCGCTGTGCCCGGACCGCATTCCATGCAGAACACATCGTCGGGACCCACGCCGGCACTCTAAGTGGTTGTTTGGTGCGCGCACTACTTTTTTGTCGAATCCCGGGCGGGCGACTAGTGTCCGTGTCACCCGCAGTACGGCTGACCGGCAGGTGACACATGGCGAACCACGGTTCGGAGCACTTCATGCGATCGGCGCCGCTGCTCTCGCTGCGGGAACGTTGCCACGATTGCGGCGAGAAGCTCATTCTCGACGACGGTGAGGCCGAATTCCTGGCCGCCATTCCGAGCGCGCGGTTGGTGGCCTACTTCTGCCCGATGATGAGCGGCTGGCACGTCGCCGACGAAAACGATCCGCGGCTGTTCGAGGTCGAGGTCGAGATCTTCTAAGGCTGTTCGACGTCGCGGTCGGCCAGATCGACCGGTTCGTCGAGGCCCTCGCGCTGATCGCGGGCGGCCCAGTCCAGCAATTCATCAAGGACGTACGCGGTGTCGTCGATGTGTTCGTGTGGGTCGCCGATCGCGGCGAACCGGTCCGGAACCGTCGCGATCGTGCAGTCCTCCGGGAACACGTCGTCCACTTCGGACCAGGTGATCGGCGTCGACACGCGCGCCTCCGGGGTGCCGCGAACGGAATAGGCGCTGGCGATCGTGTGGTCGCGCGCATTCTGGTTGTAGTCGACGAACAGTTTGGTCGGATCGCGGTCCTTACGCCACCACGTCGTGGTGACCTCTTTTGGCGCCCGGCGCTCCACTTCGCGCGCGAACGCCAGCGCCGCCCGCCGCACATCGGCGAAACCCCAACGCGGTTCGATCCGTACGTAAATGTGCATTCCAGCGCCGCCGGAGGTCTTCGGCCACCCGATCGCGCCGAGCTCGTCGAGAATCTCGTGGGCCACGTGCGCGATGCGGCGAACCGTGTCGAAACCGCACTCGGGCCCCGGGTCAAGATCGATGCGCCATTCGTCGGGCGACTCCGGATCGGCCCGGCGCGAATTCCACGGATGGAATTCTACTGTGGACATCTGTACGGCCCAGATCACGCTGCCCAACTCAGTGACACACAACTCGTCGGCGTACCGGTTGTAGCGGGGAAAGTGCAGCCGCACCGTTTCGATCCAGGGTGGTGCGCCACCGGGAATTCGCTTCTGGTGCACCTTTTTGCTACCGGCGCCGCCGGGGAAGCGGTGCAGCATGCATGGGCGTTCGCGTAGCGCGCGGACGATCCCGTCGCCGACGCTCAGGTAGTAGCGGGCCAGGTCCAGCTTGGTTTCGCCGCGGGCGGAGAAATACACCCGGTCGGGGTTGGAAATTCGCACGGTGCGTTCGCCGACGGTCAGCTCGGTCGCCGGGCTCGTCTTACCGCTGGCTGCCACAGCCCCAACGTAGCCGATCACATCGAGTCCGTTGTGGACTTCGCCCGGCGGCGGCCGTTTGGGGGGAGATCACGCCCGGATTGTGGACGTTCCGCATGGGTGCGGGACAATTCGTGCATCGCTCGCGGTGGCCCGCCCCGGCCAGCCCGTCCCATCACCTCGTGCCGGCTGATAGCGTCCGGTTGCCCGTCAGCCAAGCCGCGAGAAAGTGCAGGAGCTCCATGGATGCGACGCCGAACGGTTGGTCGTTCGTCACCACCGATTCGTTGGAAAAGGTCTACGTCGACGGCGATCCGCGTCCGCTGAACCGCGCAATTCCCTACAGCGTGTTTCTCGGTGAGCCGGCGTCGGTGCAGGTCGCGTTCCGCCCGCCGGTGGACGGTTCGTTCCGGGACCCGAGCCCGATCCGGTTCGAGGTGACCGGGGAGTCCAGCCGGTTCAGCACGTTGTTCGACGTCGAGTTGGTGCCCTGCGCGATGCCCGCGTTCCCCGGTCACGACGACGGTTACGACCGTGATCTGCCCGGGTTATATCCGGACCTGCTGCGGCCCTGCGCGGACGGCCTTGTACAGCCGCTTTTCGGCGGCTGGCGTTCGGTGTGGATCGACCTGCGGGTCGACGACGCAGCGGATGCGCGAATGCATGAGCTGACGATCCGGGCCAGCACCCAGGACGGCAGCCGGCTCCTGTTCCAGGACACGGTGGCGATCGAGGTACTGCCGCGTACGTTGCCGAAACTGGATATCGTCAACACGCACTGGTTCCACTGCGATGGGCTCTCGACGTATTACGACGTTCCGATTTTCAGCGACGAGCACTGGCGGATCATCGACAATTTCATCGCCAAGGCTGCCGAGATGGGCGCGACCTCGTTGCTCACCCCGACTTGGACACCGCCGCTGGATACCAAGATCGGGAACGTCCGGCCCGCGGTCCAGTTGATCGACATCAGCTCGACCGACACGGGGTACGAATTCAATTTCGACAAGTTGCTGCGCTGGTTGCAACTGTGCGAAAAGCACGGACTGGCCACCGTGGAGATCGCGCACTTCTTCACCCAATGGGGCGCGGAGAAGACGCCGGCGATCTACGTTCGCCAGAAAGGCGCGCTGGTCCAACAATTCGGATGGGATGTCGCCGCGACCGATCCGGCCTACCGGGCGCTGTTGGAGCAGCTGGTGCCGCGGCTGCGGGAATTCCTGGCCGAGCACTGGTCGGGCGACGTCATTTACCACATCTCCGATGAACCGCACGGCGAGAGCGCGCTGGCGACGTACAAGGCCGCCCGGGACGTGGTGGCCGACCTGCTCGAGGGCTGCACGATCGTGGACGCGTTGAGCGATTTCGACTTCTACAGCTCCGGTATCGTCCCGGTACCGGTCGTGGCGAACGATGCCGTCCGGCCGTTCCTGGACGCCAAGATCGAGAACCTGTGGGTGTATTACTGCGTGAGCCAGAACCGGGATGTAGCGAACCGGTTCATTACGTTGCCCTCGTCGCGCAGCCGGGTCCTCGGCCACCAGCTGTTCGCGTTCGGCGTGCGGGGATTTTTGCACTGGGGTTTCAATTTCTACAATTCGTATCTGTCCATCCGGCCGATCGATCCGTTCAAGGACACCTGCGCCGGCGGTGCGTTCCCCGGCGGCGATCCGTTCATCGTGTACCCGGGCTCAGATGGCGAGGCGTGGCCCTCGATCCGGTTCAAGGTGCTGGCATCGGCGTTCGCTGATCACCGCGCCATGCAGGCACTACGCGACGTCGCCGGCCGGGATGCGGTGTTGGAGTTGATCGATGCTGACGGATCGCTGGCGTTCGATTCGTTCAGCTATGACCCGGACCATTACCGCCGGGTGCGCGAGGAAATCAACCGCCGTCTCTAGGTTTCTTCAGAGGCACGATGCCGCCGGTAGCTACGGATTCTCCGGCGGCGAAACATAACCAACCGGAACCGTCATACGTTGTCCAGTTCGCTCGCCGACTCCGTATCGAGATACAGGGTGCACGAGGGATGCCGGCGCAGCACGCTGGCCGGGCAGCTGGCATCGATCGGACCGTGCAGGGCGGTTCGGACCGCAGCCGCCTTACTTGCTCCTGGTGCTACGCAGAAAAGCTGCCGGGCCGAGATCAAGGTCGGAATCGTCAGCGTTATCGCGTGAGTCGGAACCTGCGCCAGCGTGGGAAAACAGCCGTCGTTGACCTGCTGGGTCCGGGACCGTTCGTCCAATCGCACAATGCGCGTCGGCATCGGATCGGTGAAGCTGGCCAACGGTGGATCGTTGAATGCGATGTGCCCGTTCTCGCCGATTCCCAGGCATACCAGGTCGATCGGCGCCGCGGTGACGAGCCGTCCGTAGCGATCAGCCTCGGCCGCCGGATCGGTTAATTCGCCGATCAGTTCGACCCGGCCGGGACGCACCTGGTCGAACAGCCGTCGTTGCAGGTACGTCCCGAAGCGTTGCGGCGCTGTTGCCGGCAGGTCGAGGTATTCGTCCATATGAAACGCGGTGACCCGGGACCAGTCGATCTCCGGCTCCAGCGCGAGCGACTCCAACAGCGAATCCTGCGACGGCGCGGAGGCGAAAACCATCCGCACCGTGGCCTGGTCGGCCAGGTACTGGCGCAAGGCGGTCGCGACGTCATGTGCGGCGGCCCGCCCCAATTCGGCCCGCCCCGAATACACGCGGACCGGCAAGCCAGGATCTATCAACGTCACCGAACTACCCCTCTTTGTCAGTGCGTCAGCCGCTGCGCTACGGCCGCTAACGGCCAGAGTGGCGGTCGCAGAAGCCAGCGCAATAGCCGCCTGATACTAGCCGTACGATCAGCTGCAATGCAAGCGATTGCACGACATCGATCCGTTAGCAGGGCTGCGCATCACCTTTCTGTTTCCGAGAAAACGACGATGATGCGGATGTAGTGGGTTGACAGGTTAATCCCGGCCGTGCAAACGTGTGCGCCATCGTCGGATGATTCGCTGTGATTCTCGCGGCCGAAGTCGTGCAATCCACCGGGCATATCACTGCACAGGAGGCGGCGATGGCACAGTCGCATGCACGTGGCAGCTCGTCTCTGGATCGGCGCCGGTTCCTGGCCGGTGCGGCCGGAGTGGCCGGCTTGGCCGTAAGCGGCGTAACACTCGCCGGTTGCGGTGGTGGCGGCAGTGGCGCCGCCGCGCCGAACAAGAAGTCGGTGCCGTTGCCGACCTTCGTGCCGTACGACGGTGTCAAGGCCGATCTGCCGGCCGGTCCGCACGGCGTACCGGCTGGGTATTACCACTATCCGGCCGATCCGGTTCCGTTCGTCAAACACAAACTCGGCAGCGGATCGTCGATCAGCTGGTTGGTACAGGGGACCGGCAGCACGCCGAAGAACAAGAACAAATGGCTGCAGGCTGTCATGAAGGCCGTAAACTCCGATTTCCAGATCTCGCTGATACCGTCCGCCGATTATCTGAAGAAATTCCAGGTGGCGATCGCCGGCGGCGATCTGCAGGATGTCGTGCAGCTCCAGGGCGTGGCAAACATGCCGCAGGTGCTGGAGAAGGAATTCGCTGACCTCTCTGACTACCTGTCCGGTGACAACGTCAAGAACTATCCTGGTCTGGCCTCGATTGCCACGGCGGCCTGGCAGATTCCGATGCTCAACGGCCGGCTCTGGGGCGTTCCGCAACCACGCGCCGCGGCCGGCAACATCGTGAGCACTCGTGGTGACACGTTGAAGAAATTCGGGATCGGCGACGCCTCGCCGGTGATCAAGAGCGGCGCGGAATTTCTCGACCTGTGCAAAAACTTGACCGACAAGAAGCGGGGCAAATACGCATTCGGGACACAGCCCAACACCTTCGTGCTCTCCGCGTTGTTGGAAATGGCCGGCGCGCCCAACAACTGGAAGATGCAGGGCGGGAAGTTTGTCTCGGCCAACGAAACCGACGAGATGAAGTTGGCGCTCGAACAGGTCACGAAGATGTGGAAGGCCGGCTATATCCATCCCGATTCGTTCAGCACGCCTGGAGAGAACATCACCTGGTGGTCCGGCGGGATCACGAGCCTGTACGTACAGAGCTTCGCCGGCTGGAGTGGCTACTCGAAAACGAATCCGGAATGGCAGCAGGGCGTGCTACGGCTGCCGAAATGGCAGGGCGGCGGTCCGGCTATCAAATTGCTGAGCATTTCCGGCTATGGCGCGTACGCCGGCCTGAAAAAGGCGAAGCCGGCCCGGATCAAAGAAATCCTGCGAATACTCGACTACATCGCCTCGCCGTTCGGTACCAAGGAATACCTGGACATGAATTTCGGGGTCAAAGACCTTGACTACACCCTCAAGGGTACCGACCCGGTTACGACGCAGCAGGGGACGTCCGACAATCTGCAGGGCCTGTTTTACTGTGGATCGCAGCTCTATCAGAACCTTTACGTTGCGAACATGCCGGATGTTGTGAAGGCCGAGCACACCTATCTCACGAGCGTCCTCCCGACCGGAATCACCGACCCCTCCAGCGGCCTGTACTCGCAAACGGCATCGACCAAGGGCGCGACCGCGAACATGACGTTGAACAATGCGCAGGGCGACATCATCCAGGGCCGGCGCCCGCTCTCGGACTGGGATGCTCTGGTGAAGACGTGGCGTCAGCAGGCGGGGGACGCAATGCGCGGCGAGTACGAGAAGGCCTATGAGAGCCTGCATTCGGGGCATTGACGGTAAGGGTAGGAAACGCGCAGTTGGCGACGAATCATCTGACATTGATGCGTCAACCAGCGTGGGCTATGGTTGACGTATCAACAAGGTGGGAACGGGGCCATGGCCGAGGGCGGAGAAGTTACCGGTACGGTGCCGCGGCGGCGGATGACCAGTCGAGAGCTGGCGATCTGGCGTTCGCTGGCCGATATCACCGCCGAGCTGCGGCGAATTCTGGGTAGCCAACTGCAGCAGGACTCGAACCTATCGCCGGCTGATTACGAGGTGCTGTTGGCGCTGGTTGAGGCCGATGGTTGCCAGCTGCGGTCCTCCGAATTGGCGGCGACAATCGACTGGGAACGCAGCCGACTTTCACACCACCTGGGGCGGATGGAGCGCCGTGGCCTGATTCGCCGGCAGGACTGCCCGACCGACAGTCGTGGCGCGGAGGTTTTCCTCACCGACGAGGGTTCGAACGCGTTTCACGGTGCGACCGCGCCACACATGCGGGCGATCAAGAAACACTTCGCGGATGCCTTGACGCTGGAGCAGTTCGAGGCGTTGGACGACATTCTGCAGTCACTCCAGGGGCATCTGCATCCGGACAGCCGTTCCTGACTCCGTGCGCTCACGGCTTGCGCCGCAGCACGGCGAAAGCGGCTCCGATGACCACGACTATCGCGGCGCCGCCGCATAGCAGACCACCGACGTAGTCGGCGCCAACAGGCAGCGGCCCGACGATCAGGATGACGCCGATTACGGCGATGACAAAGGCAATGAGGAGAGAAAGGCCGGTATCAGGCGGAATCAGCCGTGGGCCCACAGTCACCCCTTCCCCCGACAGGGCTGGCAGGTAAGCGGATTTAATTGTGGCCGACCCCAAGGCTGGTAGGCGTTCCTGCTGACCCCCAATCTGCTCAGGCGTTCGGAGGGATCCACCGTGCGTCATCGATCATTGCTGACCAGTGTCCTCAACGTGGGAATGGAAGAAATCACCTGCATTCGCGGCGACGGCCACTCATCGTTCCCCCAGCGGTTGAGCCGCTCGAACTCGACGATTACGGAGTTCGGCAGCACCCGGCAGTCGTCCGCAGTGGACAGTGCGCTTGGAAGGACGATCAGGATGAGTTCGACTCGGCTGATGGTTGAACTGTCCGGCTTGTGCCAACTCGAGTGCTCCGAGTGCCGCTTGCGATAGGGTCACGATATATCGAAAGCTATCGGAGGTTGACGTTGTCGGACTTGGCGGCCAACGGTTCGGTGTCACCGGAGGGCGCGCAGCTGCTGCGGGAGATTGGCGCCGGTGGGTTCGTTCCTGGTGTACGCACGGCCGCGGAATGCGGGGAAAACGACGCTGGCACGGGCGATCGTCGCGGCGGCGCCGACAAGCCTGCCACGTCTGGATTTCCTCGGTACGCAGCAGGAGGTCGATGCGCTGTCGACCGAGCCGGCCCGCGGCTACGTGCAGGTCGCGGAGATCGGGCATCGGGGACGGCCTGCCACCTGGTCAAAATCCGCGTATTCGGCGATCCCGACGATTCGTCAACTCCTCGCGTGGTTGAGCGAATTGACGAGATCACCTCAAGCGCACCGTCGTGTTCGAAGCTATACGAATGGGTCAGAACGGCGGTATAGCGGCGGAAATACGGTCGGCCAGGTCGCGTTGTTCGGATTCTGATTGCGCGAGATAGCCGCCGGTCGACTCGGTCATGAGCGCCTGGAATTGCTGTCGCTCGTACGGCACGCCCGGCGGCAACGGTGCCAGATGCCAGTGGACATGGGCATTTCCCTGCTGGCTGCCGAGGCTCAGGACGTACAACCGCTCGGTTGGCAGCACGCTCTCTACCGCCCGCCCAACGTGGTGAATCACCTTCTGCACGGCAAGATAAGAGTCAACCGTGAAGTCCGAGATCACGCGTTCGAGATGCTTGACGGGCGCGACGAGAACGTAGCCGAGCACAGTGGGGAAGCGGTTCAAAAAGGCGATCGTGTGCTCGTCGCGGTAAATGACCGGGTGTTCGTGTTCGTGCGTTCCGTTCACGATCCGGCAGATAAAGCATGGCCCCGATTGCGCGGACTCGTTGTACGCGGCCAGGTCGAGGCGTTCCCGTTGTTGCGTGCTCACGCATCCTCCAGATTTGCGGTCGGGCATCGCGCTCATCGGACGACGACGGCGTTCATCAACAGGTCGAACATCCGCTCCAGTTGCTCGCGTCCGCCATCCAGCGAGGTCGCGGTGAACATGCCGACGATCGTCGCGACGATATCCTCGGCCCGGACGTCGTCCCGTAGCGTTCCGGCTTCGATGCCCACATCGAGGATCGTCTGCAGGGCCGCGGTGAGTTGCTCACGGGCCTGGGACACGGTCACCGCGCCGGAGGCGAACACCGCGCGCAGTGCGTCGGCCATTTCCCGTTTCGCGGTGACGTAACCGGCGAATCGGTCCATCCAGGCCCGCAGCGCCGCCTCGGGCGGTCGCGTTCTGGCCAGCTTGCCGGCGCTGGCGCACAGCTCGGCCAATTCCTTGCGGTACAGCGCTTCGACCAGCGCCTCGCGGGTGGGGAAGTGGCGGTACAGCGTGCCGATCCCGACGCCCGCGTCCCGGGCGATCTGCTCGAGCGTCACCGCTTGACCGGAGGCGAAGGCCGCCTGGGCCGCGTCCAGCAGTCGGGAGCGGTTGCGCTCGGCGTCCACGCGCAGGCGTTTGGGTTGATCTTGGCGTTGCATGATTCGGAGGATCCTCCGATTTTCTGTTACCGTAAAGTCTACCGGAGGTTCCTCCGGTTCGTTGAACGTCATCCTAAGTGGAGGATCAGACATGAACCGTTCCGCTCCTGGCGGTATTGCGACGCTGGCCGCGCACCCGGTGGCCCGGATCGGCTATGGGGCGATGCAACTCGAGCGCATCGATCGCGACAGCGCGCTGGCGATGCTGCGGCGTGTGGTCGCAGCGGGGATCAATCACATCGACACCGCGCATTTCTACGTTTCCAGCAACGATTTTGTGCGTGATGCTCTGGCGCCGTATTCCGACGATCTGGTTCTCGTGAGCAAGGTCGGCGCCGACTTGGACGGTGATCGGCTGATACCGGCGCAACAGCCGGCCCAGCTGCGCGCGCAGGTCGAGGCCAACCTCGCCACGCTCGGCACTGAACAGGTCTCGGTCATCAATCTGCGCCGGCTTGATGCTCCGCCCGGCCTTATCGCCGACGGTGACCAGAAAATCGACCTTGATGAGCAATTGGCGGAGCTGGTCGCGTTGCGGGACGCCGGCAAAATCGGCGCCATCGGGCTGAGCAATGTCTCGGCCGACCAATTGCGGCAGGCGATACCGGCCGGGATCGCGTGCGTGCAGAATTCCTACAGCGTGCTGAACCGGGCCGACGAACCGGTGCTGGATCTGTGTCGCGAGTACGGAATTGCCTGGGTACCGTTCTTTCCGCTCGGCTCCGCCTTCCCGAACCAGCCCAAGGTGGGTTCGGATTCAACGGTGCGGCGGATCGCCACGGACATGGGTGCCACTCCGGCTCAGGTGGGGTTGGCTTGGCTGCTGGCGCATTACGAAAATACGTTGCTGATTGCCGGCACGGCGAATCCCGATCATCTGGCCGAGAACATCGCGGCGGGTGAACTGCGGCTTTCGGTCAAGTCGCTTGCTGCACTGGATAAGCTGGCGGCAGTCGATTGAGTCCGGTTGGAGGCATTCTGAATGGCCATCATTTACCACATCGCGGACGCGGCTGATTGGCAACGAGCGCTGGAGTTGGGTACGTACCGGATCTCGACCCGCGGAACGACCCTGGAACAGGAGGGTTTTATCCACGCCAGCACGCACAGTCAGGTGGCCCGGGTCGCACATCGCTTCTACCGTGATGCGGAGAATCTCGTCGTGCTGGCTGCGGACACCGAGCGGATCCAGCCTGAGATTCGTTATGAATCGGCGCCCGGATCGACCGAACTGTACCCGCATATCTATGGGCCGCTGAACGTCGACGCCGTGCTCGAGGTGCTTCCGCTGCGAACAGATGCGACCGGCTCGTTTGTGTTCGACCGATGAGTTGGAATGAACTGAGCGGGCGGGTGCTGATGGCTGGAATTCGGCCGAACCTTCCCAAAACCGCTCTGGCGGCGGTGGTTGCGGCTGACCATGATGGACACTCGGTCGAGCTGAGCGACGGGTGTCCGGCCGGCGGCCGTTTCGAGATCGGATCGATTACCAAGACCATGACCGGAGTGGTGCTGGCGTCCCTTGTGGACGATGGAATCGTGCGGTCGGATGATGAGATCGGTCGCTGGCTGAATGCCGGCCAGAATGCCGATATCACGCTGGAGCAGTTGGCGACCCACACATCGGGTCTGCCGCGCGTTTCGCCAAGCCATGTCCACGGCACGCCGGATCCGTATGACTTTCTCACCGCCGAAGTCGCTGAGGCGGAATTGCGTCAGACGCCGGTGAAATCCCGCGGCGTGGAGCACGACTACTCGAATTTTGGCTTCCAGGTGCTCGGATTGGTTCTGGAACGCGCCGAGGGCTTGGCGTTCGGAGAACTCCTGCAGCGGCGCATTTTCGACCCGTTGGGCATGACGTGTTCGGGGATTCCCGGTCAGGGCGGCGGAACGCGAATCCAAGGCCATGTCGGCGGTGGGGCGGTTGGGTCGTGGTCGCATCATTTATGGGGAGCCGGCGGGGTCGAGGCCAGCGCCGACGATATGGCTCGGTACCTGTCAGCCTGCCTGAAGCCGCCGGAGTCGTCGGTGGGTTGGGCGATACGCGTGGCGCAGCAGCCGCGTTTCGACATTGACCCGCTGCGTTCGGTCGGGTTTGGCTGGGCGTTGGGCCCGCCCGGGTACCTTGGCCACGACGGTGGGACATCCGGATTTCGTTCGATGCTGGGGATCAAGCAGACCGCGCGTCGGGCGGCGGCGGTGTTCGTCAACGATCGCGACGCGGGTGGCCTGGCCGCCGCGATACGAAAGTTGCTCGATAGCGATTAGC
>JBEDUI010000024.1:0-13917 GCA_040414495.1 Mycobacteriales bacterium
CCGTTTGGCGTTTTGACCGGAGAGGCCGAGCCCGTTTGGCGTTTTGACCGGAGAGGCCGAGCCCGTTTGGCGTTTTGACCGGAGAGGCCGAGCCCTGACCATGCTCCGGCACCCCTGACCGCCGCCCCGCCACGCTCGCCGTGTTGATCATGAAGTTCCCGACAAAAAGCTCGGCGTGTCGTCGGCCTGTCGCGCAGGGAACTTCATGATCAACAAATTGAGGCGGCCGATCTGATTCCCCGTGGCGCACGCGCTCGCGAGCCCGAGCGCTGCGGGGGGCAGGGGTCGGTGAGCCTGGGCGCTGCGGGGATCAGGGTCGGTGAGCTGGGCGCTGCGGGGATCAGGGTCGGTGAGCCCCGGCGCTGCGGGCGGTCGGTGTCGCGAGCGCGGGCGAGGCAGTGGTTAGCGGTCGGTATTGCCCATGCCGCGCCGGGTGGCGGCGCGGCGCTGGAGCGCGATCAACGGCATTCCCAGCAGTCCGAGTCCGACGCCGGCAGCCGCGGTCCAGAGCCAGAGGTCATGCGAGCCGCGGGCGAACAGCAGCACGATCAGCGCCACCAGCCAGCACGCGGTACCGACGGCGACCACATGCAGCGCGTCGGCGCGAATGGGTTCCAACTCGGGGCGGGCCGGCTCGGTCACAACAGCAGGCTACCCGGGCCGAATCGGCACTCGCGCCGGACACGTACCAATAAATGCCAACAACCCAGTCCGGCCGAACCGTCACCGGAAACACATCACTAATGGCAACGCTTACGAATACGTGTCCGGGTCGGGTCGGCCTTGGCTCGCGCACCGAACGAGACAGTAATCGTGCCGGATTTTCCGGGTCCGATTGCCGGCGGTTTCGATCCGATCGGTCCGGGCACTGGTCGTAATGCCTGGGTGATATCGGCGAGGTGATCCCACGCATTTACGATGCACTCGCCATGTCGTCGCCCAGCTGAGGACGCCCATGACCACCATCCAGGCCCCCGCCCGCACCTCGTTCCTGGACCGCTATTTCTCGATCTCCGCCCGGGGAACGACGGTTCGTCGTGAGATTCGCGGCGGCGTGGTGACGTTCTTCGCGATGGCGTACATCGTCGTGCTCAATCCGTTGATCATCGGCACCGCCCCGGATGCCGATCATCACTTCCTCGGCATTCCGCCGGTAGCGGGCGTGACCGCGTTGGTGGCGGCGGTGATGACGATCGTGATGGGCGTTGTCGGCCGCTATCCGTACGGCCTGGCGACCGGACTCGGGCTGAATGCGTTTCTCGCCGCCAGCGTGGCTACTCAAATGTCCTGGCCGGACGCGATGGGGCTGGTGCTGTGGGAGGGCATCGTCATCATCGTGCTCGTGCTGACCGGGTTCCGGTCGGCCGTGCTGCGGGCGATTCCGCCGCAACTACGAACCGCTATTGGTGTCGGTATCGGGTTGTTCATCACGTTCATCGGTTTCGTCGATTCTGGCATTGTGCGCCGGATTCCGGACGCGGCGAATACGACCGTGCCGGTGCAACTGGGTACCGGCAGCCTGCGCGGCTGGCCGGTGCTCGTTTTCGTTATCGGCCTGTTGTTGATGGCCGCGCTGATGGCGTTGCGGGTCAAGGGCGCCATTCTCATCGGCATTGTGATCAACACCGTGCTGGCGATCATCGTGGAGGCGATCGCGCACGCCGGGCCGGCGGTCGACTCGCACGGGAAAGCCCACCCGAACGGCTGGCAGCTGAACGTGCCGAAGATTCCGCATCACGTCGCCGACAAGCCCAATCTCTCGTTGTTCGGGCATTTCTCGTTGCTGGGTGGATTTCACCGGGTCGGCTACATCGCCGCGGTTTTGATCATCTTCTCGTTGGTGCTTTCGGATTTCTTCGACTCGATCGGGACGTTGATGGGCGTCGCGGCCGAGGGTGATCTGCTGGATGAGAAGGGCGAGTTGCCCGGCATGGGCCGGGTGTTGCTGGTTGACGCCAGCGCGGCCGCGGCCGGCGGTATTGCCAGCGCTTCGTCGGCGACCGCGTATGTCGAATCCGCCGCCGGCGTGGGTGATGGCGCGCGCACCGGCCTGGCCAGTGTCGTGACAGGACTGTTGTTCGTGGTCGCGCTGTTCCTGACTCCGCTGGTGTCGGTGGTGCCGTCCGAGGCCGCGACTCCGGCCCTGGTGATCGTCGGCTGCCTGATGATCAGTCAGGTGAAACGGCTTGATCTCAACGATTTTTCGGTTGCGGTGCCGGCATTTCTGACAATGGTGCTGATGCCGTTCACGTACTCGATCACCGACGGAATCGGCGCCGGCGTTGTGAGTTACGTCGTACTACGCGTGGTGAAAGGTAAGGCGCGCGAGGTTCATCCGTTGCTGTGGATCGTCGCGTTGGCATTCGTCGTCTATTTCGCGATCGATCCCATCAAGACGGCGTTGGGTGTGAGCTAGGGCACCGACCTCGCAATGGTCCATTGTGGACATTGTTGGGATGCATCACGATAGTTCGTGAGGTATGCTAACGATGTGCCGAAAACCGTCGTGCCAGCGGGAATGCTGGCGAGCTCGTTGCGTTTAGCTGTAATAAGGCTAAATCGGCGACTACGGTCACAGCGGGCCGATCCCTCGGTTACGCATACGCATATTGCCGCCATGAACACGCTTGGCGGCTTCGGTCCGATGACACCGGGTGAGTTGGCTGCGCACGAGAAGGTGCAGCCACCGTCGATGACGAGGGTGCTGGCTTCGTTGGAGGAGCGCGGTCTGGTGGTGCGCGCGCCGCATCCGACCGACGGGCGACAGGTGATCGTCGCACTCACCGAAGCAGGCACCACATTGATCGAGGAGGTGCGAGCACGCGAAGCGTGGCTCAGTCAACGTCTGAAAGAACTGTCGAACAAAGATCGCGAGACATTGCAAGCGGCGATCGAGGTGATCAACAAGCTGATCGACACCTGACCTCCGTGCCTTGGGAAGCCTCGAAAACTCCAGCAGCACAAGGAGAATCGCCGGAACGCCAACCTGGAAACGGTATGTTCCGTTCGCTCCGGGTCCGTAATTACCGACTCTTCGCCGGCGGTCAGGTCGTATCCAACACCGGCGCCTGGATGCAGCGGGTGGCCCAGGACTGGCTGGTCCTGAACCTCACTCACAACAGTGGCACCGCGCTCGGCGTCGTCACCACTTTACAGTTCACCCCGACTCTCCTGTTGGGACTGTGGGGCGGTGTGGTCGCCGACCGGTACGACAAGCGGAGGCTGTTGCTGTGTACCCAGATCCTGATGGCGCTATGTGCGCTCGTCCTCGGCCTGCTGGAAGTCGGCGGCGTGGTGGCGATCTGGCACGTGTACCTAGTGGCATTCGTACTAGGTGTCATTACCGTTGTCGATAACCCGACGCGGCAGGCGTTTGTCGTGGAAATGGTCGGACGGGCCGACGTCGCGAACGCGGTCAGTCTGAATTCAGCGACGTTCAACAGTGCCCGCATCGTCGGCCCGGCCGTGGCCGGCGTGCTGATCAGCGCTATCGGTATCGGCATGGTGTTCGTGCTCAACGCGGCGTCGTTTGTCGCGGTGCTGGCCGGATTGCTGCTGATGCGGGTGTCCGAGCTGCACCGGACCAAGCCGGTGGCGCGTAAGAAGGGCCAGCTACGGGAAGGGCTGCGGTACGTACGGGCCCGACACGATCTGCTGTTGCCGATGGCGCTGGTGTTCGTGGTGGCCACGTTCGGGTTGAATTTCCAGGTCACGATCGCGCTGATGGCCAAGGGCGTATTCCACACTGGAGCGGCGTCGTACGGGTTACTGTCCACAATGCTCGCGGTAGGGTCGCTGTCCGGCGCGTTGATTTCCAGTCGGCGCAAGGCCCGCCCGCGGATCCGGCTGTTGCTCGGCGCCGCGTTCGCGTTCGGCATTTTCGAAACGCTCGCCGGGCTGATGCCGACGTACGCGCTGTTTGGAATCCTGTTGATTCCCACCGGAATCGCGTCGCTGGTGTTCACCACGTCGGCCAACGCCAGCGTGCAGATGGGTTCCAGCGCGTCGATGCGCGGCCGGGTGATGGGCCTGTACCTGCTGGTGTTTCTCGGTGGCGCGCCATTCGGGTCGTTGCTCATCGGCTGGCTGGCCCAGGTCACCAGCCCGCGGATCAGCATCGTCGGCGGTGGTGTGGTGTCGTTCGTCGCCGCCGTGGTGCTCGGGCTGGTGTTCGCCCGGCGCAAGGGATTACGGGTGGAGCGGACGCCGGGACCGGTGCCGCATCTGCGTATTCTCGCGCCGGACGCCCCGGCGGAGTCCGAACCAGTGGCACACTGACCAGGTGCCTCGGCTATTCGTCGCCCTGACCCCGCCACGGTCCGCATTGGACGACCTGGCAAACGCCGTGCAGCGGTGTGCCGGTCTGGCCGGCGAACCGCGGTGGATACCGATCGAGCGGTGGCACGTCACGTTGGCGTTTCTCGGCAATGTCGAGGAATCCACAATGGACAAGCTGACGGCGGAGCTGGGTGCTGTGTCCGGTGCCCGGCTCCGGTTGTCGATCGCCGGAGCCGGTACGTTTCCGCCCAGGCGGTCGCCGCGGGTGCTGTGGGCCGGGCTCAGTGGTGATCTGCGCGAGCTGTCCACACTGGCCAAACATGTTCGTATCGCGGCACGACAAGCCCGGATCACGCTGGACCGCAAGCCGTTCCAGGCGCACCTGACGCTCGGCCGCTGGCGACCCGGGGATCCGGCTGACCGGGCGGTGGCCGCGGCGCTCGCGCCGTACCGTGGGCCCGAATTCCGGGTAGCCTCGTTTTCGCTGATTCGCAGCCACCTCGGGCCGAATCCGCGATACGAAATTCTGCAGGAATGGCCGTTGAGCTGACCGGTAACCGGTGCCCGCTGGCGTGCCCTTGGCCGTCGCCTGCCCTCGCCCCGCTTTCGCCGTGACCCGCTCGGTGCTGGCGCCCGTTCCCTTGGTCGCTGCGCTTGAACGCTGTCCGCACCTGGCCGCGTTGGTGGCCCTGGTCCGGCGCTCACCGCACTCTTTTTCATGATCGTGAGTGGATTTGGTACCGAAATTGGTACTGAATCAACTCACGATCATGACACTTTGGGCTGCCGCGGCGAGAACTTGCGGCGCTAGTCGTGGCAGGGCCGGATCTGCACGCAAATCGGGAGCGGCGTCGTTCAACCTAGCCCAATTCCATGATCATGATGGCTTTCGTAAAGCAAATGCGTACGAAAGCCATCATGATCATGGGGGAGCGGGGCGCCGGAACGTGCCAGGCGGATAAATCGGCGAGGCGCAGGAGGCGGCGGCGCGTAAAGCGGTGCGGCCGGGAGGCGTTGTGCGCGCTGGGAGATGGCTGGCGCGAGAATGCGGCGCGGGCCGGGAGGCGCGGGGCGCGGGAGAGATGGCTGGCGCGAGAATGCGGCGGGGACCGGGAAAGCACGTTGCGGCGAAAGCGGCGGGCGCGAGAATTCGAGGCGCGAACGTGACGTTGCGACACCCCCAGCGGTATCCCAACGTCACGTTCGCGCGGTCCAGAAAGCGTCCGAAAACGGCCCCACAAAAGGGAACCGTCAAGACCTACCAGGCGTAGTGCTCCGGCGCGGTCTTGTAACCCGGGAAGATTTCGTCCAGGGCTTCGAGCGTCTCGTCGTCCAAGTGTAGCTTTACCGCATTCTCGGCGCTTTCCAGCTGCTCGATTGTGCGCGGGCCGATGATCGGCGCGGTGACGGCCGGCTGGTGCAGCAACCAGGCCAGCCCAACGGTGGCCGGCGCCTCACCCAGGGAAGAGCACAGCTCCTCGTACGCCTTGATCTTCTTGCGGTATTTCTTCAACGAATCTTTGGAACGGCCCTCGCGGCGGCGAATGCCTTCCTTCTCCTTGGCCAGCACGCCACCGAGCAGACCACCCTGCAGCGGGCTCCACGGAATGACGCCGAGGCCGTACTGCTGCGCGGCCGGCAACACCTCGAGCTCAACCTCGCGGACGAGCAGGTTATAGATCGACTGTTCGCTGACCAGGCCAAGGTAATTGCGCTTGGCCGCGGCCTCGTTCGCCTGGGCGATGTGCCAGCCGGCGAAGTTGGACGAGCCGACGTAGAGGATCTTGCCCTGCTGGGTCAGGATCTCCATCGCCTGCCAGATCTCATCCCACGGCGTATCCCGGTCGACGTGGTGCATCTGGTACAGGTCGATGTAGTCAGTTTGCAGGCGCTGCAGCGACGCGTCGCAGGCGCGCCGGATGTTCAGCGCGGATAGTCGGCCCTCGTTGGGCCAGTCGCCGGTGGCGCCGAAGAGCTTGGTGGCCAGGACAGTCCGCTCGCGACGGCCGTCGCCCTGGGCAAACCAGGTGCCGATGATCTTCTCGGTGTCACCGCCGCCGTAACGGTTCGCGGTGTCGTAGAAGTTGATGCCGAGCTCGTGCCCGCGGTCCATGATCGCGTGCGCGTCCTCTTCAGAGGTGTGCGGGCCGAAGTTCATCGTGCCCAGGCACAGCCGGCTGACGGAGAGGCCGGTGCGGCCCAGATGGGTGTATTCCATGGCGATCAGCTTTTCATCACTGGTCGACCAATGCAATTAGTGAATTGTCTCCGGCGTCCCGGGCCGCAGCTCACCGTCGCTCATGGACAGTACGCGATCGCAATGATGCCAGGTGTCTGGGTTGTGAGTTGCGATGAGAAACGCTGATCCAGTCCGGGCCAGTTCACGCATTTCGCCGAATACGACATCAGTGAATCCGGCATCCTGATGTGCGGTCGGTTCGTCGGCCAGTACGAGATCCGGTCGCAGCAGCAGCGCCCGCGCCACACAGCACCGCTGCTGTTCGCCCAACGACACCTGGTGTGGGTGCCGGCGGGCCAGGTGGTCGATGCCGAACGTACGCATCAATTCTTCGGCCCGCGCCTGCGATTCGCCTGTCCTGCCGGCGATCCGGGCCGGCAGCAGAATGTTTTCCAGCACCGTGAGGTCTTCCAGCAGGCCGAGCGTCTGTGGCACCAGCGCCAGTTGGGCCCAGGCCAACGTGGCCGGATCGGCGCCGGCCAACGGCCCGCCCAGCCGCAACGTCCCGGCGTCCAACCGTTCCCAACCACAGAGGACATTCAGCAACGTGGACTTCCCCGAGCCGGACGGGCCGGCCAGGCCGACCACCTCGCCGGGCCGCAACGTCACCGATACACCGCTGAGGGCATGCACGTATTCGGCGCCGCGTCGGTATGTCTTGGCACCGCCGGACAACGACACCAATAGGGCGACCAATTCGGCGCTCACCATGATTCGGTCACCGTCCCGTGGTCGAGTCGCAACAAATGGTCGGCCGCGGCCATGACCCGTGGATCGTGCGAGGAGACGATAAAACAGACGCCTTCGGCCGACAGGTCGTGAAATGCCTCCAACACCCGGTCAGCCGAATGCGTATCCAACTCCGCGGTCGGTTCGTCGGCCACCACCACCCGAGGCCGACCGATTACAGCGCAGGCGACCGCGAGCCGCTGCTGCTCGCCGCCGGAAAGCTGGCCCGGGTAGTGGTCGGCCCGGTGGTCCAGGTGCAGCGCCGCGAGCAACCGCAGCACCTCGGCGTCGTCGGGTCGTACGCCGCGCAACCGGCCGGCCAACCGCACCTGCTCGGTCGAGGTCAGGTACTCGACCAGGTTGTCGATCGGGTCCTGGAACAGGTACGCGACCTGCAGTCGGCGGATCGCGCGCCGGGCCCGGCGCCGCATTCCGGTGATATCCATTGGTCCAATGTGGATAGTGCCGGAATCGGGACGGTCTATACAGGACAGAATGCGCAACAACGAGGACTTACCCGAACCGGATGGCCCCACGATCGCGGTCACCCGTCCGGCCGGGAAATCCTTGTCCACCTCGTGCAGCGCCTGCACCTCTTCGTCGGCCGTACGGTAAATCTTGCCGATTCCGCGGCATTGTAAGGCTGTCACTTCAGGCATCAAGGCGCATCACCTCACTGACATCGGCGCGGCCGGCCGAACGCTGCGCCGAGGCGGCCGCCACGACCGCGACCACGACGACCGCGACAGCCGACCCGACCAGCGCGGCCACCGGCAGGGTCAGCAACGGCGACGGCCGTCGGGTCGGATCGACATCGAGCCGTTCGTACACCATCAACACCGCGATCATGGCCAATCCGGCACCGACCACCCACGCCGCGACCAACAGCGCGCCCAATTCGATCACCAGCGAGCGCAGATGACTTCGGGCCGACATTCCCATCCGGCGGGCCATCGCGTACGACGCGGTCCGGGATCGCTGCCGGGTGGCCAAATACAGCAGCAGGCCGCCGATCGCGATCAGCCCGACCAGCGCCGCCAACGCCTCCAGATATCCGAACGTCCAGGTCACGGCCAGGTAATTGCTGGATTTGATCGTGCTCTGCGGTGTGGTGACAAATAGCGGCCGAACGCCCTGAGCCCGCATCGCCTGCTCGGTCGCCGAAGCACTGTGTTTGCTCCACACCTCGTGGAAATTCGCGACCATTGGGTCGACCCGACCCAGCCGGGCGGCATCGACGACTACCAGATCCGAATACTGGTCGCGTTGCCCGGGAAATGCTTTCGGGCTGGCGATGATGTCCAGCGATTTCCCGGTCGAATTCAGGTGTAGATCGGTGGCGTGGCCGTTGGTGTAGCGCAGCACGATCGCCGGGATTTTGCCGTCTTTACGGTGTTGCTTCAGTTGGTCCAGCAGGGATTTCAGCGATGAGCCGTCCAGCCGGTTGTCCCAGTACGCGGCGCTCGCGAACGTGTCCGGGTCGATGGCCAGCACCTCGGCGTCCTCGTCGCCGAGCTTCACGTTGCTGTACCGGGTCAGGATCGTCCCGACACTGTCCATTGCGGCCGTCCGATGCGGACTGTCCACAGTGGATACGGAAATGTTGCTGCCGGCGTAAATAGACGCCTTGGCCTCGACACTGGTACGGGAAGTCGACGTAATCGCGCCGGAATAGACCAGCACCGCGACCGGCAAACTCGCCGCCGCCAACAACACGACCGAAACGATTGGCGCGCCGGTGATCCGGCGTACCGCGAAATACCCGGCCGCCGGCCACCGCGCGCTCAAACGCCGTACCAACGGCAGACCGAACGCGATCAACCGGACTACCAGCGCGGCCCCGCCGGCCAGGAACACCAGCGGAAACGCGACCAACAGCAGGTTGACCTGAGCGATGTCGTTATCCAGCGTGACGCCGTGCTCGTCTCGTAGCCGAATAAACAATACGGCCGCACCGGCCAGCACCAGCAATTCCCACGGCACCAGCGCGACCCAGCCGCGGCGGTGCCCGACCGGCCGTTCGGTCGCGTTGCGGGCCCGCAGCCCGGCCACCATCGAAAGCAGCAGCACCCCGCAGGCCAGCCCGATCAACGCCGTCCAGGCCGCGGTGATCGGGGCCCGGTGGTCCAGGTCGCCGCTCGGCCCGAGCCAGCGCACCAGGCCGATCGCCAGCCCCCAGCCCAACGCGGTCCCGAGCACCGCCGGCGCGGTCAGCTCCAACGCCGCCTTGACCGCCAAAGCGCCCGGTCCGACGCCGCGCGAGGACAGCAACCGGACCTCCCGGGCCCGGCGGTCGGCCCAGTAGCTACCGGCCGCGCCGATCAACAGCAGCGCGAGCACACTGCCACCGATCGCGATCGGCACTACCGGGCCGGTGAGACCGTGCCGGATCAGGTGCGTCTGGTTGATCAACGCCGACAACTCGGAGCCGCCGGTGGTGATGGTGCCCGTCGCTCCGACGTTTCGTACGGTCTGGTCGAGTCGGGCCTTGGCCTGTTTCTGGTCTTTGACGAGCTGCTGCGCCTTGCTCACCGTCAGGTGCGGGTCGTGGATCGGCGAAATCCACTGCATCGTCGGGTTGTCGTGGATGCGGTGGTCAACGGAGATGAACTGGGCCGCGCTGGTGAAGATCAGCAACTTCTGCCGGGTGTCCGTGCCGAGGCCGGGGTTCTGGTAGAGGTTGGTCAGCGAGCACCAGAACGGCTTGGTCGGCTGGGATTTGAGGTCCTTGTAAATGCCGACGACCCGTACCGACATGGGCGGACCGGTGGTCTCGATCGGCAGCCGGTCGCCGGGGCGTACGTGCCACAGCCGAGCGGCGTCGTCGGAGATCCATACGCCCTGCCCGCCGGCCGAGCTGAGCTTGTCGACCGAGGCGAGCGCGTGGTCGGAGTAGAAGAGTTGGGTCGGCGCCGGGGTCCCACCGACCGGGCCGGCCTGCGGCTGGGCGGAGGCGACCAACTGCTGGTACGGCCGGGGCAGGCCGGCCGAGGTGGCCGCGTCGTATGCGGCCTCATTCACCTGCGTGTACTGCGAAGTGTCGTACGGCCCGTTCTGCCCGAACTGCCCGGGCGTACTGACCCCGATGCTGGGCAGCGCCTGGTCCGGGCAGCGGGCGGCGACGAACTGCTGCAGCGCCTTCGAGGAGGCCGAGGACAGGAACAACGCCGCCGACGAGCCGGCGCAGGCCAGGATCGCGGCCGCGCCGATCACCGCCAGCAGTACCGCCGGCTGCCGGAATCCCAACCACGGCGCCCGCGCCCACGGCGGCAACAGGATCGTGCCGCCACCCGAAGCCCGGCGGGGCGGACCCTCGCTGCGCGGTCGTGGCGCCGGTGGTGCCGTCCGCGTCAGCGCCCGTGACGGCCGCTCGCGGGCCAGCACTTCAGGCATGTACCTACCTCGTTTCCGGGCCGTTCGGCTCCGAGCATTATTCTTTATGCTCGGTCGCGATATTCCGACAATGCGCAAAAACAGTGTGTACGTAATTCCGTATTTCCGATTCTGTGGCGGCGGGGAAATACGGTGGAATCGGGTGCGCGTGGTCGGCAGAATGGGCGGGTGTCCGGATCACTGCGCGCCCAAGGCCTGACCGTTTCTGCGGGCGCGGTGATCGTCCTCGCCGATATCGATCTGGCGGTCGGCCCGGGCGATCGGGTCGGCGTGGTCGGACCCAACGGCGTCGGGAAGACGACATTGCTGCGCGCGCTGGCCGGTGAGCTGGTGCCCGAGTCCGGCTCGGTCCGCCGGGCGCCAGCGTCGGCGACCGTGGTCGGCGTACCGCAGGAACCGGACGCCCAGCCGGGCGAGCGGCTGGTTGACTACCTGGCCCGGCGGACCGGCGTCGCGGCGGCCGATGCGCGGCTGCAGGCGGCGACTTCGGCGTTGAGTCGTGGGGCGTCTGGTTCGGATGAGGAGTACGCGGCTGCGTTGGAGGCCTGGCTCGCGTTGGGCGGGGCGGATCTGCCCGAGCGAGCCGAAGCGGTCTGCGCGACGCTCGGGTTGGCCGCGGACGTACTCGACGACGGCGCCGACCAGCTCTCCGGCGGTGAATCGGCCCGGTTGCGGTTGGCTACTGCCCTGCTGGTCCGGTCGGACATTCTGTTGCTGGACGAACCGACCAACGACCTCGACCTGCCCGGGCTGACCCGGCTGGAGGAGTTGGTCCGCGGATTTTTTGGCGGCATCGTGTTGGTGTCGCACGACCGCGAGTTCTGCGCCCGGACCGTCGAGCGGGTGCTGGAGATTGACGAGTTCACTCACACCGCGCGCGAGTACTCCGGTGGGTGGCAGGCGTACTTGGACGAACGGGCCTTGGCGCGGACCCGGGCCGAGCAGGATTACCAGAATTACGCGGATAAGCGGCAGGAGTTGGTCGAGCGGGCCCGTCGGCAGCGGGAATGGGCCCGGGCCGGAGCCCGCCGCTCCGCGAACCCGAGCCGGGAGAACGACAAGAACATTCGTTTTCGCGAGGTACAGCGCGCGCAGCGGACCGCGGCCCGGGCCGCCACGACCGAACGTGAGCTGGACCGGTTGGAGGCGGTGGAGGAGCCGCGTGAGCCGTGGGAGCTGCGGCTGACCTTGGCCTCGGCCGGTCGCGGCAGCGAGGTCGTTTTCTCCTTACGGGAGGCGGTTTTCAGCCGTGGCTCGGTGCGGTTGGGGCCGGTGGACCTGGCGGTCACGGCGGGGGAGCGGCTGCGGATCAGTGGCCCGAACGGCAGCGGGAAATCGACGTTGATCGACGCATTGTTGGGCCGGTTGCCGTTGGAATCGGGCACCTCGTATATCGGTCCCGGTGTGGTGGTGGGCGAAATGAGCCAGACCCGGGCGGCGCTGCGCGGATCGGATTCGCTGCTGGATGTTTTTCGTTCGCTGGTCAGACTGTCCATTGAGGACAGTCGGACGTTGTTGGCGAAATTCCGGTTGGGTGCGGACGCGGTGTTGCGGCCGGCTGATTCGCTCTCGCCGGGGGAGCGGACCCGGGCCGGGTTGGCATTGTTCCAGGCCCGCGGGTCGACCTGCCTGGTCCTCGACGAACCGACTAATCACCTTGACCTGCCGGCGATCGAGCAGTTGGAGGGGGCGCTCGCGTCGTACGACGGCACGCTGCTGTTGGTAACCCACGATCGCCGGCTGGCTGAGAACGTCGCGATCACCGACGAGCTTGATGTACGGACGTTGTGGGCCTGATTTTCGTGCGGGCCGGGCGTGGCAGGATCGAGTCGTCGGGTTGGTGTGTTGGAGGCAGTGATGGTCGCCGTAGTGCGGGTCGATGACCCGGCCGACCCGCGGTTGGATGACTTCCGCGATCTGACGTTGGCCGACCGGCGGCCGGACCGGCCCGGGGGTCGGGGTCTGGTTGTCGCCGAGGGCGTACCGGTGGTGCAACGGTTGCTCGATTCGCCGTACCCGATCCGCGCGGTGATGGGCGTACCGGCCAAGATCGAAGCACTGGTGCCAGAACTGTCCTCTCTGGACATTCCCGCGTACGTGGTCTCGTCGTCCACAATGGACACTGTGGTGGGTTTCCATCTGAACCGCGGTGTATTGGCGACGGCCGATCGCGCACCCGTTCCTGATCTCGTTGCGGTTTTGACGCAGGCCCGGCGGGTCGTCGTTCTGGAAGGCGTTAACGACCACGAAAACCTTGGAGCGTTATTTCGTAATGCCGCTGCGTTGGGAATTGATGCGGCGCTGTTGGCCGAACGATGCGCCGACCCGTTGTACCGACGCAGCGTGCGAGTCTCGATGGGTCACGTGCTGCGGGTACCGTTCATTCCGGAATTACGGTTGGATTTTGCGCTGAAATCCTTGCATGAGGCCGGTTTTCAGGTTGTAGCCTTGACCCCGCAACAGCCGTCGGTCCCACTGTCTCGTGTGGATGGTTCCGGTCGGGTGGCGTTGCTCGTCGGGGCCGAAGGACCGGGTCTGTCGGCGGCGGCGTTGGAAGGCTCCGATGTCCGGGTACGCATTCCGATGCCAGCCGGCGTTGACTCGTTGAACGTCGCCACCGCCGCGGCGATCGCGTTCTACCAACTGCGCTGACCGGAGTTGGCCTACCTGTTGTGCTGACGCTGCGGACCAGCTGGGGTTTGGCTCGGTCGTGGCTGCGGCGTAACTGGGGTGGCTTCGTCGCGCCTGCCGCGCGCCCGGATTGCAGCGACCGTGACACCAGGGTGGCTTTCGGTGGTGAATTGGGGTTCGGTCGGTGTCGGTTTGCAGCGACCGTGATATCAGGGTGGTTTTCGGCGTTGATTTACGCTCTGACGTCACGCTCGCTGCAGGTTGGCTTGTCGGTCGGCGTCGGGATCCGGCCAGACAGCGGGAATCCAGCCGGACCGTCGACCGCTGCCCTGGGATGGTCTGCCGACCATGATCGTGAGTGGATTTGGTACCGAAATCAGTATCAAATCCACTCACGATCATGGTCCGAGTGGCGCCGCAGTCAGCGGCATCGACTCGGCAAACCCCGCCCGACGGTGATCGTGATGCCGTTTGTCAACGGAAATGCGACGAAAGCCATCACGATCATGTCCCGGGCCACGGGCGACGGGCGACGGGCGACGGGCGACGGGCGACGGGCGACGGGCGACGGGCGACGGGCGACGGGCGACGGGCGACGGGCGACGGGCGACGGGCGACGGGCGACGGGCGATGGGCGACGGGCGACG
>JBEDUI010000025.1:0-6970 GCA_040414495.1 Mycobacteriales bacterium
CTCGGACATCGCCCTAACTCCTTTACATGTGATTGCTGGTTAGATACTGATGGACGGAATCTAACCTGTCAAGAAGCGATAAGAGGTTACGTACGAAGTTGGCAGCTCCAGCCTGGCCAGGCCGCGGCAGACTCGACCCGGTGATCGGTACGTGCGGACCCACGGGGTTGCGGGCTGACGCCCGGGTACGAAATCAGCGCCAGAGCTGCCGACGCGAGGTGATCTGCAGCTTCGCGAAGATCCGGCGCAGATGCCACTCGACGGTGCGTGGGCTGAGGAACAGCCGGGCCGCGATTTCCGGGTTCGACAACCCGTCGCGCACGAGCCGTGCGATCTGCGCCTCCTGAGCGGTCAGCTGGTTGGAGGTCTCGGGCCGCCGCTTTCGTACGGTCTCCCCGGTCGCCTTGAGCTCGCGCTCGGCCAGCTGACCGAACGCCTCTATGCCCATCGCCGTGAACATCTCGTGTGCGGTACGCAGCTGGGTGCGGGCGTCAATGCGGCGGTTCTGGCGACGCAACCACTCGCCGTAATGCAGGTGCGCGCGAGCGAGCTGAGTACGGATTCGAGTGCTGCCCAGATGGTCGATCGCCTGCCGGTAATGACCCTCAGCATCGGCATCCGGCTCGAGCAGCCCACGGCAACAGGACTCCAGGCCCAGGGCCCAGTCCGTACCGCTTGCTTGCGTCAACTCGACGAGCCGGCCCAAGGCATCGGCGCCCACGTCGGGCCGGTCGGTACGGGCGGCCGCGGTGATGAGCTCCACCGTCGGCGCCCAGGTCAGCAGCCCCAATTCCTGCCGTGGCTCAAGCGCCTGCTGCGCCGCGATCAGCGCCTGGTCGTACTGACCCAAACTGTTGTAGAGCAACGCCTGCATCCAGCCGGCCGCAATCAGGCCGGCGCCTTCACCACGGCGTTCCGACTCGCTCGTCGTAGCTGCGATCAGTGCGGTGGCGCGGTCCACGTCGCCCTGCCAGACCGCGAGGAACTGAGCCGAATACGGCAGCTCCGGAATTCCGGTCCCCTCGACGACCGCGTCCAGCTCGTGAACGAGAGCGCCGGCCGCAGCCAGGTCGCCGGCGAAAGTCCGCATGACGGCCTCAATCGTCAACGCCATGGGCAGCATCGCCAGCGCTCCGGCGTCCCGCGAAAGCGTGAGGAATCGGCTCGCGAGCATGTCCCGGGGCGTGTCAGCCAGCAGGTCGAGCGCACCAGTGCAGGCGAACCACAGCCAGCGCAGCCCGTCGTCCGCTGGCAGGCTCGGGTTGCCGAACGCTTCGAGCGCCCGCTTGATGATCGGTGCGCCCGCCGCGTAGCCGTCCGTGTAGCGGACCGCCAGTCCGTCAAGGAGAAGGTCAGCCGCCCGCGGCGATTCCGGCTGCGGCGCGGCCCGGACCGCCTCCGCCACGTCGCGCACCCCGGTGCCGTTGGTCAGGTGGGCCGCGAACCAGGCCGCCCGGTACGCGTCCAGATACGTATCGCGGGCCAGCCGCGGGTCGAGCGGCTCCAGCATCGCGGCCGCTTTCAGCAGCAGGGTTGGCGTTTCGCTGCCCCGGTCCATCGTGAACGCGATCCGGGCGCGCAGCAGGTCGGCCTGGGCGCGTTGGCATTCGTCGAGCGGACAGGCCTCCGCCATTGCCAGCAGCCGCGTCGCCGACTCGGCTAGGCCGGCCCGGTGCTTGGTCTGCGCCGCCGCCAGCGCCCGTTCCCCGCGCCGGTGCGGATCCGGCGTCAGCTCGGAGGCGCGCATGAAGAACGTGGCCGCCGCAACCAGCCCGCCACGGTCGCGGGCCCGGCCGGCGCAGCGTTCCAGCTCGGCTGCTATCTGCTCGTCCGGCCCGCTGGCCGCCTCGGCCAGATGCCAGGCCCGCCGGTCCGGATCGGTTACCGGGTCGGTCACCCCGGCCAGCGCCCGGTGTACGTTACGTCGCTGCTCCGGCGACGCCGCGTGATAAATCGCCGACCGCAGCAGGGGATGCCGGAACCGCACCCGCGTGGCGAATTCGACCAGGCCGGTCGCGGCCGGGGACGTCGCCGCGTCCGCCGGGATGCCGAGCCGGTCGGCCGCCCGCAATACGAGTACGGGGTCGCCCACCGGTTCGGCCGCCGCTACCAGCAGCAGCTCCCGGGTCGCCGGCGGCAACGTCGCGATCTGGCGCCGGAAACTCTCCTCGATCCGGTGTGGCAGCGCGATCCGGCTGAGCCCGAGCCCGCCGGCCAACTCCATTGGGGTGAAGCCGCGCGGCAGCTCCAACAACGCCAACGGGTTGCCGTGCGATTCGGCAATGATCCGCTTGAGCACCTGGTCATCGATCGGCCCGCTGTAGGCCGAGGCCACCAGCGTCCGGGCGGCGTCGTCGGGCAGACCATCGACCTTTAGCTCAGCCAAGCCGGCCAGCTCGGGTACCTCGGGACGCTCGGGGCCCTCCCGTACGGCGAAGACCATGGCCACCGATTCGGCCAGCAGCCGCCGGGCCGTGAACGCAAGCACCTGCGCCGAGGCCTGATCTAACCACTGCGCGTCATCGACCACACACAGCAGCGGCCGATCCCGCGCCACCTCGCCGAACAGGCCGAGCACCGCCAAGCCGATCATGAATCGGTCCGGCGCCCGGCCCGCGTTCAACCCGAAGGCGGCGCCCAATGCCTGCTGCTGCGGCTCGGGCAATCGACCAAGCCGATCCAGCATTGGCGCACAGACCGAATGCAATGCGCCGTACGCGAGTTCCCGCTCGGTTTCAATTCCGGCCGCGTGCGCGGTCCGACAATCCGCAGCCTGGCCCAGAATGTATTCCAGCAGCTGTGTCTTACCGATTCCGGCATCGCCGCGTATTACCAACGCGCGACTCTCGCCGGCTCGGATATCGGCCACGAGCCGGTCGAGTATCTGGCATTCATTGCGTCTGTCCAGCAACATCCGGCAAACCCCCGAGACCGCCGCAGGTCGAACCGAGGCCAGAAAAGAGAGTATGTCGGATCGGTGCTCCGGGATACCCGTGAGCTGTCCCGGGTGACTTGCTGGGGCGAGTCGCTGCCTGGCGGGGTGACGCTGGACCCGACCCCAAGGAGGCACGATGTCCGACATTCCAGCCGAATTGCGTTATAGCGAGGACCATCTGTGGATCGCCCCGGGAAATGGCATCGGCCTGCACCGGATCGGGTTGACCGATTACGCCCAGAATGCCCTCGGCGACGTACTGGCAGTAACCCTGCCCGCGGTCGGCGTCATTGTCACGACCGGAGAGGCGTTCGGCGATGTCGAGTCAATCAAGAGCCTCAGCGACATGATCGCGCCGGTCAGCGGAACGGTCGGCGCCCGCAATGACGAGCTGACCGGCTCACCCGAGCTGCTCAATACCGACCCGTACGGAACTGGCTGGGTATTCGAAATTCAGCTCGACCCGGCCACCGCGGAGCAACAACTGGCCGAGCTCATGGATGCCGAGGCCTACGGCCGGTTGGTTGGTGAGTGATCGGATGCATTTACCGGTATTGGGTAACGATCAAGCAATGCGTCGCGGCGTTGGGCCTTGTTCTCGGCCCAGCTCGAATCCCAGCTGACGTTGCCGAAGTGGACAACCCGTTGCCGTGACGTGCGCCAGCTCCGGCCGTGGGTTTTCATGATCTGAGTGAGCAGGCCCAGCGTGTCGAACCACAGCGCACCGCGTTCGCATTGGATCTGGGCCGGCGACAGACCGGTGACCTCGACCGCCGTACGGAATACCCGGTCGTTGCGCAGCAACACGCAGAACGGATGGACGCGATCGCCATAACCAGTGTCGAATTCGTACGGCTCGGGAAAGTCCGTCGAACCGGCGAAACGGACCGACTCCCGAATTCGGGAAATGCTCGTGCTCGACCCGTCCCCAGGATCGTAATCCTCGCCGTTCTCGTTGCTCCAGATCGCCTTTATGGCGAACAGATCGGCCTCAGCCGCTAACTCCGCCGCCATAGCGCCGATCGTCTCATCAGCCATGAAACACACGTCGACATCCACGAACAGGTACGCGTCGCAGTCAGGGTGCGCCAGTACGGCATCGCGCAGAATCTCGCCATGCGTCGTCACCTGGGCGGTGCGCGAATATCCCGACGGCCGAATGTCGACGCCGAACTCCCGCGCCCAGTCGAGCCGCTCGAGATCGTCCGAACCGTTGTCCAGCAGCAGGATCGACAGCTCCGAGCGCTTCGGATGATGCGTAATCAACGAGCGGAGCAGCAGGTCCGCATACGCCGTAGTGCCATGATTGACCGTGACAACCTGAATACGCACGAGAGGTGATGCTAGCTGGTACCCGAGCCGCTGGCGACTTCTATGCCCTCTTCGCCCCGCCCGGCGCCTCTCACCGGGCCGAATCCACGAGGCGCGCCAGAGCATCAAGAATTCGGGCCAGACCAAATTGGTAGGCGTGGTCCGGGTTGTAGGCGCTGCCGTGGGCCTTTCCCGCGGCCGCGCCGATCCGCGCCGCCCGTGGATATGCGTTCCCGTCGAATACCCGCTCCAGCAGCGGGGCGTTGGCCGCCCACCATTCCTCGTCGTTCATCGCACTGTCCAATTCGGACACCCGTTTATCGACGGCGGCCCGCGCATTCGCCTGTACGAAGGAGAGAATCCAGGTCAAGGCATTGTCCACAGTGACATCGTCGAGGCCGAGACCGTCGAATGCGGACAGCTCCCGTTCGTACTTCGCCATCGATCCGGGACCGAGCGTGGGTCGGGCCGTGCTCACCTGCGCCGCCCAGGGATGGGCCGTGAACAGCGCGCGGTTGTCGTCGGCGACAGCGCTGATACGCCGGCGCCACGGGGTACTCGGGCCGAACTCGGTTCTGTCCATTGTGGTGTACGCGTGGTCGAGCATCAGATCCAGCAATTCGGCCTTGCCCGGCACGTAGGTGTAGACCGACATCGGTGCGACCCGGAGACGCCCAGCCACCGCCCGGATCGACAGCCGGTCCAGACCGTCCTGGTTGGCCACCTCGATGGCGGCGCTGATCACGGCGTCCACACTCAGCCCGGCCTTCGGACCGCGCGACCCGCGACCACTGCCGGCGCGCCACAGCAGCGCGAGCGTGCGGGCAGGATCTCCAGCGCTGCTGCGGAAGCTCGGCATTCGACGATTCTTGCACCGCGTCTCCGTACGCCGTATGTTGTACGGCGTACAGAGTTTTCTCACCGAGGCATTGTGGGAGTCCGACGTGCACATGACATCCGCCGCCGTCTCGCTGAACGTCGACAGGGTCGAGGCGTCCAGCGCATTCCTGATCGACCATTTCGGATTCCGCGAACAGCTCGCTGCCGACGGATTTGCCTCGCTCACCCATGACGACACCGCAATGAACGTGATCTTTCTGCGCCGCGGCCTCGAGGTGTTGCCAGTGGACTTTCGCGACCAGCCCACCGCCGGGGTAATCGTGGTGTTCGTGGTCGACGACCTGGATGCCGAATTGCGCCGCCTCACCGACGAAGGCGTGCCGATCACAGTGCCGCTCCGCGAAGAGGAATGGGGCGAGCGGCTTTTTCAGGTCACCGACCCCAACGGAATCGTGATCGAGCTGGTCGAATGGTCAACGCCAGCCAGCGTATGAATTAAGGCTTCTGGTCAATCACCGAGTTCAGGCTGCTTTTGAGTAGCCGGGCATCGGCCTCGGACAGCTTAGCCAGATAGCGGCGTTCGGTGTCATCGACCTTGCGCGCGGCGCGGCGCCGCAACTCGCGGCCGGCGGGCGTGATCTCGACGACGTTCTTGCGCCGGTCATCGCTGTGCGGACGGCGTTGCACCAGTCCTTTCTCCTGTAGCTCATCAACCAGCGCGACCATCGTTGTCCGGTCAATGCCCATCAGCTGGGCAATGTCCACTTGGGACCGAGGCTGATGATCGTCGAGGCTGATGAGAATCCCCCACTCGCGGCTGTCGATGCCCAGCGGGGCGAGCGCGGTACCTACGATCTCGACGAACTGCAGATGAGCGCGCTTGAGCAGGTAGCCCAAACGCGGGAGGGCTTGCTGCTCACGGGGTTCCTCAGTGGACACGAACACAATGGTACGAGGCCTGATCGTCAGCTATACTGACGATCAGTACTAGTGACGGAATCCTGTGGAGGGGACATGATCGTCATCGCTACCCCGACCGGCCAGATCGGCCGGCAGGTCCTCGAGGCCGTGTCGGCCGATGGGACGGCGGTACGCGTGATCGCCCGCGACCCGTCCCGACTGCCCGCGCCGATCCGCGACCGGGTCGAGGTCGTGGAAGGTTCGACGGCGGACGCGGGCGTCGTGACCAAGGCGTGCGTCGGCGCTGAATCCGTATTCTGGCTCGCGCCCCCGGATCCACAGGCGTCGAGCCTGCCGCGTCATATCGTGAATTTCACCCTCCCGCTGTGCGAAGCAATCGCCAGCCAGCATGTCCAGCGCGTGGTCGCCGTCTCCAGTCTCGGCCGGTCAGTCGCGAAGAACGCTGGTCAGATATCCGCGGTGTTCGCCATGGACTCTTTGATCGAGAGCACCGGCGTGAGCTATCGATCGCTGCAGGCGCCCGGATTTATGGAAAATCTGCTTTGGCAGACTGCTCCGCTCAAGGAGCAAGGTGTGTTTTACGCGCCAGGTTCGGCTGAACATAAAACGCCGAGTGTCGCAACTCGCGATATCGCCGCGGTCGCGGCTGATCTGCTGCTCGATGAGTCTTGGCGCGGGCAGGAGAACGTACCGCTCCTCGGGCCCGAAGACCTGTCCTATAACGACATGGCTCGGATCATGGCCGAGGTACTGGCCCGTCCCATCCGCTTTCAGCAAATCCCGGCCGAGGCGTACAAGGCCTCGTTGACCGAGCATGGAATGTCCGAGGCGTGGGCCCAGGGCCTGGTTGACATGGCGGCCGCGGTCGATGCGGGAATTTACGATGCTGAGCCACGCTCCACGCGCGCGCTTACGCCTACGTCATTTCAGCAATGGTGCGAGGAAATCCTCAAGCCAGCCGTT
>JBEDUI010000026.1:0-9204 GCA_040414495.1 Mycobacteriales bacterium
ATGTGGGCAACCCGCGCCATGATCGCCGCGCTCGTCTTCTGGGCGTTCGGTCTCAGCCTTGACGCCGTCTACGACGCCATCTGGCAGTTCGGCCGCTACCCGGTCGATATTTACCGCCGTCCACTACGGCTGCTCATGACCTACGTCATACCGGTCGCATTTATCGCGACGATCCCGTCCGGCGTTCTCCTGCACACCGGAAAGCTTCTGGTCCTCCCCATCGCCATCGGCGTCGCCGTCGGCAGCTGCCTCCTCGCCCATGTTGTCTGGAGAGCAGGGTTACGCCGCTACACAAGCGCCACGAGCTAAGCCCCAAGCTGGTGGCCTGTGGGCTTACCGAGTCGCGGCGGTATGGGCCTGTTCGAAGTGCTTCTCGGTGGTGTGGTCCACGATGATCACGCTGGTCGTGGTGGCCAGTATGAGTGCGGTTAGCGCGGCGGCCAGGAGGCGTCGGGGGCGGGGCGCCGGGGCGAGCAGCGCGCGGGCCCGCTCGACGACCGGACCGTGCGCAGCGGCCAGGGCGACCGCGGGCCGACGCGAGCCGCCCGAGGAGGCCAGAACCGCCAAGCCGGCCCGGGCGATAGCGCGCGCGGCGAGCTGCCGGTCGTTGACCCTGGCCGCGGCGTCCTCGTCGGCCCAGCGTTCGGTGGCGCGGTGCACCGCCGCGGCGACCGGGCGCAGCAGCGGATTAGCCGCGGCGGCCAGGTCGGCCAGCAGCCGGTACAGGTGGTGGTGATGGGCCAGGTGCGAGGCCTCGTGCGCCAGGAGCACCCGCCGCTCGGCCGGATCCAGGGCACGCAACATCCCGGTCGAGACCACGATCCGCCCGGACAGTCCGGGTAAGGCGTACGCCTCGGGATGGTCCTCATCGACGACGACCATTCCCTCGATGCCGGCGCCAAGCCGCCGACAGGTCATTCCCGCGACCCACAGTCCCCGTCCGGTACGTACCGCGCGGGTCACCGCAGCCGCGAACAGCCACACGACCGCGACACCCGCGACGATGCCGACCGGCGGCGGCACCGGATCCCACAGCCGGATCTTCGCCGGACTCCAGCCACCCACATCGGCCAGCCACTGGTTCTGCGCGGCCAACGTAAACGCCACCACCGCCAGCACGAAACCGGTGGCCAGCGCCGTAACCAGCCCGGCCACCGACAACAGCCGTACTGCTGCCGCAGGTGGCAACCGGCGACCCACCGGCCCGGCGACGACTCCCAACACCACGGCCGCCAGCCACGGACCCAGCAGCGCCGCCAAAAACAGCGTCACAACGCCTCCCCGTCGGGCTGCTCGAGCAACCGCCGCAGCAGCGCGCCGTCCTCCGCGTCCAACTCGACCAGGAACTGCGACAACACCGCGGCCCGGTCGTTCCCGTGCTGTAACAGCCCGTGCATCTGCCTCGCCGTCACCGTCGCCGAATCGGCCATCCGGTAGGCGAATGCCCGGCCGACCCGTGCCCGGGTGGTCGCGCCCTTCTCCGCCAGCCGCTGCAACGTGGTCATCACCGTCGTATAGGCGAGGTCGCGATCAAGTCCGGCCCGTACCTGTGCCGGCGTCAGCGGCGTCCCGGCAGTCGCCAATACGGCCAGTACCTCTCGCTCGAGTCCCCCCGAGCGTCGCCGATCAGCCACCACACTCACCCCGCTCACTCCAACCATCGCCTGCTACTACGCGCATGGTAGTAGCGCCGGTCGACTCGGCGCCCGTCTAAGCTGGCTTCCTACTACAGCAACCGTAGTAGCGTGGTGGTGTGAACGAAACGGGCGCGACTGTCAGCAGCGACTGGCTGGGAAGCCGCGCGCCGTGACCGGGCTTGTCGACCACCTGCTCAATGTCCGCGGCGCGCTGGTCTATCTCCTGGTCGGACTGATCGTCTTCGCCGAGGACGCGTTGTTCGTCGGGTTCGTCATCCCGGGTGAAACGGCAGCCGTGCTCGGCGGGGTCATCGCCAGTCGCGGCCACGTTTCCTACCCGCTGATCGCGTTCACCGTCGTAGCCGCGGCGATCGTCGGTGACACCGTCGGCTACGAGGTGGGCCGGCAGCTCGGCCCGCGCATCCTTGAGCTGAACGTGTTGCGCAACCGCCGCTCCAAGCTCGATTCCGCACAGGACTTTCTACGCCGGCGCGGTGGTGCCGCGGTCTTCCTCGGCCGGTTCGTCGCGTTCTTCCGCGCGGTCATGCCCGCTCTGGCCGGCACGTCCCGGATGCACTATCCGAAGTTTCTCGCCTTCAACGCTTCCGGTGGGCTGGTCTGGGGTGTCGGGTTCACCCTCTTAGGCTTCCTCGCTGGCAACTCGTACAAGACGATTGAGAGGACCGTCGGACGTGGCGCTGCCATCGCCGTTGCCGCGGTGGTCGTTATCGCGCTGATTGTCTGGCGGGTCCGCGAGCACCGGCGCAACGCGAAGACCGAAGCCGCCGACGACAGACTCGACGTTGGGGGTCGTAAGAGTGAGTGACCGGGCGCGGCAGGGCATGTCGGCGTGGCTGGCCGCCCGCGCCGAACCCGGCCGTTGGACCGGCCTGCCGTTGACCGTCGCCGTC
The DNA here is from genome assembly GCA_040414495.1 of Mycobacteriales bacterium. GTDB lineage: Bacteria > Actinomycetota > Actinomycetes > Mycobacteriales > QHCD01 > DATAVB01. Next base: position 2,549 of record JBEDUI010000026.1, read on the forward strand.
GTGACCGCCGCGCTGTTTTCCGCTATCACCCAGGGCGTTCTGGGCCACGACGGTGTCGCCGGCTACGACGAGAGCGTGCACAACTGGCTCATTCAGCACCGCGACCAAGTGTTGAACGGCCTCGCCCACGTCGTGACCTACCTCGGGTTCGGGCCAACCGCGTACGCCGCGCTCATCGCCGCCGCGGTCTTCGTGGTGCACCGGACCCACCGCTGGCGCGAACCGATACTCGTCATCGCAGCACTCGTCGTCGGTCAGCTGATCCGCTTGGGTGTCAGCGCTGTCGTCCACCGCGCCCGCCCACCACGGGCGGACTGGCTGATGGCCGCGGGCGGCTACGCCTACCCGTCCGGGCACACCACGACGGCGACGCTCGCCTGGGGGTTGGTGGTCGCGCTGCTCTGGCCCCAGCTGGCGAGCAGGCGTCGACGCGTGGCCGCGATCTGTGTTGGCGCCGCGATAGCCCTGGCAGTTGGAGCCTCCCGCGCCTGGCTCGGCGTGCACTGGCCGACGGACGTGTTCGGCGGCTGGGCGCTGGGCGCGCTCCTGCTCACCGTCGCCACGGTCGGGCTCTCGGCCGCACGCCGCCGCCCCACCGGCGAAACGCAACCACGCCGCCTCAACGAGGTCAGCCCGGCGCGCCAAGTACGTACCAAGGTTCCGTCCTCCGGAGCTGACGACGCTCCGTAAAACCCATACTGTCTTGGCCGTGGCTGACCTGAGTAATGGCTCGATTGTGCTGCGGCCGTGGCGGGTTGAGGACGCGGCGTGGTACGTCGATCAGGTCGCTGATCCTGATATTCAGCGGTGGACCAGCGAACCCGCGGATTACACCATGGAGCGGGTTGAGGACGGGATCCGTAAGGCCATGGGTGATCCGATCCGACTGAGCTGGGCTATAACCAAGGCCGATACCGGTGAGCTGCTGGGCAATGCCGGCATCGATATGGCAACCGGAGAGATCTACTACTGGCTGGCGGCAGCCGCGCGTGGCCGCGGCGTCGCGACGGCGGCGGTCGAGTTGATCACCGCCCATGCCTTTGGCGCCGATGACCGCTCGGCGCTGTATCTGTGGGTTCGCCCGGGCAATGTGGCGAGTGCGCGCGTCGCTGTGCGCGCTGGTTTTGTCAGAGCACCGGAGCTGGACCGCCTGATGGTCGACGACCGCGATTCTGTGATGGCGAACTTTTACGAGCTGACCCGCGACCGTTGGAATTGCCGCGCGGACTGAATTTCAGCGGTCGGGGACGGCTGGTTGGCCGTGCCAGGACTGCCAGAGCGCGGCGTACGGACCGCCTCCGGCGGCGAGTTCGTCGTGGGTGCCGAGTTCGATGATGCGACCGTTTTCCATGACGGCGACGCGGTGCGCGTCGTGGGCCGTGTGGAGGCGGTGCGCGATGGCGACGACGGTTCGTTGGTTGAGGACCGCGGCGAGGGCCCGTTCGGTGCGGCGGGCCATCGTCGGGTCCAGCAATGCGGTGGCTTCGTCGAGGATCAGCGTGTGCGGGTTGGCGAGTAGGACGCGGGCGAGCGCGAGCTGTTGGGCCTGGGAACCGTCGATCTGATATCCACCGACGCCGAGTTCGGTGTCTAAACCATCTGGTACGTCGGCGATCCAGTCCGCGCCGACGACATTCAGAGCCGCGGTCAATTGGTCGTCGGTTGCGGAAGGGGCGCCGATACGCAGGTTGTCGCGAATGGTGCCGAGGAAGATGTGCTGTTCTTGCGTGACGAGGATGATCTGCCGGCGTAGTTCGTCCGGCTCCAGGTCGGTGACCGGGATTCGCCCGACGGTGACGGTTCCGCGGCCGGGCTGGTCGATGCCGGCCATGAGCCGCCCGAGAGTGGTTTTGCCGGCGCCGGAGGGTCCTACGAGGGCGAGTCGCTCGCCCGGTTCGACGGTGAGGTTGATGCCGTGCAGGACGTCCGGGCCGGTCTCGTACGCATAGTGCACGTCGGTGAGTTCGATACGGTCGTCGACCGGCGTTGGTCGTTCACCAGTCGGTGCCGCGGACTCGTCCAGGGCCAGGCCTTCGACCCGGGCGAACGACGCGCTGCTGCTTTGCATCTGTTCGGCCCACAACAGAATGGTGTCCAGCGGCTGGGAGAGCTGGCGCAGATACAGCGCCGCCGCAACGACCGCGCCCAGACTCACCACGCCGTGGTTGTGCAGAACGCCGCCGATCAGCAGTACGCCGGCCACTGGGATGACGTACGAGATGTCGACCGAGGTGTATAGGACCCCGCGTAGGAACAGCGTGCGAATTCGGGTGCGGCGGCATTCCTCGATCGCCTCGTCGCAGGTGGCGATGCGCCGCTGTTGCAGGCCGAATGCCTCGACGGTGCGGGCGCCGACCGCGGTGGCCGCGAGGACCTCGGACAGGTCGGAATTGGCGGCGCCTTCGGCTAAGTAGCCCGCCCGTGCCCGCCGCAGGTACCAGCGCCCGGCGGTGACGATGCCGGTCAGACCGACCACTCCACACACGCCGAGCAACGGATCGAGCGCGAAGACCGCCGCGACGATGATCAACGCCTGCAATACGGCGATGATCACGACCGGCCCGGCATCACGCAACGTGGACGCGACGGCCACAACGTCGTTGGTGCCCCGGGCGGTCAGATCACCCGTTCCGGCGCGCTCCACCACCGCGGCCGGCAACGCGAGGGCGCGGTCGACGAATTGCTCCCGAACCCGCGCCGCGGTCCGCTCGCCGAAGCGATGCGCGACATAACTGGCGTACCTAGTCAAGAAAAACTGCGCGACCGCGAAGATGCCGATGATCAACGCCATGCGGTCGACGGTGCTGACGCCGGCGCCGGCGCGGACGTCGTTGATGATCCGACCCAGCAGCCACGGCCCAACCAGCCCGGCACCCGCGGCGAGTCCATTGAGGACAAGGATTACCGCGACGGCCCGCTTGTCGGCCCGGAACAGCCCTATGGCAGCGCGGCGTACCTGGGCCGGTTCGGCGACCGGCAGTCGCGTAGTCACGACGCGACTCCATCCTCATCGCCGCGCGAGACCAGCGATCGGTAGTCCGCGCTGCGGCCAAGCAGATCGCGGTGGCTACCGGCCGCCGCGAGCTGGCCGTCGACGAGGAAATAGACCGTGTCCGCGTGATCAAGTACGAGCGGCGAGGTCGTTGTCACCAGCGTGGTCCGGCCCGTTCGAGCCGCGTGCAACCTGGCAGCCATCAATGCCTCGGTATGCGCGTCGACCGCGGAGGTCGGCTCGACCGCCAGCAACACTTCGGGATCGGCTACCAACGCCCGGGCGAGCCGGATCCGCTGCCGTTGACCGCCGGAGAGGTTACGGCCGTGCGCGTCGATCATCGAATCCAGCCCGTCGGACAGGCCGTCGACAATGTCGCGCGCTACGGCGGAATCGACGGCGTGGGTGATGGTCTGGTCATTCGGGTCGCAGCGGCCGGCGATCACCTCGCGCAGCGTTCCACGGAACAGGTCAGCCTCGTTGTCAGCGACCAGAATACGGTCACGTACCTGCGGCAACGGGACTTCCGCGAGCCGAATTGAGCCCCAGGTCGCCGCCGATTCAGCGAACCGGCCCAGGCGATCGACCACCGCCGCTGCTTCCGCCGGCCGGGCGCTGACGAGCGCGGTCAATGTGCCCGGCACAACGTCGACGCCGGATTCTGGATCACGAAGTACCGCGGGCGATTCGGGTGCGTCGGCCGTGCCGTCGTCGGCCAGTTCGGGTTCCAGCGCCATCAGGCGGAGCACGCGGCGGGCGGCGACCAGCCCGTGGGCGAGGTTATAACCGCCCTCGATCAGGTCCGATACGGGCAGCGCGAGGATTGCTACGTATCCGTAGACCGACACCAACTGGCCTATCGAAATATCGCCTTGCGCCGCCATTCGAGCAGCCAACCAGGTCACAATCGCCAGGAACAGCGCCGGCAAACCCGTACCCAGCGCCTGGATCCAACTCGACACCGCGCCGACCTTGTATCCCTCGCGTCGCACCACCTGGGATTCGCGTCGGTAGCGTTCGGCATAGGCGCGTTTGCCGCCGAAGCCATTCAAGACACGCAATCCCGCGGCGATATCGGCGAACCGGGCGGCCAGCCCGCCGGTCTGCTCGCGATAGATCTGCTCCGCTCCCTGCAATCGCCCCAGCAGCGGCCCAATGAGCACCACGAGCAGTGGCACGCCCACCAGCACGACGACCGCGAGCATCGTCGAAATCGAGAACAGCAGAATTGCCACCACGATCAACGACACGACGCTGCCGATTCCGGGACCGGCCAACGTCAGCGTCCAACTGATCGCGTTGACGTCGCCGACCCCGATCGTGACGACTTCCCCGGCCGTGACCTGGCGGGATAGTGCCGCACCCAACCGGGTCGCCTGTCTGATGACCACCTGGACCGTCCGAAAACTTGCGTCCATACGGACTTTCGTCATGGTCCGATGCCGCATCATCGCCAACCATGCGGTCACGATGCCCAGGCCCAGCAATGCGCCGGTCCAGCCGATCAGCGCTCGGGTATCTCCCGGCTCCAGTCCGTCATCCACTGCCCGCGACAACAGGTACGGCGGGAGTGTCAGGCCAAGCATCCAGGCAGTGCCTAGCACAGCGCCCAAAGCGATTCGACGACGTTGTTTGGTGAGTAGCCACCACAAATAGTGGCCGGCGCTACGGCAATCCGGAATCCCGGGATTCATTTACGTAACGTATCGCAGGTCGCGGTTTCGCCCAGCTCCTGTTCGTTTACAGCGTAGGTTCCGAATTCCACTGCCCTGACGCGTAGGCCGAAAATGCCGAGACACCCGCAAATTCGCGGGCGTCCCGGCGTAGCTGGGTTACCGGATCGGGCGGTTGTTGTAGAGCCGAATCGACCACAGGTAGGCGGCGATCGAGATACCGACGCTCCAGGCGATGGCTTCGATCGCGCTGTGCCCGACCGCGCCGCCGTTCAGCAGCGCCCGCACCGTTTCGGTCACCGGAGTGAACGGCTGGTATTCGGCGAATTGCCGTAGACCGGCCGGCATTGAGTCGGTGGGTACGAAGCCGCTACCGAGGAACGGCAGCAACGTCAGGAACATTGGCGTGTTGCTGGCGGTTTCCACGCTTTTCGCGGCGAGGCCGAGCGCGGTGGACAACCAGGTCAATGCGAGAGCGAACAGCAGCAGGATGCCCAGCGCGGCAAGCCATTTCGCGGCGCCGGTATCGGGCCGGAATCCGATGGCCGCGGCGACTGCACCGACGACGAGGAGGCCGAGTAACGTTTGGATCAGGGTGCCCAGCACGTGCCCGGTGAGTACGGCGCCGCGGGCGATGGACATGGTTCGGAATCGCGCAATGATGCCTTCGGTCATGTCGGACGCCACGGACATGGCGGTGCCGAGCGCGGCGGACGCGACGGTCATGATCAGAATTCCCGGCGTCACGTACGAAAGATAGGCACTGCGGCCGGTTTGCGTACCACCGAGGCCAGTGCCGAGCTGGCCGCCGAATACGTACACAAAAAGCAGCAGGAATATCAGCGGCATTCCGATAAGCATGATCGTGACTGACGCGTACCGCATCTGGTGTTTGATGTTGCGGCGCAGCATTGTCGCCGAATCGGTCAGGGTATAGCCGAGAGCGCTCATCGGGCGTCGACCTTTTCCTGGTTGTCGTCGGATGTGGTGAGGTGACCGGTGACGGCGAAGAAAACGTCGTCGAGGTCCGGTGTGTGAATGGAAAGGTTCTCCACGTCGATCGTGGCGTCATCGAGCCGGCCGAGCACCTGACGCAGGCTGGCGAGGCTGCCGTCGGCAGGGACCTGCAGGGTCAGCTCGTCCACATCCCGCGCCGTCGCCTGCAACAGCGCGGCGGCCGCGTCGAGATCGGGCTGGCTGCCGAATTTCAGCTGGATATGGCCACCGGGGATACGGCGCTTGAGCTCGCTCGGGGTGCCCGCGGCCACGATTTTGCCGTGGTCGAGCACCGCGATCTGGTCGGCCAGCTCGTCGGCCTCGTCGAGGTATTGCGTGGTGAGAAAAATCGTCACTCCGTCGCGGACCAGACCCCGGATGCTGTCCCACATGGTGCGGCGACTGCGCGGATCCAGCCCGGTTGTGGGCTCATCGAGAAAGATCAGTCGCGGAGTACCGACCAGCGTCATGGCCAGATCCAGCCGGCGGCGCATTCCGCCGGAATATGTGGAGACCGGTTTTGTCGCCGCGGCGGTCAAATCGAACCGCTCGAGCAATTCGGCCACGCGCCGCCGGCCGCTGCTGCGACCCAGGTGCAACAGATCGGCCATCAACTGCAGGTTTTCCTGGCCGGTAAGCAGATTGTCCACCGCTGAGAATTGACCGGTGACGCCGATCGCGGACCGTACACCGGCTGGATCGGTGGCGATATCGTGTCCGGCAACGCTCATGTGCCCTGCATCAGCCGGAATCAGCGTCGACAGGATTTGCACCATTGTGGTTTTGCCGGCGCCGTTGGGACCGAGCAGGGAGAAGATCGTGCCCTCGGCGACGGTCAGGTCGATGCCGTCGAGGACCAGGTGATCGCCGAACGATTTTCGTACTCCGGTCGCGGCGATCGCCGGCCGGGATTGCTTGCTGCTCATGGGTTCTCCAGTGTCCGAAGTGGATCAGGAACGGCGGATGGTGATGTCGCCGTAGGAAGTGCGGCCACG
>JBEDUI010000027.1:0-37195 GCA_040414495.1 Mycobacteriales bacterium
ACGGGCAGGCGGTCATCGACCCGTTCGAAGAGGCGCGGGCGCTGGAATACGACGAGCGGCTGGCGTCCGGGCGGCGCGGCAATTTCACGCCGGCCGAACTCCTAGCAGCCGCGACGGCGCACGCGAGCCTCGGCTGGCCCGACGCCGGCCGGATCGCGCCCGGAGCATTGGCCGACTTCGTCACGGTCGACCTGAGCGGGCCGCGCCTGGCCGGGGCCGCCGATCCGCTCAGCGCCGCCGTTTTCGCCGCCACCGCGAGCGATGTGCGCCACGTCGTCGTCGGTGGCCGGGAAATCGTGCGGGACGGCCACCACCTGCTGATCAACGACGTCGCTGGCGAGTTGGCGACCGCGATAGGCCGGATAGTGCCGTGAGCGCGCTGGCCATCACCGGAATCGGCGAACTCGTCACCCACGCCGAGGAATTCGGCACCATGGCCGACGCCGCGCTCGTCATCGACGGCGACCGCATCGCCTGGGTCGGCCCTGAGCAAGGCGTCCCGGCGGCCGACCGACGCATCGACGCGGCCGGGCGGGCCGTGATCCCGGGCTTCGTCGACTCGCACACGCACCTGGTCTTCGCCGGCGACCGATCGGCCGAATTCGCCGCCCGTATGGCCGGAAAGCCTTACACTGCAGGCGGAATCCGTACCACCGTAGCCGCGACCCGGGCCGCCACCGACGCCCAACTGCAGTCCACTCTGGACCGGCTGATGAACGAGGCGTTGGCCCAGGGCACGACCACGGTGGAATGTAAGAGCGGCTACGGGCTGACCGTCGCTGACGAGGCCCGGCTGCTGCGCATCGCCGGTACCCGCACCGAGCAGACGACATTTCTCGGCGCCCATGTCGTACCCGAAGGCACCGACACCGAGTCCTATGTGGACCTCGTATGCGGACAGATGCTGGAGGCGTGCGCACCGCTGGCCCGGTGGATCGACGTGTTCTGCGAGCGGGGCGCGTTCGACGCCGACGCGACCCGCAGAATCCTGCGGGCCGGGACCGCCAAAGGCTTGGGCGCGCGGCTGCATGCCTGCCAGCTGCGACCCGGTCCGGCCGTGCAACTGGCGGTCGAATTCGACGCCGCGTCGGTCGACCATTGCACGCATTTAACGAAAGCCGATATCGACGCATTGTCCACATCGGACACAGTTGCCACCTTGCTGCCCGGGGTGGAATTCGCCACCCGGCAGCCGTACCCCGACGCACAAAAGTTACTCGACGCCGGGGCCACGGTCGCGCTCGCCACCGACTGCAATCCCGGTTCGTGCTACACCACGAGCATGCCGTTCTGCATCGCCCTGGCCGTACGGGAGTTGGGCATGACGCCGGCGCAGGCCTTATGGTCCGCGACCGCCGGCGGCGCCCGCGCCCTGCGGCTGGACGATGCCGGCGTACTGCGGCCGGGTTCGCGGGCCGACCTCGCGATCCTGGACGCGCCATCCGCACTGCACCTGGCCTACCGGCCCGGGGTGCCGTTGGTCGCCGCCGTTATCCGCGGTGGCACCGTTCACAAGGAGTTGCGATGAACACCGTCGTTCTCGGGCCCGACGGGCTGAGTGCCGCCGACGTGCTGGCGGTAGCCCGCGAGGCCGTCCCGGTCGAGCTGTCCACCGCCGCGCTCGATGCGATCGCCGCCAGCCGCGCCATTGTGGACGCGATCGACGAGAGCGACCGCGCTGTCTACGGCGTTTCCACCGGCTTCGGCGCGCTGGCGATGAGCCGAATTCCACGGTCTCGTCGGGCCGAGTTGCAGCACGCGTTGATCCGCTCGCACGCCGCCGGGGTCGGCGAGCCGGTGCCAGCCGAAGTGGTCCGCGCGATGCTGGTGCTGCGGGCCCGGTCGCTGGCCGCCGGTCGGTCCGGGGTGCGGCCGCAGGTGGTACGCGGGCTGGTCGATCTGCTGAACAGCGGGATTACGCCATGGGTGCCCGAGCACGGTTCGCTCGGCGCCAGCGGCGATCTGGCCCCGTTGGCGCACTGTGCGCTGGTGTTGCTGGGCGAGGGTTGGGTCCGGGCCGACGATGGCGCTCGGATCGATGGCGGTCGCGCGCTGGCGGCGGCCGGTCTGCGACCGCTGACGTTGGCCAGCAAGGAAGGGTTGGCCCTGATCAACGGCACCGACGGCATGCTCGGGATGCTGCTGCTGGCCTGCGCCGACGCCCGGCATCTGTGTGTGATGGCCGATATCACCGCGGCGCTGGCGATCGAGGCGATGCTGGGCAGCGACCGGCCGTTCGCGGCTGAACTGCACGAGATGCGCCCTCATCCGGGACAGCAACACAGCGCGGCGAATATCCGTACATTGCTGGCCGATTCGGCCGTCATGGATTCGCACCGGTACGACTTCGATCACGCCGTACAGGATGCGTATTCCATGCGGTGCGCACCACAGGTCGCCGGCGCGGCGCGGGATACGTTGGATTTCGCGGCGCAAATCGCGGACCGGGAATTGGTGTCCATTGTGGATAATCCGGTGGTGTTGCCGGACGGTCGGGTCGAGTCGACCGGCAATTTTCACGGCGCGCCGCTCGGATTCGCCGCCGATTTCCTGGCCATCGCGATGGCGGAAATCGGTTCGATCGCCGAACGCCGGGTCGACCGGCTGCTGGATATCACCCGATCCCGCGGCCTGCCGGCGTTTCTGGCCCCGGACCCGGGTGTGAATTCCGGTCTGATGATCGCTCAGTACACCGCGGCCGGCATCATCGCCGAAAACCGCCGGCTGGCCGGACCGGCCTCAGTGGACTCGCTGCCGACGTCCGGAATGCAGGAGGACCACGTATCAATGGGGTGGTCGGCGGCGCTGAAACTGCGCCGGGTCCTGGACAACGTGGCGCACGTGCTGGCGGTCGAGCTGCTGGCGGCGACCCGGGCGTTGCAGCTGCGGGCGCCGCTCACGCCGAGCCCGGCCGGCCGGATCGCCCTCGATGCGGTGGGGGAGCACGCCGGACCGGATGCCTTCCTCGCCCCGCAATTGGAAGCGACCCGCGCGCTGGTGGCCGGTCCGGCACTGCGCCGGGATATCGAGCTGGCGGTCGGTCCGATGGAATAGTCAGGCCAGGATCCGGAACACCACCAGCAATACGGCCCAGGACAGGTACACCGAATACGGAACCAGCGCCCGGCCGCGCTGCCCGCGCTGCACCTGTCGACCCAGCACGAACAGGCACACCGCGGCGAAAATCGCGGCGCCAACGTAGCTGAACACGGCGACGGAGAAACCGAGGATCACGGTCCCGCTGCCGACCAGATCGATCGCGCCGAACAGATAGCCAGCGCGCCGCCCGAGCCCGGTCAAGCCGGTGAAGCGGTTGACCGACCGGGCCGCCAGCAGATGGATCGCCGCCGCCAGGAATTCGGCCAAAAGCAGGGTCGAGAAAAGGACGACCAGCACGAAAAGCATGGTGCGCGGACAACTCCTCCCCGATGGCGCGTAGAGGGTACCGGGCCGGAGTGCACGCCCTAAGTCCTCCATCGGGGTAGGGCGCGCCCCACCCCGTATTGGCCGGCGCACGCCATCGTGCTGACCGGTGCTCGCGACGAGGCTCAAAGTCATGCAGAGCACCGAGATCGCACCGCCGCGCACGTCCGTGTCGTTGACCGCGGTGAGCAAACAGTACGGGCGGGGCGGCGCGGCGGTGAACGCGTTGCGCGACGTCACGATCGAGTTCCCGCGCGGCACGTTCACCGCTGTCATGGGCGCCTCCGGGTCAGGCAAGAGCACGTTGATGCATTGCGCCGCCGGCCTGGATCGGCCCACCTCCGGCACGGTCCACCTGGCCGGCACCGACCTGACCGGGCTGCGTGAGGCCGCGTTGACCAAGCTGCGGCGCGAACGGGTCGGCTTCGTCTTCCAGGCGTTCAACCTGCTTCCGGCCCTGACCGTGATGCAGAACGTCACGTTGCCGCTGCGGTTGGCTTCCCGGCCGATCGACAAGGACTGGGCGCGCCAGATCCTGGCCACGGTCGGGCTCGATGGCATGGGCCGGCGGCGTCCGGCTCAGCTCTCCGGCGGGCAACAGCAGCGGGTGGCGATCGCCCGGGCGTTGGTGACCCGACCCGAACTCCTGGTCGCTGACGAACCGACCGGCGCGCTGGATTCCCGTACCGGTAAGGAGGTTCTGGCGCTGCTGCGACGTTCGGTTGACCAGAGTGGACAGACCGTGCTGATGGTGACGCACGATCCCATGGCCGCCTCGTACGCCGATCAGGTCGTGTTTCTGGCCGATGGCCGGCTGGTCGGGTCGATGCCGCAGGCCGATCCGGGCCGGATCGCCGCAGCGATGGCCACGTTGGAGGCGTGATGTTCCGAATCGCGTTGGCCACCATGCGCAACCGGTGGACCGGCTTCATCGGTGCGTTTGTCGGTACGGCGTTGGCGGTCGCCATGGTCGTGTGCTGGGGGATTCTGCTGGATTCGGCGGCCCGCTCGCCGGTCCGCCCGCATCGGTACGCCGCCACTCCCGTTGTGGTGGCGGGGAATCAGACCCTGAATGTCCACTATGGACAAGGCGAGTCGTCGAGTGCGTTGCTGCCCGAGCGGGTACGGGTCAGTAGCGCTCTGGTGGCTCGGATCCAGCGGCTGCCGGAGGTCGCCCGGGTGGTGCCGGACATTTCGTTCCCGGTCAGCGTGAATGGCCACCAGGCCACGGCGCACAACTGGGCCGGACACCTCGTGGCCGGCCAACCGCCCCGAGCCGGCGAGGTGGTGCTCGGTACGTCCATCGCGGGCCGCTCGGCCATCGGCGGCACCATAGCGGTACGCGGCGCGACCGGCGTAAGCCAGCTGAAGGTCACCGGAATCACCAACGGCAGCGGGGTTTTCGTACCGGATCAGCAAGCGTCCACAATGGCCGGTGTACCGGGAAAGCTCGATGCGATCGGCGTTTTCCCCAAGCCGGGCGTAAACATCGACCGCCTGGCACACGCCGTAAAAGCGGTCGTCGGCAACGCCACCGTACTGTCCGGCGACGCCCGCGGTCGGGCCGAATTCCCCGACCTCGTGCAGGCCAAAAGCGACCTGAGCGCGATTGCCGGCAGCATCGGCGGGGTCGCGGTGATGGTGGCGATCTTCGTGGTGGCCGGGACGCTGTCGGTCTCGGTACAGCAGCGTGGCCGCGAAATCGCCCTGCTGCGCGCGGTCGCGGCGACACCCCGGCAGATCCGGCGAATGGTGGCCGGCGAGGGCCTATTGGTCGCGGTGGTGGCGGCGTTGGCCGGCTGCCTGCCCGGCTGGCTGCTGGCCTCGATCGTGCATAACGCCTTGGTGCATAAGGGAATCGTGCCGGCCGGGCTCCGGCTCGAGGTGGGCTGGATTCCGTTCGTGGTGGCCGGCGGGTCGGCCGTTCTGGTGGTGCAGATCGCTGGCATCGCGGCCGGCCGGCGCGCGTCGAAGATCCGGCCGACGGCCGCGTTGGCCGAATCGACCGTGCAGCCGCGGCTGATCGGGGTGTTCCGGTTGCTGCTCGGGCTCGGCGCGTTGGCCGGGGCGGTCGCGCTGCTGTCGGTGTCGCTGTCGACCCAGGGCGATGACGCGGCCGGCGCCTCGGCCGGGGTCGTGATGATCCTGATGGTCGCGGTGGGCCTGCTCGGCCCGTTGGTGGCCTGGGTCGGGTCGACGTTGGCCGGTGTCCCGTTGCGGCGGATCAGCCGGATCGGTGGATTCCTCGCCGCCGTGCACGCGAAGGCCCGGTCCCGGCGGTTGGCCTCGGCGCTGACCCCGGTGGCGTTGACCGTCTCGTTGGCGTTCATCACGGTATTCCTGCAGGCCACCGTCACCCACGCGCAGGCCAAGCAGAGCAGCGACCGGTTGGTGGCCGACCGGGTGGTGACCGCCGGCGCGCCGGGCGTGCCAACCGCCGCGGTAAACCGGCTCAATCAACTGTCCGGTGTGGACAGTGCGGTCGGACTCCTGCCAACACAGATCGAGTACGGGCATGACCTGAACCCGTACGACGCCCAGGTCGCCACCGGCGGCCGGCTGGACCGGGTCCTCAGCCTCAACGGAGCGGTGTCGACAAATACGGTGGCGATCTCGACCGACCTGGCCCGTACCGCCCATGTCCACATTGGACAACGGCTGACGTTCCGGCTCGGCGACGGCACCCCGGTCGACCCGAAGATCGCCGGGATCTACGCCAACCCGCTCGGTTTCGGCGACGTGCTGCTGCCGTGGTCGTTGGCGGCCGGGCACGTCGACAATCCGGCCGCGGCGAGCGTGCTGGTGCGAGTCGCCCACGGAGCCAAGCCGAACCTGCGCGCCGCGTACCCGGGCCTGCAGGTCGCCGACCGCGCCGCATACCAGCACCAGCAGGACCGCGACCAGGCCCTGAACACCTGGCTGAATTACCTGCTGCTCGGGGTGATCGTCGGTTACACCGCGGTGGCCGTTGCCAACACGCTGGTGATGACGACGACCGAACGCCGCCGGGAATTCGCCCTGCTGCGGCTGATCGGCGCGACCTCCCGTCAGGTGCTACGGATGATGCGCTGGGAGGCGGCGCTGATAGCGCTCTTGGGCATCACGATCGGTACGGGCATTGGCTACGTGACGTTGGTGGGGTTCAGTCGGGCCCTGGGTCCGGGCACCACGCCGTACGTGCCGCCGCTCAGCTTCGCGGTGCTGGCCGTCGGCGCCGCGGCCCTGGCCGTCACGGCGACATTGGTGCCGGCCCGACGCGCCATGCGGCACGCTCCGATCGAAGCCGTAGGTATCCGGGAATGACCAGATAAACCCGGCCAGCCCGACAGCGGGGATTGCCGGCGTGTTCCCCTACCGGTCACCCCGCGGACCGGCCCGGGTCCCTACCATGGCGCTGTGCTGGGACTTCCCGATGGCATCACAACGTGTCTGTTCGACCTCGACGGTGTGTTGACGCAAACCGCCAAGGTGCACGCCGCTGCGTGGAAGGAGATGTTCGACGAGTACCTGCGCCAGCGCGCGCAACGTACCGGCGAACCCTTCGTCCCGTTCGATCCCAAGGACGACTACGACACCTATGTCGACGGCAAGCCGCGCGCCGACGGCACCCGGTCGTTCCTGCAGTCGCGCGGCATCAACCTGCCGGAAGGGACACCGGACGACGCGCCGAGCACCGAGACCGTCAACGGGCTGGGCAACCGGAAGAACGAACTCGTACTCGGGCTGATCAAGACCCAGGGCGTCGAGCCGTACGAGGGATCGGTGCGGTACGTCAAGGCCGCGCGCGCCGCCGGGCTGCACCGCGCCGTTGTCTCTTCCAGCGCCAACTGCCGCGACGTACTGGAAGCGGCCGGCATCATCGATCTGTTCGAGACGATCATCGACGGTATCGTGGCGCGTCGCGACCACCTGAACGGCAAGCCCGCGCCCGATACGTTCCTGGCCGGGGCGAAGGCGTTGGGCGTGCCGGCCGAAAAGGCGGTCGTGTTCGAGGACGCGTTGGCCGGCGTCCAGGCTGGCCGGGCCGGCAACTTCGGCTACGTGGTAGGCGTTGATCGAGTGGGCCAGGCCGCGGCGCTGCGCGAGCACGGCGCCGATATTGTCGTCACCGATCTTGATCAGCTCATCGAGGAGTCATGATTCCGCATCGCGCTTTCTCCGTCGACCCGTGGAGCCTCACCGAGCAGACGCTCGATTTGAACGTGATGGCTCAGGCCGAATCGGTTTTCGCCCTGTCCAACGGCCATATCGGATTGCGGGCCAACCTCGATGAGGGAGAGCCGCACGGCCTGCCCGGCACGTATTTGAACGGGATATTCGAATACCGGCCGTTGCCGTACGCCGAAGCCGGTTACGGATTTCCCGAGTCGGGCCAGACGGTCATCAACGTCACCAACGGAAAACTGCTCCGCTTACTGGTCGACGACGAACCGTTCGATGTCCGGTATGGCGCGCTGCATTCACACGAACGCAAATTGGATTTCCGTGACGGATTGTTGCGCCGCAACGTGGAATGGACATCGCCGGCCGGCCGTACGGTCCGGGTCTCCTCGACCCGGATGGTGTCGTTCACCCAGCGGGCCGTAGCGGCCATTTTGTACGAGGTCGAGCCGGTGGACGGGTCGGCCCGCATCGTCGTGCAGTCCGAATTGGTCACCAACGAGCAATTGCCCGACCACAGCGGCGATCCGCGCGCTGCGGCCGTACTCGACGCTCCGCTGGTGAGCGAGGAGCACATGTCGGCCGACACGCGCGGTCTGCTGGTGCACAGCACCCGCCACAGTGGACTGCGCATGGGCGCTGTGATGGACCACATCGTCGACGGCCCGGCGCCGATCGACGTCGTCGGCGAGTCGTTTCCCGATCTGGCCCGCACCACGTTCACCACCGTGCTCAAGCCCGGCCAGAGGCTGCGGGTCATCAAGTTCGTCGCGTACGGCTGGTCCAGCAGCCGGTCGGTGCCCGCGATGCACGACCAGGTCGCCGCGGCCATTACGGCAGCGCGGTACACCGGCTGGGACGGTCTGGTCCAGGAACAGAAGGATTATCTGGCCGATTTCTGGAATCGTTCCGATATTGAGGTCGATGGCGATATCGAAATCCAGCAGGCGGTCCGGTTCGCGCTGTTCCATATTCTGCAAGCCAGCGCCCGGGCCGAGGAACGCGCCATTCCGGCCAAGGGATTGACCGGTCCGGGATATGACGGCCACTGCTTCTGGGACACCGAGACATTCGTATTGCCGGTTCTGACCTACGGGCTGCCGGATGCGGTGAAGCACGCCCTGCGCTGGCGACACTCCACTTTGGAACAGGCCAAGGAACGGGCCCGGCTGCTCGGCCTGGACGGGGCGACTTTCCCGTGGCGCACCATTCACGGCGAGGAATGCTCCGGCTACTGGCCGGCCGGCACCGCCGCGTTCCACATCGGAGCCGATATCGCGGCCGCGGTTGTGCGGTATTGCGCCGCGACCGGCGACACCGATTTCGAGCGCGAGATCGGCCTGGAACTGTTGGTGGAGACCGCCCGGATGTGGCGGTCGCTGGGCCATCACGACCAGCATGGCAATTTCCGGATCGATGGCGTCACCGGGCCGGATGAGTACAGCGCCATTGTGGACAACAATGTCTACACAAACCTGATGGCGCAGCAGAATCTGCGTGCCGCGGCGCAATCGGCCGAACGGCACCCCGATGTCGCGCACCGCCTCGGCGTCAATTCCGAGGAGACCGCGAGCTGGCGCGATGCCGCGACGGCGATGCTCATCCCGTACGACCCGAACCTCAAGGTGCATCCGCAGGCCGAGGGATTTCTGGAGCACGAGGTCTGGAATTTCGAGAATTGCCGGCAGGAGCATTACCCGCTGCTGCTGAACTTCCCGTACTTCGACCTCTACCGCAAACAGGTCGTGAAGCAGGCCGATCTGGTGCTGGCGATGCAATTCCGCGGCGATGCGTTCACGCCCGAGCAGAAGGCCCGGAACTTCGCCTATTACGAGGCGCTGACCGTCCGCGACTCATCGCTGTCGGCCTGTACGCAGGCGATCATCGCGGCCGAGGTCGGGCACCTGGACCTGGCGTTCGACTACCTCGGCGAGGCCGCGCTGATGGACCTCGGCGACCTGGAGCACAACACCCGCGACGGCCTGCACATGGCGTCGCTGGCCGGCGCCTGCCTGGCGTTGGTCGCCGGCTTCGGTGGGTTGCGCGACTACAACCACATCCTGAAGTTCAGCCCGCGGCTGCCATCCGGGCTGGCCCGTATCTGCTTCAACCTGACCGTGCGTGGGTGCCGGCTGAAGGTCGACATCAGCCACGACGCGGCCACCTATACGGTGACCGAGGGGGAGTCGATGCGGTTGGCCCACCACGGCAAGACGGTGACGGTCACGGCCGACAAGCCGATCACGCTGCCGATCGACTCGCTACAGCCGCTGCCCCGGCCCAAGCAGCCGGCCGGTCGGGAGCCGGCGCGGCGCAGTCCGGAGATCCAGCACCGCTGAGATCCGGCCGGGCGGGCCGTCAGTCCAGTTTGGACTGGCTGCCCGAGTGCGCACCCTCGCGGGCCTGCTCCGGGTTGCGCCGGTGGCCCACGTACCGGATCGCCAGCGGCACGGCGCTCACGCAGACAGCGCTCACCACGCCCAGCACCAGGATCAGGTCGACGTTGTCCGCGATGACCTTGATCTTGCCGAGGTAGAAGCCGGCGACCGTGACGCCGATCGTCCAGACCACACCGCCGAGCACCGTGTAGGTGAGGTACGTGGCCAGCCGCATCCGGCTCACGCCGGCCATCACCGTCGCGAAGGTCCGCACGACGGGAACGAAACGGGCCAGGAAGATCGTCGCCGGCCCGTACTTCTCGAAGAATTGGTGGGCGCGTTCGACATGCTCGTACTTGAACAGCTTCGAATCGGGTCTGTTGAAGACCGCCGGCCCGGTGCGGACGCCGATCCCGTAGCCGACGATATTGCCGAGAATCGCGGCGATCGGCGTCAGCACCAGCAGCACCCACAGCGGGCGGTGCAGGATGTCGTTGGCTACCAACAGTCCGGCGGTGAACAGCAGCGTGTCGCCGGGGAGGAAGAACCCGATCAACAGGCCGCATTCGGCAAAGATGATCACCAGGAGACCGGCCAGACCGAACGTGTCGATCAGGTGGTTCGGCGAGAGAAAAGAGGCGGCGGTCATCGTCGTCACCGGCCCAGGCTACCTGGCGACCCGTGTCGTACCGGTCACCCCGTCGTGACCGGGGTGAGATGAACTAAGCCGGGCAACCGGTTCGAGTTCCGGATCTGGCAAAACTTAGGGTTTCTCACAAGACCGGCTCTGGTCAGCCTTTCCGATGGCGATACTCCGGGCATCGGTGTAACACTGCATGGCGGTGCACGGGGATGGATGAGGATCAAGCCCGTTTCGGCGGGCTTGCTGTTCCCGCGTGCCGGACCGCCTGGCGGTCCTTGGCCGGGTGACGTGTTGCTGCACGTTGCCCGGCCACCACTGGTGTCGGCCGTTCGATCTGAAACCAACGCGGTCGAGACGACGCAACTCGCGCCAGCCACACCCTATCCAAGATCAGCTGTACGAATGCAGCCGGCCCACGGTGAGAGATTCCGCCGACCCGCCTCGCGTTTCGTGCCGGGCCTCGACGCGAACCGGGTCGCTCGAGCAGCTTGGCGGCTCACCCGCCCCGGGTGTTTGCATGATCATGAGGGATTTCGTACGCATTTCGTTGACGAGAGCCATCACGATCTTGGCGGTCAGAGCCACGGCAAGCTGCGAATGTCGGCTCCGAGCGCAGCATGCCGGCAAGGCGACCGGCTTTGGCTCGCCCGTGCCGCGTCCGTGTGAGTGCTCGCCGCCACGCCGAATTCCTTGATCGTGAGTGGATTTGGTCCCGGAATCGACAGCAAATCTACTCACGATCATGGTCCGCGGCGCTCGACAGCACCAGCCGAACGCGACCCGGGCCTAACCCGCCCGAGCGCGGCATGCGGACAAAGCGCCGGGCCCTCGTCTTAGACTGCGCGCGTGACTCGGGACCGGCTGGTCGTCATCGGCGGGGACGCCGCGGGCATGAGCGCCGCCTCGCAGGCCCGGCGGCTGCGCGGTGCCGGCGAACTCGAGATCATCGCCCTCGAACGAGGCCGCTATACTTCGTACTCCGCCTGCGGCATCCCGTACTGGCTGGCCGGCGACGTCGCCGACCCGGACGACCTGATCGCCCGGGCGCCCGAGGAATTCCGGGAGAAATACCAGATCGACGTCCGGCTGGGGCACGAGGCGACCGAACTCGATCTGCAGCGGCGCGAGATTCGGGTGCGCGACGACGCCGGCGAACGGACTCTGCCGTTCGACCAGTTGATGATCGCGACCGGCGCGGTGCCGATCCGGCCGCCGTTGCCGGGAATTGACCTGCCGGGGGTGCACGGCGTCCAGACGCTCGACGACGGCGCCGCGGTGCAGAACAGTCTGCGCCAGGACTGGCAGCACGCGGTCGTGATCGGCGGTGGCTACATCGGTCTGGAGATGGCCGAGGCGCTGACCCGGCGTGGGCTGGCGGTGACCATCGTCGAGGGGGCCGACCAGCTGATGTCCACAATGGACTCCGATATGGCCGAACGGATAACCGAAGCTGCCCGCGGCATCGGAATTACGGTCCGGCTGGGCGAGCCGGCGCGGGCGATCGAGGGCACCGACCGGGTGCGGGCCGTGCGCACCGATGCCGGCACGCTGCCGGCCGACCTGGTGGTACTCGGGCTCGGGGTACGGCCGAATTCCGGACTGGCCCGCGCCGCCGGCATTGCCTGCGGTGCGACCGGTGGTATCGCGACCGACGCCGGAATGCGCTCCACCTCGCACGACGGCGTCTGGGCCGCCGGCGACTGCGTGGAGACGTTTCACCGGATCAGCCGCCGTCCGGTACACATCGCGCTCGGCACTCACGCCAACAAGCAGGGTCGGGTCGCCGGAACGGTCATCGGCGGTGGTTACGCCACATTTCCCGGTGTCGTCGGCACCGCGATCACCAAGGTCTGCGAGGTCGAGATCGCCCGGACCGGCCTGTCCAGCAAGGAAGTCGCCGCGGCCGGGTTCGCCGCCGTGACCGCGACCATCGAATCGACCACCCGCGCCGGTTATTTCCCCAAGGCCCAATCGATGCTGACCAAAATCATCGCCGAACGCGGCAGCGGGCGGTTGCTCGGAGCTCAGATCGTGGGCCGGGAACAGGCCGCGAAACGAATTGACGTATTGGCGACGGCGTTGTGGAACGAGATGACGGTGGAGGAGATGAGCGGCATGGATTTGTCGTACGCGCCGCCGTTCTCGCCGGTTTGGGACCCAGTGCTCATCGCCGCCCGCAAAGCCGCTGAAAAAGTGGCGACTACGTAGCCTCGAAAAACGCTCCGAGCTCGGCCAGCAGCGCTTCTGGTTTCTCCTCGGCGATGAAATGCCCGCTGCCGCTGACCGGACCGCCCCGAACGTCCACTGCGTACTGACGCCAGATGTCCAGCGATGGCAGCTTGGCCGGGAAACCGAATTCGCCCCACAACGCCAATACCGGCATTTGCAGCCGCCGGCCGAAGTCGTTGTCGTCGTGGGCGGCGTCGTCTGGAAACGCCGCCCGGTAGTCATCAAAGCCGGCCCGCAACGCCCCCGGCTGGGAGAATGCCCGGACGTATTCGTCGATCGCGCCGTCCTCGAAACCGTTCCGTTCGACCGTCCAGCGTTCGAAGAAATACTCCAGATAACCGCGAATGTCCTTACCGGCCAGCAATTCGGGCAGGTCAGGCTGTAAGTGGAACGTCCAGTGCCAGCAGGCCCGGGCCAACCCGCTGTCCATATCGAACCGACGCCACATCTCCCGGGTCGGGATGATGTCGAGTACGACCAGGCGGCTGATTTCATCGCCGTGATCGAGTGCGTACCGGTGCGCGACCCGGGCGCCGCGGTCGTGCCCGATCAACGTAATCGGCTCGCTGGTGATGCTGTGAATCAGTCGGCGGACATCGCCGGCCATGGTGCGTTTGTCATATCCGGACCGGGGTTTGTCGGTACGCCCATAACCGCGCAGATCCGGTGCGATGACCGTGCGGTCCTCGGCCAGCGGGCCGATCACCTTGCGCCAACAGTGGCTGGTCTGCGGCCACCCGTGCAGCAGGACCACGACCGGACCGCTGCCGGCGAGCAGATAGTGCATTCGCAAACCGTCCAGGACGGCCATGCGCGACTCGACCATGGACCGACCTTAGGACATGTTGCTTAAGTCCTCGGCCTGCTGCGCGGCGCCCAGACGACTGGCACGCTCCCACCCACCACCCCGGCGGCTGGCGTTGTCCTCGTTGCCGGTAGCTCCGCTACCGGCTCCCGATTGCACCTGCGGGACACCCGCACCCGGGCTGCCTTGCCGGACCGCCGCAGTACTCACAGCGATCACCGCTCGCGACGGCCAGGACTTAAGCAACACACCCTAGGGTCAAATCCCGCCGCCTGCTGGAAAATCAGCGCCGGCCGGCATCTTTGGTGGAGGGAATCGGGTCGAGCGGTACGAGCATCTGGCCGTTCCAGTGATAGCGCACGCTTTTCCCACCGCCGCTGGGGCAGCACATCGCGTCATTCGAGTGGTAGATCGCGTATTTCACTGTCACGGTGTCATCGGTGCCGGATACGTAATGAATGGCGGCGCTCGGGTCGCTGGTGTCCTTGCCGATGTAATGGTTGCCGACAAAGAAGAAAACGAGCTGGTTGTACCCATCGGCCGATCCGTGGGCCACGCCGACGATTCCGTTCAGCTTGTGCTGCGGATACCAGGTCGGCGAGGTGTCGGCCGGGTCGTAGCCGTGTTTCTTCATTTCGCGGATCGCGCTGGTCAAGGACGCGCCGGCGCCATGCTGGGTTGGGACTGGGGACTTGGTTGGACGCGGCCTCGGCGTGGTGGCGGTCGGACGGGGCTTGGTGGCCGATGGGCTGGCCGAGCTGCTGGCCTCGGTTGGGGGATTGGATCCCAACGTGGGATCCGACGATGTCGTGCCGCTGGGCAGGGTGGCGCTTGGTGCGGCCGACCCGGAACCCGAGGCCGTGGTCGCGGCCTGGCTGCCCCCGATCGCCTGGCCGGAGCCTTCGACGGTCGAGCCGCAGCCGACGCACAGAATCGCGACGGCGGCGATTGCGGGCCAACTGCGGTGAAATGCCGGCATGATCCACCTCCGACCGGATCGTACCTGTACCGCCGGGCAATGCGGCAATATCGCAATCAGCCCGCCGAGATCACCGCCCCGCGGTGGTGTTTGTGGCGACCGGCGGGATCGGGTCCAGCGGCACCAGCTTGCTGCCGTTCCACTCGTACCGGACCGACCGGTGGCTGCTCGGGCAGCACAGCGCATCGCTCGGCTGGAAGATCCCGTAGCTCGCGGTCACCAGGTCAGCCGCGGTGTTCTTGACCCCGATGTCGGCGCTCGGCTTGGCCGTGTCTGTGCCGATATACCGGCCGTCGACGAAGAAGAACGTGCGCTGGTATTTCCCGTCGGCGGACTTCTTCAGAATCCCGACAATCGCGTTCAGGTGGTGATCGGAATGCCAGGCCGAGGCGGCCGTGGAGGGGTCATAGCCGAGCCGATCAACGACCTTGCTCGCCGCCGCGTACGTGTTCGGGGCCGTTGCGGTCGGGTTCTGGGCCGAGCTGACCGCGTCCGCCGCGGCCAGCCTCGCCCGGACCGGGGCCACGCTGCCGGCACTGTGGCTGCCACTCGAACCGCAGGCCGATAACCCGACCAATGCGCTCACCGCGAGGGCGCCACCGACAACACGACGGGAATAGCTGGTAATCACGGAAAACCTCCGTATCCGTATCTGTACAAGGGCTGTTGCCCGTCAGATGCAGCCGTTCGGCAGATCGTTGGCTGTATTTGCCGGATACGTGGCGGCAGCGCCCTCCCGACGCGCCCTCCCGACGCGTATGGCTGAGATGGCTTGCGCGATACTGCAGGCTGCGAGTCAGCGACGAAATCCGGAGGATGCCATGCCTATCGCCAGCCCCGAGGTCTACGCCGGGATGCTCGACCGGGCGCGATCTGGCCAATTCGCCTACCCGGCGATCAACTGCACGTCGTCGGAGACGATCAACGCCGCGTTGCGCGGCTTCGCCGAGGCGGGCAGTGACGGCATCATCCAGGTCTCCACCGGCGGCGCCGAGTTCGCCTCCGGCACCAAAGTCAAGGAGATGGTGACCGGCGCGGTGGCGCTGGCCGAATTCGCGCACGTGGTCGCGGCCAAGTACCCGATCAACGTCGCGCTGCACACGGACCATTGCCCGAAGGACAAGCTGGACGGTTACGTCCGCCCGCTGCTCGCGATTTCCCAGGAGCGGGTCGACAAGGGTCAGGACCCGTTGTTCGGCTCGCACATGTGGGACGGCTCGGCCATCCCGCTGGAGGAGAACCTGCAGATCGCCGACGAGCTGCTGACCAAGGCGGCCAACGCCAAGATCATCCTCGAGCTGGAGATCGGCGTCGTCGGCGGCGAAGAGGACGGCGTGGTCGGCGAGATCAACGACAAGCTGTACACCGCGCCGGAGGACTTCGTCCGTACCGTCGAGGTGCTCGGCCGCAACGGCGAGCGCGGTCGGTACATCCTGGCCGCCACGTTCGGCAACGTGCACGGCGTCTACAAGCCGGGCAACGTCAAGCTCCGCCCGGAGGTCCTCCGGGAGGGCCAGCGGGTCGTCTCGGAGAAGCTGGGTCTGCCGGCCGGCAGCAAGCCGTTCGACCTGGTCTTCCACGGTGGTTCGGGTTCGCTGCCGGAGGAGATCAAGGAAGCCGTCTCCTACGGTGTGGTGAAGATGAACGTCGACACCGACACCCAGTACGCCTTCACCCGCCCGGTCGCCGGGCACATGTTCAGCAACTACGACGGCGTGCTGAAGATCGATGGCGAGGTCGGCAACAAGAAGGCTTACGACCCGCGCAGCTACCTGAAGGCGGCCGAGGCTGGAATGGCCGAGCGCGTCACGCAGGCCTGCCAGGACCTCGGGTCGGCCGGTACCAGCGAAAAGCACTGATCCAGTCGAGGTTTGCGCTACCGCCCAGTCGGCTCAGGTTGGCTGGGCGGTTCGTTGGGCCATCCGACACGCTCTGATATCAGGGCTCCGGAGTTATCGACCTGTTTGCGCAAGTGTGACCAAAATTGGTCGATAAAACTTTGTGACTTGCTTGTGATCCCGCCGTGTTCTGCCTACTGTCCGTGGCGGTCACGTGCAGATCGCGTGACTCGCCGCAAGACCTACGCCGAGTCCTGCCCTGGTCGAGCGACGCCCGTAAAGCACGTCGCAGACCACATGGGCAGGAGCGGGGGAACCACCGCAGTACCGGCCGGCACCGTCATCCGGCGCCGGCCTTGGGGTGAAGTCACCGAGGTGACCGGGCGAATTCCCCGCCCGAACCCGACAGCTCACTCCGCAGGCGTCGGGAAGGACGGCCTGCGTTGTCGCACCACCATTTTCAGGCGACCCTTCGAAAACGGGTCGTTGACACTGCCTCGCGAACTGCACGATCTGTGTTCGGTCGGCGTCGGGGCGGCGGTCGGCACCGCCTCTCCCGTCGCACCACCGCCTTCACCGCTGGAATTGCCAGCCTCGTCGTTGCTGGCGCCGTCGCCGCGGTGACGATGACCGGAAACTCGCCCGCCGGCGCCAACGAGAACGACTGGTACCGGCTGCGGATGTGCGAGTCCGGCAACAACTACCGGATCAACACCGGCAACGGCTACTACGGGGCGTACCAGTTCGACCTGGGGACGTGGCGCAGCGTCGGCGGCACTGGTCTGCCCAGCAACGCCTCTCCGGCCGAGCAGGACGCTCGCGCACGCACCCTCTACCGGGAACGCGGCTGGGCGCCGTGGGAATGCGCCCGCATCCTCGGACTGCGGCCCGATCCGAGCAACGGCATCGCGCCAATCACGGTCGTCACGCCCACGATCGCCGCGCCGAAGTCCCGGCCGGCCGGCGCGGTCGTACACCTCTCCGGCGGCGCCACCGCGGGCGCCCGGGTCGTCGTCTACGCGTACCAGGTCGGTTTGTGGAAGGCCTACCACCCGGTCGCGACCGTGCGCGCCACGTCCGGCGGCCGCTGGGCCCACGACGTCCGGCTGAACCACACCTCGCGGTATTTCGTGAAGGCGTCGAACCGCAAGAGCTCGACGGTCACCACCACGTACCTGTACCGGACCAACATCTACGGCGCCGCGTCCAAGCCGATCAATCAGAAGTTCACGATCATCGGCACCGCCCGTCCGGACAGCCGGGTCACGCTGTACTTCCGCCGATCCGGCGCCATCTCCTTTGTCCGGGGCACGGTCGTCCGGGCCAACCACAGCGGCCACTTCCAGGTCGGCTGGCGGGCGCGAACCGACTACCAGTACTTCGCCCGCTCGGACACCCAGTCGCCGATCGCGACGACCCGGGTCGCGACCACGGCGCGTGGTTCGATGGCGGTGG
The DNA here is from genome assembly GCA_040414495.1 of Mycobacteriales bacterium. GTDB lineage: Bacteria > Actinomycetota > Actinomycetes > Mycobacteriales > QHCD01 > DATAVB01. The sequence continues at coordinate 17,912 of JBEDUI010000027.1, forward strand.
TCCGGAGCAAGCCGACCGCGGCCGCGGCGGCTGAGCCCGCGAGCAGCACGACCGCGTTGGTGCCGCTCTCCGGTACGGCCCGCGCTGGTTCGTTGGTGCATGTGTACGTGCGGCACGCCGGCCAGCACGCCTGGCGGACGGTGGCCGCGACGCACGCCCGGCGCTCGGGCCGCTGGGCCGTGTCGCTGAAGGCGTCGAGCAGCTTCAGCTATTTCGCCCGCTCCTCGACACTTCAGGAGTCGCGCACGTACAGCGTCGCGGTGAAATAGCCCCTGCGGTAATCCATAAATAGGCCCCAGCAGACAGCTCCGTCCGGCTCGTCCGGGCGGGGTTGTCTGTTGTGGAGGGTCGTACGACTGTCCGCTGTGGATATTCCGTACGGCTTGGACCGAGGGTCGTGAGATTGCGCGGACTCGTCCGTTCGGTCGAGTCCGGCGAGAAATGCCGTGCCATTTTTCCGGCTGTTACGGCACGTCCCGACACGCTCGAAATCGCCTGTGCACCAGCGTATTCGGATCGGCACCGTTCACTAAGAGAACAACACGCCGACGACACGCCGAGGAATCCACATCCGTACAACACGAGTGGAATTACCGGCGTGTCACTACCACCGGAATTAGCTGGGGTTGGTGATACTGATGCGTTGAATGGGTCTCTTGTGAAACCAGTGGTCTCCTGGTTACGGTGTTGCGCGGCTGCGGAAAGCGGCCCGCCACGACGCTGACGCCCAATCCCGCCACAGCGACCGCGGCGCCGGGCAGAACCTGAACAACACGGCGGGAGCGGGGGGACCAACAACCGATCGGCCGTCGACGTGACGGCCGTAAAGTGCCGGTTCCCGTCTGTGCGTCGCGACGCCTGTCGGGGGTCGTCGCAGCGCCGGGGCACCGGCTTGGGGTGAAGCCGCCACACGTGCGGCCGGGCATGTCCCCGCTCGAACCCGACAGCTGACCTCGCAGGCGTGGGGAAGGACGGCCCCGTTGTCCGAACGACGGCGCTTGCCTAAAGGGCAGGGCTTGGCTGAACCGCACACCTTGGCTAAACCGCGGAGTGCGGATTCGGCGCGAATACGGCGAACGGTTGTCGCGCTGGGCCTGGCCGGAAGCCTGGCCGTTGGTGGTGCGGTGCTGAATCCGACCGCGGCCAGCGCGGATCCCTCGGCGAATATCTGGGCCCGGTTGCGTACCTGTGAATCCGGCGGCCGGTACGACATCAATACCGGAAACGGCTATTACGGCGCGTACCAATTCGATCTCGCTACCTGGCGCAGCGTCGGCGGGACGGGATTACCCAGCAATGCCTCGAAGTCCGAACAAGACTATCGAGCGCTTTACCTTTACCGGATGCGCGGTTGGGAACCGTGGGAATGCGCCTCGATTCTCGGTTTGCAGGACGACAAGGACGGCGGCTCGGGCGTTGTACCCCAACGCGACAGCAAACCGCATTCGGGCGTCCCGCCCTGGCCGGGTGTGCAGTACCGCATGGGTGATTCGAGCTCTCATCTGAAGGAATGGCAGCTACAGCTGGAAAAGCGCGGCCTGCCGTTCCACGGCACCGGCTATTTCGGCACAACGACCCTGAAATACGTCAAGGAGTTGCAGCGGGATAACGGCCTTTGTGTCTGTGGTTTCATCGGGCCGAAGACATGGTCGGCGGCCTGGACCGGTCGGGTCGAGCCGAAGAAACAACCGGCCCCGACCAAGGCTCCGGCCTGGCCCGGCCGGCAGTTCACACTGGGCGACTCGAGCCCGGACCTGCGGAAATGGCAGCTGCAGATGAAAAAGCTGGGTTTTCCTTTCCAAGGGACGGGGTACTTTGGACCCACGACCTTGAAATACGTCAACCAACTGCAGCGGGACAACCACCTTAAGGTCGTCGGATACATCGGCCCCAAGACATGGGCGGCCGCGTGGTCCGGGCGGAAGTAGCCGAGCAGGCGGCCCGGTTTGCTGGGGAACCGGGTCGCCTACTCCTTTTCTGTTCGCGTTGGCGCAGTTGAGTTGTCCACCCGGTTAAGCGGCCGGGCGGCGCGCGGGGCGAGAATGCAGACATGACCGCTCACCAGAACCTGATGCCCGAGCCGCCGGCGACCCTGCTGCCCGAGCAGCCGGAGGCCGCGGCCGCGCTGCGTACCGATGACCCGGCCACCGTCGCCGCCCGCTTCCCGACCTACAGCGCCGCCTGGGCCGCGCTGGCCGACCGGGCCTACGCCGCCGGTTCGGTGATCGAGTCGTATGCCTATGCCCGGGTTGGTTACCACCGCGGCCTGGATGCGTTGCGGCGTAACGGCTGGAAAGGTTTTGGTCCGGTGCCGTGGTCGCACGAGCCGAACCAGGGCTTCCTACGTTGCCTGGCCGCGTTGGCCCGGGCCGCCGGCGACATCGGCGAGACCGACGAGGAGCAGCGCTGCCGGCAGTTCCTGCAGGACAGCGACCCGGCGGCCGCTCAGGCGCTGGGACTGTCGTAGACCAACTCGCGCCGGCCGGGCGCCGCGGCGGCGATCCCGGCCAGTTGTACGGCCGCGCTCACCAACAGGCAGGCGCTCGGCCCGATGCCGGCTAGAACGCCGAAGAGCAGCGTCGCACCGGCGTAGGCCGAGGTCTTGAGACTGGCCGCTGTCGCGAAGACCTGGGCCCGTTGCTCGACCGGCGTCTCCCGATTTCGAACGGCAAAAACACTGGTCAGCAGCGGGGCGTCGGTCGCGCCGCCGACGGCGAACAAGGCCACCACCATCCACAGTGGAGCGTGCAGGGCAAGGCCGGCGGCCGCGGCGGCGCTGATCGCGGTGGCGGTCACGGCGACCGCTTCTGGTGGTAGCGACAACGGCCGGCGGGTCAGGGTCAGCGAACTGAGCAGGCTGGCGGCCGCCGAAACCGACAACAGAACGCCGGCCAGCGCCACGCCGCCGGTCAACCGGGTAGCCAGCAGCGGTGCCGCGATCGTCCGGCCGGCCATGCCGGCGTGCTGCAAGGTCGAGAGCAGCGTGACCCGGCGCAGCGCCGGACGGCGTACGACGGTCGCGACACCGGCGGCGATCTCTTCGCGGAGTCGTCCGTGGCCGCCACCGCCCGGCACGATCCGCATGACGCACAGGAACGGCGCGGCGGCCAGGAGCATCACTGCGCAGACCGCGACCGGGGCGCGCGGGCCTACCGCCAGGAACGCTGCCGCCAGCGCCGGCCCCGCGATCCCGCCCACGTCGTAGGTCACCGCGTCGATCGCGGCCGCCTTGGTGAACTCGGCCGTACCGACCAGGCGGGCCAGCTGCGCGGTCCAGCCGCCGCTGAACATCGGCTGGGCGACACCGGCGACCAGGCCGGCCACGACCGGCACCACCAACGGCGCCCCGTCGACCGAGGCGGCCAGCACGGCCAGCGCGCCGGTCATCACGCCCAGCCCGGCCAGGTAGCCGAGCTTCGGGCGTCGCATTCGATCCAGCAATGCGCCGACGACCGGCCCGCCCAGCGCGGTCGACGCAGTGAGGGCGGCCATCAGGGCGGCGCCCCGGCCCGGCGAGCCGCCGAGCGTGGCGACGGTGAGCAGCACGGCCGGCCCGGCCGCCTCGTCGCCGGCCCGGGCGCAGGTGGCCACGGCGGCGTAGCACGCAATGGTGTAACGCGCTGTCATTATTAGCACGTTACAGTACGATGGAGAAATGGCAGGACAGAATTTTCCGGTTGCGGTGATGGCCCGGCGGGCCGCGGCGCTCGCCGGAGTGATCCGGGACGGCGGTGCCGAGGTCGAAATCGCTTCTACGTTGCGGGAATTCGGCGAGGATGTGTCCACAGTGGATGCGGCTGCCGTGCCATTGTTGCGGCAGGTCGCCGACGAGCTTTACGCCGTATTCGCCGCCGAAACGCTCGACACGTGTGTCGCCGAAATCAACGGCATGCTGAGCCGATGGGCCGGGCCGCCCCGGTTGTCCGCCCACGACGGCACGGCCTGGCACCTGCACCTGGACTCTGACGACGAGGCGCCCTGGGGTGAGTGGCTGGCCGCCTCGGCCGCGTATGCGTTGGCGAACATCGTCGGGGAGACCGGTCGGAGGCCCGGCGGGATATGCCACGCCGAGGGTTGCGACCGGCCGTACGTCAATACCGGTGCGGGGGCGGAGCAGCGGTACTGCTCACCGCGATGCGCCACCCGATCCCGGGTCGCGGCCCACCGCCGCCGCGCCCACAGCTAGAACGCCCCAGCTCCCGGCCCGACCAGCTCCCGACGACCGGGCGGCCCGGCGGCCCAGCGGCCGGCGGCCCAGCGCCCGGCGACCCAGCTCCCGGCAGCCCCGCCCAGCGGCCCCCCCAATTTGTTGATCATGAAGTTCCCTGCGCGACACGCCGGCGACACGCCGACAAAAACGTCGGGAACTTCATGATCAACAAATTCTGCAGGGGGATGGGCGAACGGCGGTTGGAGCGAACAGGGTCTTCGGATGAACGGGGGTTGGGGGAGCGAGGTTCGGCGGAGTGCCCTTGTCAGGGGGTCCAGGAGATCGCGGGTCAGGGCAGGACGACCTGCCAGCGGTCGGGTTCGAACCACCAGGTGCACCGGGTCTGCGTCTGGCCGCGCTGCACCCCGTCAGCGATCAACCGGGCCTCGTCGCAGCTCGCCGTCACCGCGCGCCCGGCCAGCGAGCGGCGTACCGGGCTACGACGCAGCCGCCGGGGCAACTCGACCGAGGCCGACAGCTCGGCCGCCAACGGGGTCACGGTCAACCCGGGCACGGTCGCGTTGACCAACTCATGCTCATCGACGTACGCCCGTAAGCCCAGCGCTGAACCCACCGCCGGCACCAACGACGCCTCACCAAGAGCTACCCCACCGTGATCGTCCCGGACCAGACCCTGCCAAACGGCCGAACCCGAGGACGCCACCTCGGCCGCCGCACCCAGCGAGGCCGGCAGGCCCAACCGCGACCGCAGCACCGACGAACCAGGCACCGGCAGCAGCGCAATCGGCGTGTCCGCCAGCTGCGAGCGCACCAACAGCCGGCGTACTACCGCGGCAACACCGGCGTCATCGGCCGCCACCACCAGTCGGCCGCCGGAGACGGAGTCCAGGGCGGCATTCAGTGAATCCCGCGACGGCTGGGCGCACAGCGTCACTGTTGTCGGTCGACCGAGTGCGCTCTGTAACGGCTCGGGGTCATGGGCGCCAACGACGACCAGCAACATCCGCACAGTCGGTTACCCTCTCATCTGGTGCGCGTCGTAGAACCGCGCGCCCAGGCACGTTTCACGATCCCCTTCTGAACCGGAGAGTCCCTCGATGCCGGGAGTTGTGGTCATCGGCGCCCAATGGGGCGACGAGGGCAAGGGCAAGGTCACCGACGCACTCGGAGGCCGGGCCGATTTCGTCGTCCGCTACCAGGGCGGCAACAACGCCGGTCACACCGTCGTCACGCCGGATGGCGAGCACTTCGCGTTGCGTCTGATTCCCTCCGGCATCCTCACGCCCGGCTGTACGACGGTGATCGGCAACGGCGTCGTGGTCGACCCGGCCGCGCTGCTGGGCGAGCTGGCCGAGCTGGAAGCGCGCGGCGTGGACACCAGCGGGCTGGTCCTCTCGGCCAACGCGCAGCTGGTCATGCCGCACCACCGGGCCTTGGACAAGGTCACCGAGCGGTACCTGGGTAAGGCGAAGATCGGCACCACCGGCCGCGGCATCGGCCCGGCGTACGGCGACAAGATCGCCCGTATCGGCATCCGCGCGCAGGACCTGCTGGACGAGAAGATCTTCCGCGACAAGCTCGTGGTGGCCCTGCGCGAGAAGAACCAGATGCTGGTCAAGCTGTACAACCGCAAGGCGATCGACGTGGACGCGGTGTGCGAGGAGTACCTCGGCTACGCCCAGGCGCTGGCGCCGCGGATCGCCGACACCAGTCTCTTGATCAACCGGGCCCTGGACGCGGACAAGCTCGTGGTGTTCGAGGGTTCGCAGGCGACCATGCTCGACGTCGACCACGGCACGTACCCGTTCGTCACCTCCTCGAACCCGACCGCCGGCGGCGCCGCGGCCGGCAGCGGCATCGGCCCGCGCCGTATCGACAAGGTGATCGGCATCCTCAAGGCGTACACGACCCGCGTGGGCTCCGGTCCGTTCCCGACCGAACTGAACGACGACATGGGCGAGTACCTACGCAAGACCGGCGGCGAGGTCGGCGTGAACACCGGCCGGCAGCGGCGTTGCGGCTGGTTCGACTCGGTGATCGCCCGGTACGCGGTTCGGGTTAACGGAATCACTGACTTCTTTCTCACCAAGCTCGACGTGCTGACCTCGTTGGAGCGGGTGCCGATCTGTGTCGGCTACGAGGTCGACGGCAAGCATCACGACGAAATGCCGATGACCCAGACCGAGTTCCATCACGCGATTCCGGTGCTGGAATACATGGACGGCTGGTTCGAGGACATTTCGGGTGCCCGGACCATCGAGGACCTGCCGGACAACGCGCAGGCCTATGTGCGTCGGCTGGAGGAGCTGGCCGGGGCACGCATCAGCGCGATCGGCGTCGGCCCGGGCCGCGACCAGACGATCATGATCCGCGACCTCGTCACTGGGTGAGCCAGCCGAGTGTCGCGCGAGCCGTCACGCCACAGAAAGCCCGCGTATGACGTCGAGCTGACCTTTCTGCCCGGCCTTGACGCCGTCGTGGCCGGTGAGGTGGCCGAGAAGCTGTCCGGGGTACGGGCCGTTCACCCGGTGCCCGGACGCACGGATTCCCTGCTGTGCAAGGTGATCGAGCTCGAGTCCGTCCTGGCGCTGCGTACCGTTGTGGCTGCCTTCCTGGCCCTGACGTTCGACGTACCGCGGCCGAAGTCGTTGACCAGTGGTGAGCATTTCCCGCGCATTGTCGCGGCTATTGAACAGGCGAAACGGCTGAACGCCGACGATCCACTGAGGACATTCCGGTTCGAGGCGGCCGGCAGTGATTCCCCGGTTTTCCAGCGACTGGCCGATCAGGTGGCCCAGGCGACCGGCCTGGTGCCGGATTCCACCGGCGGCGATTGCACGATCCGGTTCCGCCGAGCGGTCGAAGGATCGGGCTGGGATGTGCTGGTGCGGTTGACGAAACGGCCGCTGGCCACACGGGTCTGGCGTCGGCACGGGCATCCGGCCGCGGTGAATGCGACGATCGCGGCGGCCATGGTCCGGCTGACCAATCCGACCCCGGACGACCGTGTGCTTAATCTCATGTGCGGTTCGGGCACGTTGCTTATCGAACGGCTGCTGGCGGCGCCGGCGCGCACCGCGGTCGGAGTTGACATAAATGCCGCGGCCGTAACCGCCAGCACCGGAAATATCGCTGCGGCCGGATTGGCGGATCGGGTCACGGTGCATCAAGCTGATGTCGCCGGCACCGAATGGCACGGTGACGCGCAGTTTGACGTGGTGTTCGCCGATCCGCCCTGGGGCGATAAAGCGGGCCGGCACGAAACGAACGAGGCGCTGCACGAGGCGTTGCTGCGCCGGGCCTATGAACTGTCCGCACCCGGCGCGCGCATGGTCGTACTTACGCATGAAATCCGGGTTATGCAACGGTGTTTACGGCAAGCGCCGGCCCGATGGACGGTGAGCGACGAACTGCGCGTATTTGCCAAGGGACATCACCCGCGAATGTACGTATTGCAGCGGAAATCATGACCAGCGTTCACCGGGAATTCAGATTTTTACGGGCTGTAGACATAGCAGTAGGCCCGCCCGCGACGGTACCGGTCTGGGACGGACCTACTGTTTTATATTCGGCAGCGGCGATGAATGGGGCAACCGTTGCCGTGCGCACATAAGTTGAGTTGTCTTATCTGAAGAACCAACGTCAGCCTACTACCCCTCCGTCCGCACCCACGCCCGGGACTCGGGAAATGTGGCTGAGACAATCCGTGAACAAGAGCTGCCTACCTGCAGGGGCTATCGATGAGAGTGCTGGTTGTCGGATCCGGGGCGCGCGAACATGCGTTGTGCCTGGCATTGGCCGCTGACCCCGCGGTCACCGGCCTGATTTGCGCGCCCGGCAACGCCGGTACCGCGATGGTCGCGGAGACCCGCCGGCTGAATATCGCGGACCCGGAGGCCGTCGCCGATCTGGCCGCCGAGGTACGGGCCGAGCTGGTCGTCGTCGGGCCGGAGGCGCCGCTGGTCGCCGGCGCGGCCGATGCGGTCCGGGCCCGCGGCATCGCGTGTTTCGGGCCGAGCGCCGATGCGGCCCGGTTGGAGGGTTCGAAATCCTTCGCCAAAGAAGTGATGACCGCGGCCGGCGTACCAACCGCCCTGTCCCGGACCTGCACCACGTCGGCCGAAACCGCTGCCGCGCTGGATGAATTCGGCCCGCCGTACGTGGTGAAGGCCGACGGATTGGCCGCTGGGAAAGGCGTTGTCGTCACCGACGATCGCGCGGCCGCGCTGGCCCATGCCGCGGCTTCCGGACCGGTTGTGGTTGAGGAATTCCTGGATGGTCCGGAGGTGTCACTTTTCTGCATCACCGACGGGACGGCCGTACGTCCGCTGTTGCCGGCCCAGGATTTCAAGCGCATCGGCGATGGGAACACCGGCCCGAATACCGGCGGCATGGGTGCCTACGCGCCGTTGGCCTGGGCCCCGGAGGATCTGGTCGAGGACGTAGTGGCGAACGTGGTCGAACCGACCCTGGCCGAAATGCGCCGCCGGGAGTTGCCATTTTCCGGGCTGCTGTATGTCGGGCTCGCGCTGACCGCCAAGGGCCCGAAGGTCGTCGAGTTCAACGCCCGGTTCGGCGATCCGGAGACGCAGGTCTTGTTACCGTTGCTGGAGACGCCGTTGGCCGGGCTGCTTTATGCCGCCGCGACGGGCGAGTTGGCCGCGCAACCACCGCTGCAGTGGCGGGACGGGGCCGCGGTGACCGTGGTGCTGGCGGCCGCGGGCTATCCGGCCGCGCCGCGGACCGGCGACGAAATCGTGAACAGCGATCTACCCGGCGTACTGCACGCGGGCACGATGCGCGGGGCCGACGGCAGCGTCCTGACCGCGGGCGGGCGGGTCGTGTCGTTGACCGCCACCGGGCCGACCGTGGCCCAGGCCCGCGCCGCCGCGTACGACCTGGTCGAGCGGGTCACGTTCGCCGGGGCGCAGTACCGGACCGACATCGCGCGATAGGCAGCGCGTTTACGGGTGGTGTTCCTCGGCCGGTTCCGTCGCCGACGTGTCCAGCTGGGCGATCAGATCGGCGCGGGCCCGGGCCACCCGGGAGCGGACCGTACCGATCGGAACGCCCAGTATCTCGGCGGTTTCGGCGTACGACAGGCTCAGCAGTTGGGTGAGTACGAACGCGGCGCGCCGGTCCGGGTCCAGGGTCCGTAACAGCGCCGCGGAATCGGATTCGGGCGCGATATCGGGGATCGTGTCCTCGGTACGCAGGCCACGCAGCCGGGCGTCGCGGCGGCGCTGCCGGGTCCGGACTCGCAGCTCGTCCATGCAGGCCCGGCGGGCGATGGCCAGCAGCCAGGTCCGGGCCGAGGACGTACCGCGATAATCCGGCAGCGCCCGCACCGCACGCAGGAACGTGTCCTGGGTCAGGTCGTCGGCCGAGCGCGGATCGACCAGGTGGGCGACGAAGCGCCACACAGCGGGCCGGGTCAGTCGGACGAACGTGGTGAGCGCAACATCGTCGCCACGGCGGGCGGCGAGCAGGGTCGCGGTGAGCTCGTCCACGGCTAAAAACAGTAGGCAGCGGCATTTCTGCTGCTGAGAGCGGGTGTCATTAACGCTTTGGGTGACCGCACAACTACCGACGGTTTGTTGGCTAACGATCGGCGCCGTGACATGATCGTGACCTATCGCAGCGTGATGTCTTCCGACGCAGCGTGACATCTTCGGGGAGAGGAGCCGCACGCCGTGCCGCAGCAGCGTCGGTATGACGATGCCCGCATTCATGCCCGCCAACGAGCCCGCGCCCGGCACGCCCGAGCCAAAGATCCCGCCCGACGTCGACGCCGCGGCGTCGGTGGCGTCGTCACCTGCCTGGCCCTGCTGATCGCCGGGGCCGTATCCGCCTGGATCGTCATCGAGCCCTCGCACGCCGGCGGCGTGCAGGAGTCGAATCAGCAGGCCGCGGGAGGCGAGCAGGTCTCGACGGTGAAAAAGCCCGCTGTACCAAGCAGTTCGGCCCCACGAACCACGTCCAAGCGCCCGACCGCGACTCCGTCGGCCAAGCCGACCACCAAGCCGGTGACGTGGCGTTATCGCGACCTGTGCCCGGAAAAAGCACTGGCCTGCGTCGATCTGCGGGACAAGGTCAGTTGGCTGCAGATCAACGGCGTCGTGATGTACGGCCCGGTCCGGATCGAGCCCGGCTCGCCCGGCCAGGTAACGCCCACGGGTGTCTTTACTGTCAGTTGGAAAGACAAGCACCACGTCAGCAGCGAATTCGGCGAACCGATGCCCGACGCGGTCTTTTTCGCCCCCGGGGGCATCGCGTTCCACGTCGGCAGCCTGACTAAGGGCTCGCACGGTTGCGTGCACATGACGACCCGGGACGCCAACTACTACTTCAGCCAGCTGGACGTTGGCGCCACCGTCGCGGTGTTCTAGCCGTACGGGATAATTGATGCGTGCCTGACGCGTCCGTACCCAATATTCTCGCCGCCCGCTACGCATCGCCCGCGCTGCTGGACATCTGGTCCCCGCGCAGCAAGATCATCCTCGAACGGCGGCTGTGGCTGGCCGTACTGAGCGCGCAACGCGATCTCGGAGTCGACGTACCGGCCGAGGTGATCAGCGCGTACGAGAAGGTCGTCGAGGACGTCGATCTCGAGTCGATCGCGGCGCGCGAGCGGGTCACCCGGCACGACGTCAAAGCCAGGATCGAGGAGTTCAACGCCCTCGCCGGATACGAGCATGTCCACAAAGGACTGACCAGCCGGGATCTCACCGAGAACGTCGAGCAGTGCCAGATCCGCCGTTCGTTGGAGCACGTCCGGGACCGTATGGTCGCGATCCTGGACCGGTTGGCCCGGCTCGCGGGCGAACATGCCGAACTGGTGATGGCCGGTCGCAGTCACAACGTGCCGGCGCAGGCTACGACGCTGGGCAAGCGATTCGCGTCGGCCGCCGACGAGGTGCTGGTGGCGTTCGGCCGGCTCGAGGATCTGCTGGTCCGGTACCCGTTGCGCGGCATCAAGGGTCCGGTCGGCACCGCGCAGGACATGCTGGATCTGCTGGACGGGGACGCGCAGCGGGGTGCGGAGTTGGAGCGCCGGATCGCCCGGCAGCTTGGGTTCGAGCGGGTGCTGACGAGCGTGGGCCAGGTTTATCCGCGGTCGTTGGATTTCGAGGTCGTCAGCGCCCTGGTGCAGTTGGCCGCGGGTCCCTCGAGCCTGGCCACGACGATTCGGCTGATGGCCGGCCAGGAGCTGGTGACCGAAGGCTTCGCGCCGGGCCAGGTCGGGTCGTCCGCGATGCCGCACAAGATGAACACCCGGTCCTGCGAGCGGGTCAATGGCCTCGCCGTCGTACTGCGTGGGTACGCCGGCATGCTGGGCGAGCTGTCCGGTGGGCAGTGGAACGAGGGCGATGTCTCGGATTCGGTGGTCCGCCGGGTCGCGTTGCCGGACGCGTTTTTCGCCTTCGACGGGTTGGTCGAGACGTTCCTGACCGTGCTGGAGGAATTCGGCGCATTCCCGGCCGTGGTCGCCCGCGAGCTTGACCGGTACCTGCCGTTCCTCGCCACCACGAAGGTGTTGATGGCCGCCGTCCGGGCCGGGGTCGGCCGGGAAACCGCGCACGAGGCGATCAAGGAGCACGCCGTCGCCGTAGCGCTCGCCATGCGCGAGCAGGGTGCGGCCGGCAACGACCTGTTCGACCGGCTCGCCGCCGATCCCCGGTTGCCGTTGGACCGGGCCGCGTTGGACGGGCTGCTGGCCGAGCCGTTGGGATTTACCGGTGCCGCGGTCGATCAGGTCGGGGCGATCGTGGGCACGGTCGCGCAGATTACCGCGCGCTATCCCGAGGCGGCCGCGTACCGGCCCGGCGCGATTCTGTGAATTCCTGAAATCGCGCGGTTGGAATTGATCGAAAGCCAAAACTGCCGGATCGCGGGGGGTATGCGATCCGGCAGTTTTGGCGTCGACACTGACGTTCCGGTGGTTCTCTCTATAGGCGGGCTTAGCGCCAGTTGGCTGGCTGGTTATGTGCGTACTGCGCGTCGTAGTGCGGTTGCTGGGGAGCGGCGAATTGCGGTGCGTACTGCGGCACTGGGGTCGGCTGCTGGTTGATCGCCGGCTGGTACGGCTGCTGCGGATACGGTTGGGATTGCGGATACGGCTGGCCCGCGGCCATGGGCTGGGATTGCGGCTGGCCGCCCTGGGATTGGGCGAGCAACTGCATCGCGGCCGCCTTACGGATCGTGTGGTTCTTACCGCAATTCATGCACAACGTGAAATGCCAAATGCTGATGGGCAGGAGCGGGATGAAGAACAACGTGCACTTCTTCACTCGCTTGTTGAGCTGGTGTGGCGTCTGCATGTTGCAGCGGGAACACACCATCATGATCATCGCCAGCTGGCGAACGACCGTCCGGTAACCGTAGATGATCACGAAGCTCTCCTGGCGTTGGATTCCGTGGTGGGGTTGCTGCGGGGAACGCTATCGACGCGGTTGGTGCGCCGATCACCCCATTTCGTGCCACTGCCCAGCGACCGCCTGCCCGGGCTGGACCCGTGGCGGTACGGCCGGGCTGGACGCGTGGTGCAACAGCCGGACTGAACCCGGTAGGGCCCGGTTGAACCCGGTACGGCCCGGCTGAACCCGGTACGGCTGGGGCTGAGCAGGGCCGGACCACGCGCGTTCTAGCCCGATTGGGTCTGGCAAGTTCCCAGACTGTTGCGATGATGAGCGCGCCGAATACCGCTGGAATATGTTCGGAAAGAGACCGGCCGAAGCATTGCCTCGGCAACTTTGGTTTGACTAAGCTCTGCCGCATACCGGTAACCCGCGAGAGCAGGTTTTCTCTGCGCGACGTCGATGTCGCGGCAACGTTGACCAAATTCGGCAACGGCGTCCGGGAGGGACGATGGCTGCACCAGTGCGGTTCGCGGTAATTGGACTCGATCACTGGTACTCGGCGATTCCGCTTGTACGCGCGCTGGCGAGCCGGCCGGATACCGAGTTGGTAGGAATCTGTGATGCGAATATCGACCGGGCCAGGGAAGTCGCGGCCCAGGTCGGTCTGGACCGGGTGACCGACAACGCGCAGGACCTCCTGGACGATGCGCAGGTCCAGGCAATCGCCAGCTTCGTCAGCGTAGATGCGAATCCGGCCATGTGTGTCGCAGCGGCCAAGGCTGGAAAGCACATTCTGTCCATCAAGCCGTTGGCCCGAACGTTGCCGGAAGCCGACCAGATTGTGGCCGCCGTTCGCGAGGCGGGCGTGGTATTCGTACCGGCCGAATCCCGAATGCGTGAATCGGCGCAGAACAAAAAGCTTTACGAATGGGTTCGTTCGGGCACGCTCGGGCGAATCGTCAATGCGACCCTCAGCCTGAATGGCGGGTTGCCGCACGGTTGGCCGGGCCAGGACGATCCGGGCTGGTTCATCGATCCGGACCGGGCGCCTGGCGGCGCGTGGATTGACCACAGCATTTATCAGATCGACCTGATGCGGTGGCTACTCGGCGAAGAGGTCAAGGCGATCAGCGGTCGCACCGGCAATATGTTGCACAAAGATCTGGGCGTCGAGGATTACGGGCACGCGATCGTCGAATTCACCGGCGGCGCAATTGCTACGGTCGAGGACACCTGGACGTCGCCGACCGGTGCACACCGGGTCACGACCAGCCTGGTCGGTACCAAGGGTTCGGTCGCGGTGGACAGTCTCACCGGAAATCTTTCTCTGTTCGGGCCGGGCGGTCCGCTGCCGGGTTGGGTGCACGGCCGTACGCCCGGCAGTGATGTCGACGGTCTGGATGGAATGCTGGCCGCAATTGCCGGAACGGCCGAACCGATCGCCACGGTCGAGGACGCTTGGGAAAACCTTTCGGCGTGCGTGGCGTTTTATCAGGCCAGCGCCTCCGGCCAGATGGTCGAACCAGCTCATCTGGCAGTCCGTAAAAACGTGGGGAGCGACGAATGACCGAAAATCACCGCCCACTTCGGCTCGGCATTCTCGGAGCCGGCACGATTGCCGTCGCGGGTTACGGTGTCCTGCCCAATCTGAAGCACATTCAGGACAAGGCCGAGTTGGTGGCGGTGGCCGACCCGTCCAGCGAACGAGCCAAGCAGGCATCGGGCGATTTCGGAATCCCCGAGGTATACCAGGATCTTGAGCAGATGCTCGAGGGTGCCGAGATCGATGCCGTAGTCAACCTCACCCCGATCACATTTCACGGCGAAACATCACTGCGGATCGTACAAAGTGGTAAGCACCTGGTTTCCGAAAAGCCGCTCGGCTCCACAATGGACGAAGCCGACGCGATCATCGAAACGGCTGCGGCGAACAACGTACAGATTGTCTGCGCGCCGCCGGACATGCTGCAGCCGCCGTATTACGAAGCGCGCCGGCTGATCGAGGCCGGAACGATCGGCAAGGTGGCATTCGCCCGGGTGCGCAGCTCGCACGCCGGTCCGGGCGGCGGACCCAGTGGCTGGCCGCTGGATCCGACCTGGTTCTACCAGGAAGGGTCCGGACCGCTGCTGGACATGGGGGTGTATGGCATCCACGAGATCACCGGCATCCTCGGCCCGGCCAAGCGGGTGACCGCGTTCAGTGGGATCACCGAGCCGATCCGCGTCGTGCGCGGCGGCCCGTTCAAAGGCAAGGAGATCGAGGTCACCGCCGACGACAACTCGCTGTTCATGCTCGACTTCGGTGGGTCGACGTTCGCGGTGGTGGATGGCACGTTCAACGTGCACGCGGCCCGCAGCCCCAAGGTCGAGATCTTCGGCCGGCAGGGCGCGATGAACATTTACGACCCGCGCGGCGACGAGCCGGTCGAGGTGTACCGGACCGACATCGCGCCCGATGTGGACGGTTGGCTCGCGCCGAGCCATTGGCCGGCGCTGCACGACGCCTGGGTGGACAAGCTGCAGCGGGCCATCCTGGTCGACCATCTCGCTGACTGCGTGCGCGATGGGCGCCATCCGGTGCTGTCGGCAGAGCACGCCCGGCACGCGTTGGAGATCATGCTCGCGGTCACCACGTCGGCCCGCCAGGGTCGGGTGGTGGAGTTGAGCACCACGTTCTAGCTGGCGAGCCCCGCCCGGCCGTGCCGCGCCTTCCCCCAGGGCCCGGCATGCGCCTGGCGGGGCACCCCTGCGCTCCAGGTACCCTGCTTGCGTCTGACTAGCTCGAGCAAGGAGCACACCCGTGGCGCGCGTCGTCGTTGATGTCATGCTCAAGCCCGAGATTCTCGATCCGCAGGGCCAGGCGATCGTCCAGGCGCTGCCCCGACTCGGCTTCAACGGCGTCACTGATGTGCGCGCCGGCAAGCATTTCGTCCTGGATTTTCCGGGCGAGGTGGACGAGAAGACGGTCCAGGAAATCGCCGATACGTTGCTGGCGAATCCCGTGATCGAAGACTTCGAGATCCACTCGTGAGCCTCGTCCGTACCGCTGTCCGTACTGCTGGATGGTGTCGCTCGTGAGCAAACCCAAGGTCGGGGTCGTGACGTTCCCCGGTTCGCTGGATGACCGCGATGCGCAGCGGGCGGTCCGGGCCGCCGGTGGCGAGCCGGTCGCGCTCTGGCACGCCGACGCCGACCTGCACGGTGTCGATGCGGTCGTATTGCCGGGCGGGTTCTCGTACGGCGACTACCTGCGGGCCGGCGCTATTGCCCGGTTCGCTCCGGTGATGGGGTTGGTGATCTCCGGTGCCCGCGCCGGTCTGCCGGTGCTCGGCATCTGCAACGGGTTCCAGGTCCTGTGCGAGGCGCATCTGCTGCCCGGAGCGCTGATTCGTAACGCCGGCCGCCGGTTCGTCTGCACCGACCAGTGGCTGCGGGTGGAACGGGCCGACACCGCGTGGACCGGTTCGTACGAGCCCGGCGCGGAGATCGTGATCCCGGTGAAGAACGGCGAGGGTGCCTACGTCGCCGATTCACACACGCTGGACGCATTGGAGGGCGAGGGCCGGGTGGCGTTCCGCTATCTGCGCGGCAATCCCAACGGTTCGGCCCGCGACATCGCCGGCATCACCAATGAGACCGGCACCGTGGTCGGCTTGATGCCGCATCCCGAGCATGCGATCGAGTCGCTGACCGGCCCCGGCGCCGATGGCCTGACGATCTTTTCCTCCCTGCTGAATCGGTTGGTGGCGGCATGAGTTCCGTCGACGCACTCGTTTCCGCGGAGGCGGCATGAGTATCGACTCGGTTTCCCGGGCGGCGTCCACACCGGACGAACCGTTGCCGTACGCCGATCTCGGTGTCAGCAAGGAAGAATACGAACGTATCTGCACGATCCTTGGCCGCCGACCGACCAGTTCCGAGCTGGCGATGTATTCGGTGATGTGGAGCGAACACTGCTCGTACAAGTCGAGCAAGGTCCACTTGCGACAGTTCGCCCAGAAAGCCCCGAAAAACGAGCGCATGCTCGTCGGTATGGGGGAGAACGCCGGCGTGGTCGACGTCGGGAATGGCCTGGCCGTCACGTTCAAGATCGAGTCGCACAACCATCCGTCCTATGTGGAGCCGTACCAGGGTGCGGCCACGGGTGTCGGCGGCATCGTCCGCGACATTCTGACCATGGGCGCGCGGCCGGTGGCGGTACTGGATCCGTTGCGGTTCGGGCCGGCCGATGCGTCCGACACGGCCCGGGTGTTGCCGGGTGTGGTGGCCGGTATTGCCGGTTACGGGAACTGCCTCGGTTTGCCGACCATCGGCGGTGAATTGGTCTTTGATCCTTGCTACGCCGGCAATCCGCTGGTCAACGTGCTGTGTGTCGGCGTCCTGCCGGCCGACGGTGTGAAGTACGCGAAGGCCACCGGCGTCGGCAATATCGTGCTGCTTTTCGGCGCTCGTACCGGCGGCGACGGCATTGGCGGCGCGTCCGTATTGGCCAGCGCGACCTTTGACGATGAGGGCAAACCGGCCAAGCGACCGAGCGTTCAGGTCGGTGATCCGTTCACCGAAAAGCTGCTCATCGAATGCTGTCTGGAGATTTTCGCCGAGGACCTCGTGGTCGGCATCCAGGACCTCGGTGCGGCCGGAATCTCTTGCGCCACAACGGAATTGGCCAGTGCCGGTACCGGCGGTATGCGGGTCAATCTGGATACCGTGCCGCTGCGCGACCAGACGCTGGCGCCCGAAGAAATCCTGATGAGCGAATCCCAGGAACGGATGTGCGCGGTCGTCGAACCGGCCAAGCTCGACCGTTTCTTGGAAATCTGCGCCAAATGGGGTGTGACCGCGACCGCCATCGGCGAGGTCACCGACACCGGCCGGCTGGAAATCAGCTGGCGCGGAGAGTCTATTGTGGACGTTCCACCGCGGACGGTGGCGCACGACGGGCCGGTGTACGACCGGCCGATGCGCCGACCGGCCGACCTCGACGCGCTGCGGGCCGATTCCCCGGACCGGCTCGAACGTCCGACCGACCTGCGGAAAACCCTGCTGCGTATGGTTTCCGCGCCCAACCTGGCCGGCAAACGCTGGGTCACCGACCAGTACGACCGGTACGTCCAGGGCAATACGGTCCTGGCCCAGCCCGAGGATTCCGGTGTGATCCGGGTCGATGAGCAGACCGGCCTGGGCGTGGCGGTCGCGGCCGACGGGAACGGCCGCTACACCAGGCTCGACCCGTACCAGGGCACGCAACTTGCCTTGGCCGAGGCGTACCGCAACGTCGCCGCCACCGGCGCCACACCGATCGCGGTCACCAACTGCCTGAATTACGGCAGCCCAGAGGACCCCGAGGTGATGTGGCAATTCGCCGAATCGGTCCGCGGTCTGGCCGACGGGTGCCAGCAACTCGGCACTCCGGTCACCGGCGGCAACGTCAGCTTCTATAACCAGACCGGCACCACGCCGATCAACCCGACCCCGGTGATCGGGGTATTGGGCTTGATCGACGATGTGGCCCGGCGTACTCCGAGCGAATTCGCCGACGGGGCAAGGATTCTGCTGCTCGGCGACACCAAGGACGAATTCGGCGGCTCGGAATGGGCGTGGACCGAGTACGGGCATCTCGGCGGTCGTCCGCCCGAGGTTGACCTGGAACGGGAACGGTTACTGGCCCAGGTACTGGTGGACGGGGCCAAGGACGGCCTGTTGGTCGCCGCGCACGATCTGGCCGACGGCGGATTGGCCCAGGCGCTGGTCGAATCCTGCCTGGCCGGCGGGGTCGGCGCGCAGGTGTCGTTGACCGGTGATGCGTTTGTCGCGTTGTTTTCCGAGTCGGCCGGCCGGGCCATCGTGGCGGTCAGCGACGACCGGTTCGAGCAGCTGTGCGCCGAGCGCGGATTGCTGGTGACCGAAATTGGCGTCGCGACCGGGACCGATCTGAATATCGACGGCGTGCTGAGCGTGCCGTTGGACGAGCTGCGGGCCGCCCACGAAACCCCGCTGCCGCAGCTGTTCGACTGACAATCAAACTCGGAACACCACTGGTCGGTGCTTATCTGCAGCGAGCGTGACATCAGGGTGGGGTCGGCGGGTCTGCGTCGGTGCTTATCTGCAGCGAGCGTGACATCTGCGTCGGGTCGGCGGGCCTGCGTCGGCGTTTATTGCACCGAGCGTGACGTCAGGGCGGTTTTCTCGCGCAACTCTGGCCCGCACTGCAGCGAGCGTGACGTCACGGCTGATTGACCGGCCTCGCGACAAGTCCTCCTGCAGCGACCGTGATAGCAGGGTTGCCTGGCTGGCTCCGGCACCGCGTTCACTGCAGCGAGCGTGACATCTGTGTCGGGTCGGCGGGCCTGCGTCGGACTCTGTTGCAGCGAGCGTGATACCAGGGCGGTTTTCTCGCGCAACTCTGGCCCGCCCTGCAGCGAGCGTGACGTCACGGCTGGTTGACCGGCCTCGCGACAACTCCTACTGCAGCGACCGTGACGGCAGGGTTGCCTGGCTGGCTCCGCCCCCGCGTTCACTGCAGCGAGCGTGACATCACTGTCGGGTCGCCTGGTCTGCGTTGGCCTTATTTGCAGCGAGCGTTACGTCAGTGCGGCGACTTCATGATCAACTCGCACTGATGTCACCGTCGCTGCAGCCGCAACCGCAACCGCAACCGCAGCCGCAGCCGCAGCCGCAACCGCAACCGCAACCGCAACCGCAGCCGCAGCCGCAGCCGCAGCGCGCTGCGAACGGCACTCGCGCCACAGCGGC
>JBEDUI010000028.1:0-20444 GCA_040414495.1 Mycobacteriales bacterium
GACCTTACCACGGCCATGTCAAGGTTTGGGTGGGGTGTTGGGGCGGTGGGTTTACGGGCGCTTGTACGCGGGTCTGCTGCCGGCTGTCCGCCCGCGGGTCCCGCATTTGCAGCGAACGTGACACCAGCGTCGATTTCGCAGGCGCCAAACCGCCTTCACGCCTCGCTCGCTGCAATAGGCGTCGCCAGCCGCCGGCCCAGGCCACCCTGACATCACGCTCGCTGCAATCGGTGCCGCGGACGCCAGGCAAACCGCCCTCACGTCACGGTCGCTGCAATCGGTGCCGCCCGCCACTAGCCCATGCCGCCCTCATGTCACCGTCGCTGCAATAGGCGTCGCCCGCCGCCAACTCAAGCCACCCTCACGTCACGCTCGCGGCAAATAGGCGTCGCCCCGCCACCGTCGCGTTCGGTACACAAAAGCGCGGGCCGTTAGATTTCCTGTGCAGATCCGCCTACCTGAGTTGGAGTCGCAGATGAAGATCGTCGACATCCGGGCCACCACGGTGACAGTTCCCTTGCACGCGCCCCTGTTGCACTCCAACGGCGCGCACTGGGGCCGGTTCGTCCGCACGGTGGTCGAGGTCGAGGCGGACAACGGCCTGATCGGGCTGGGCGAATTAGGCGGCGGCGGGCAGAGCGCCGAGGCGGCGATCGAGGGACTGCGGGCGTACCTGACCGGCCACAATCCGTACGAATTGGAGGCGTTGCGGTTCGTGATCGCGAATCCGACCGCGAGCCTCTACAACAACCGGACCCAACTGCTGGCCGCGATCGAATTCGCCTGCCTGGACCTGGTCGGCCAGGAACTGAACGTTCCGGTGTACGACCTGCTGGGCGGCAAATTACGCGACCACGTGCAGTTCGCGTCCTACCTTTTCTTCCGGTACGCTGATCCGGCCACCGGACAAGGCGAAATCCGCAACCCCGACCAACTGGCCGAACACGCCCGCCAACTCAAATCCGAGTACGGGTTCTCCGTACACAAATTGAAGGCCGGCGTTTTCCACCCGGATTACGAATTGGAGTGTTATCGCGCGCTGGCCGCCGCGACCGACGGCGACCTGCTGCGCTACGACCCCAATTGTGCCTTGTCGGTCGGGCAGGCCCGCCGCTTCGGGCACGCGATTTCCGATCTGCCCAACGATTATTACGAGGACCCGACCTGGGGTCTGGGCGGAATGCGGTCGCTGCGCGATCTTGGGTTGCAACTTGCAACGAACACGGTCGTGGTGAATTTCGAGCAGCTGGCCGCGAATATCCGTGACCCCGCGGTTGACGTGATTTTGCTCGACACCACGTTCTGGGGCGGAATTCGGCCATGCATCAAGGCCGCCGGCATCTGCGAGACGTTCCAACTCGGCGTGGCCGTGCATTCCTCGGGTGAGCTGGGAATCCAACTGTCCACGATGCTGCACCTGGGCGCGGTCGTACCGAACCTCGACCATGCCGCCGATGCGCATTACCACCACCTGCGCGACGACATCATCGTCGGCGGAAAAATGCAGTATCGGAATGGTGCGATCGCGGTGCCGACCGGCCCGGGACTCGGGGTCCGGCTCGACCGGGACAAGCTGGCCGAATACGCCGAGCTGTATAAGGAACTCGGGAATTACCCGTATGACCGCGATCCAGGACGTCCGGACTGGTATCCGCTGGTGCCCAACGACCGCTGGGCCGATCCCGCCGCCGAGCAGCCGGTCAACCTTTGACCGGCCACCCGGATGGCTTCAGCCCGGCGGCAAACTGATCAGGCCGCGGCGACCCAGTCGGCCGGTACGTCGCTGACCTTTTCCGCGACGTAGGCCAGGTAATACAGCGGATCGCCGGATACCGCCAGACGATGGCGGTATCGGTGCTCCACCAGCGGCTCGTTCAGCACACCTTCGTCGAACATCTTGCGAATCAACAGGTTGAACCCCGTCGGATCCGAGTCGGTGACGAAGTTTTCCTTGATGGTGAACGCCAGCAGGCCCTTGTCTTCGACATAGTTGTAGGCCTGCGCAAACGCGCGCGGTGGAATATCTCCGAAGCCGAGCGCCGCCACGCTGGTCATGCAGTTGAAACCGGCGCTGGCGAAGAACTCATCGTCCGCTTCGGACACATGGGTCAGGTCGACGACCCGGTAGTCGTCGTACACGCCGGGACGATCCCGCGCGGCCGCTTCGCCGGCCTCCGGCAGAATGTCCACCCCAACAACGGATCCCACGCCGATCTCAGCGAGTTGCTCGGCGACCATGCCGTTGCCGGCACCGACATCCAGCGCGGTGATGTCGGCCGGATCCATCTGACGCGAGTCGATCACGTCATCGATCAGCGAGGCCACCGTACGTGGCGAATCGCATTTGAGCTCCGAATAGAACAGGTGCTCGTAGAGCCCTGGGACAGTGTAGATCTCGTCATAGTCGTGGAATCGGATCCGGCGTCGGTCCTCCGGCGTTTCCACGACGCACCATTCAGCGTCCTGATCACAGGTTTCTTCCCCACTGGGAAGATAGACAGTGAACTCCGGCTCGCTGGCAGCTTGCCCTGGCGGCATCTTGACCTCCGTTCTCGGTGCCCGGCGGGTGACCGGGCTCGGCGACATCGGTACTACCTAGCAGGTTGTCTGACAGCCTGTTACATCGCTATCTCAGCCCAATAAATCTTGAAGATCAAGACCGGTCTCGGCCACCGACTGCTCTAAAGCCCGTTTTCCCGCAAGGCTACGCGGGGCGTCGTGACCGGACTCACGACAACGGTCTTAGGCCACGCCGGGGGCTTTGAGGTTGGTTGTCACCCGGTATGCCGTTCCCGATACGCGGGCCTCAACCGGGCCGCTGCGGGCGTTCAAGTAGGCCGCGTTGCCCCGCACCACGTCGGTGACATCGTTGTCGCGAGCCAGCTCCATCGACCCTTCGGTGACGACCAGGATCTGCGGCGCGCCGGCCGGCAGCCGGACCACTCCGGTCAGCCGGGACAGCGCGAACTCCCGGGCCGGGGTCGGGTACGACCATTGGCCGGGACCGGTCGCGACCCCGGCCTGCACCTGCGGCTGCGCCGGCTGCGGGTCCAGGATCGACAACAGCTCAGGTACGTCGATGTGCTTGCTGGTCAGGCCCCCTCGCAAGACGTTGTCAGAGTTGGCCATCACCTCGACCCCGACACCGCCGAGGTACGCGTGCGGCACGCCGGCCGGCAGGAACAGCGCCTCGCCCGGCTGCAGGAAAACCAGGTTGAGCAGCAGCGCGACCACCACGCCGGGATCACCCGGGAACGCATTGGCCAATTCGACCGCACAGCGGCGTTCCTCCGGGAATTCGCCGTCGACAGAACAGGCGGCCACGACCCGATCCACCAGCGGCGCACGCTCGGCCGCAGGCAGGCTCAACAGCTCGCCCACGATCCGGAGCAGCCCGGCCGGTCCGTCACTCAACGATTCGGCGTACCGGTCCAGCTCCGGCACCGCCAATGCCGCGAACAGCGCCTCCGTCTGCGCGATCGGCCGGAACCCGGCCAGGCCGCGGAACGGGGTGAGCGCGCAGATCAACTCCGGCTTGTGGTTGTCGTCGGCGTAGTTACGGGCAGGGTCGCTCGCTGCGATCCCGGCCGCCTCCTCGGCCGCGAAACCGGCTCGCGCCTGCGCGAGCGTAGGGTGCACCTGGAGCGAGAGCGCTCGGGCGGCGGCCAGCACCTTGGCCAGGAACGGCAGCCGCGGACCCAGTTCCGCCACGGTCTGCTCCCCCAACTCGCCGACCGGGTCGGCCGCGATCCGGGCATCCAGCGCCGTACCGTCGGGCAGGCGCGACGGGTCACCGCGGTGCGCCCCCATCCACAGCTCGGCCTCCGGACCCTCGGACGGGCTGGGACGACCCTGCAGCTGGGCTATCGCGGTGCGCGATCCCCAGTCGTACGAGCGAATCGGATTGGACAGCCGTGCGATCACTGACGTACCCCTTCATTCATTCGGGTCGGCTACGAGTCTGATTCGCGCGCGCGTTGCTCCCGGGCCGGCGCCTCGGTCCGTACGGCGGCAGGCCGACCGTTGCTCCGACCCCGATCCTTGCCCCGGTCCAGATCCGGCTCGAGGTAGATGAGCCGGGCCGTCGGCTCGGCCATGCGGATCCGGCGCTCGGCGGCATCGATGGCCGCCGCGACATGGTCCAGGGTGGTGGTACGCGGTACGGCGATCTTGGCCGCCACCAACAGCTCTTCGGGCCCCAGGTGCATGGTGCGCAGGTGGATGATCCGGTCCACGCCCGGTCCGGCCAGCGCCGCGCGGATCCGTGCCACCGCGTCCGGCGCCGCCGCCTCACCGATCAACAGGCTCTTGGTCTCGATGATCAACACGACCGCGATCGCGCCGAGCAGCAACCCGATCGCCAGCGACCCGACCGCGTCCCACCGCGGGCTGCCGGTGATCGTGGCCAGCCCGACGCCGATCAACGCGAAGACCAGACCAATCAGCGCCCCGAAGTCCTCCAACAACACCACGGGCAGCTCCGGCGCCTTGGCCCGCCGGATATAGGCCCACCAGGAAATACCGGCGCGCGCCGAGCGGGACTCGGCCATGGCCGTACGGAATGAATATCCCTCGAGGCAGACCGCGACCAGCAGGATCACGATCGCCACCGCCGGCGAATCCAGCTTCGCGGGGTGCTGCAGCTTGTGGACGCCCTCGTACAAGGCGAACAGCGAACCGAGCGTGAAGATCACCAACGCGACCACGAAGGCGTAGAAATATCGGTCCCGGCCGTAGCCGAACGGGTGCTCAGCGGTCGCCTTCCGCTTCGACTGGCGCCGGCCGACCAGCAGCAGCGCCTGGTTGCCGGAGTCCGCCAGCGAGTGCACGCTCTCGGCCAGCATCGAGGCGGATCCGGTCACGGCGAAGCCGATCAGCTTCGCCACCGCGATTCCCACGTTGGCACCCAACGCGGCGAAGATCGCCCGGCCGCCACCATGCGCGCTCATCAGTCGCCTTTCGTTTCGAGGGGCACGCTCATCGTCGCAAGAGTTCTGCGACCCGGCGACGTCGATTGTGAAAACACGCCTCAGCCGGGCAACGATCCGTCCGAGGCCGCCTCGCGGGACGGGTCCAGGCCATCAGCCATCGCCAGATAGCCAGCGGTGAAATCGAGCTGGGCGACCAACTGGGCCAGCCCGGCGATCGGGATGGCGTCATCGACCATCAGCTCGGTGACCGCGAGCTGGTAGTACTCGGCCAGCTGAGCGGCCCGGTCCAACGCCGGGCTGGGCGCGGAGTCACGCAGCAGGATCGGGTGGGCCCGCCGGGTCTCCGGCTCCTCGAGCCGGTCGGCGAAGAGGTCCTCGACAGTACGTACGCCGGCCAGCGGTCCACCGAACAGCCCCAGCGCCTGCGGTTCGCCATCGAGCAGAGCGTGCGAGCCGGCGACACCGGCCATTCCCGCCAGCGACTCGGTGAACCGCTGCGCCGCCACCGCGGTCAGGGCCGAACTGGCCCAGGCGACCGGGACGGCATCGAGCAGCTGCTGGGCCAGTTGCTTGGCCGGGTTGACGACCGACTCGCTGTCCGACCGGCAGCGGATCGCCTCCTCGTCCAGCCGGGCGGCGGTCTGCTCCAACGCATCGTCGCCGACCTCGATCACCCCGACCGCGTCGACCAGCCGCGCCAGTCCGGTCAACAGCGGCCAGAACGCGGTACGGCGCCAATGCGGGTCCTCGATCGCCACGTACGGCCCGCGGGCGCCAGCGACCACCGCTGCCAGCGGCGACTCGTCCGCGCCCACGCCGACCACCCGGGCGCCACGGCGGGCCGCGGCGTCGGTGGCCGAGAGCGCCTCCACGCCGGCCCCGGTCGGGCTCAGCCCGATGACCACGTCGGCGGCGCCGACCCAGCGCGGCAGGTACGCCGCCCGGTGCACGATGATCGGCGCGGTGGCCGCCGGCCCGGCCAGCGCGGCGACCGCATCTGCGGCCAGCGCGGCGATTCCGGTGCCGAGCACGATCACGCTGCGCGGGATCCCGTCATCGGCCAGGGCGGCGACGCCGGCCTCGGCCGCGGCCAGTACGGTCCGCCGGACCTGGGCCCCGGCGCCGGCCAGCGCCCGTAACATCCCGCGCGGATCAGCCTCGGCCAGCCGCGCGGGATCGTCGAGTATCGACTCATCCCTCACGGCTGGCGTCCGATCTGGTCAGTCTTTGCTGTCGGTCGTGGACTCGGGGCGGATCGCCTCGTCGACCAACAGCACCGGGATGTCGTCGCGCACCGGGTACGCCAGGCCGCACTTGGTGCAGACGAGCTGCTGCTCGGCCTCATTGACCTTCAGCTCGGCGTGATCGGCCGGGCAGGCCAGGACCTCAAGCAGTGCGGAATCGAGGTTCATGCGGAATTACTCCAGTTACGTTGAATCAGATGCTGATGATGAACGGTGTCACGAGGTGATGATCGCGAGCACTTCGTCGCGCAGCCTACCCATCTGCACATCGTCCGCTGCTTCGACGTTCAGCCGGAGCAGCGGCTCGGTGTTGGAAGGACGCAGATTGAACCACGCCCCGCCCGGCAGCTCGACGGTAAGCCCGTCCAGCTCGTCAATCTTTACCCCGTTACGGTCGGCGAACGCGGTCCGTACCGTCGCCAGCTTCCCGGCCTGATCGTCCACAGTGGAGTTGATCTCGCCCGAGGCGACGTACCGGGTGTAGCTGGCGACCAGTTCGGACAGCGGCGCGTCCTGCGAGCCCAGCGCGGCCAGCACGTGCAGCGCGGCCAGCATGCCCGAGTCGGCCCGCCAGAAGTCGCGGAAGTAGAAGTGCCCGGAGTGCTCGCCGCCGAAGATCGCGCCGGTCCGGGCCATCTCGCCCTTGATGAACGAGTGCCCGACCCGGGTACGGACGGCTGTGCCACCGTTCTCGGCCACGATCTCCGGTACGGCGTGCGAGGTGATCAGGTTGTGGATGATCGCCGCACCTGGTTCGCGGGCCAACTCCCGGGTGGCGACCAGCGCGGTGATCGCGGAGGGAGAGACCGCCTCGCCACGTTCGTCGACCACGAAGCAACGATCGGCGTCACCGTCGAACGCCAACCCGGCGTCCGCGCCGACCTCGCGCACCTTGGCCTGCAGGTCGACCAGGTTGGCCGGCTCGATCGGATTGGCCTCGTGATTCGGGAAGTTGCCGTCCAACTCGAAGTACATCGGGACGATGTCGACCGGCAGCCCTTCGAAGACGACCGGAACGGTGAGCCCGCCCATTCCGTTGCCGGCGTCGACCGCGACCTTGAGCCGGCGGATGCCGGAGAGGTCGACCAGCTTGCGCAGGTAGGCGGCGTACTCGTCCAGCAGGTTGCGGTCGGTGACCGTCCCAGCCGGGCCGTCGTAGGCCGGCACGCCCTGCTCGACCAGCTGCCGGATCTCGAGCAGACCGCTCTCCTGACCGACCGGCGCGGCGCCGGCCCGACACAGCTTGATGCCGTTGTAGCGGGCCGGGTTGTGGCTGGCGGTGAACATCGCACCAGGTATGTCCAGCGAGCCGGCGGCGAAGTACAGCAGGTCGGTCGAGGCGAGACCGGCCTGCACGACGTCGGCGCCCTGGCTGGTGGCGCCTTCGGCGAACGCGGCGGCCAGGCCCGGCGAGGACGGTCGCATGTCGTGGGCGGTCACGATCCGGTCCGCGCCCATCACCCGGACGAAGGCGGCGCCGACGGTGCGGGCGATCTGCTCGTCCAGCTGGTCCGGTACGACACCGCGGATGTCGTACGCCTTCACGATTGCCGACAGGTCAGGCATCTCGGGCAGCCTCACGTGACTCGACGTTGAGCCCTCGACCGGAGGGCGGCGGGGACCCGAGCGTAGCGGTCAGTACGGATCGGGAGCGACGCGGTCAGTGCGGATCGGGTACGACCCGCAGGTGTCCCCGACGACCCGGTCCATTCGGCCCGCGACCGGGACCCTCCGGCGGCTCGGGTCGACGTTCCGGCCGCGCGGCTTCGCGGACCGCGTTGGCCAGGGCCTCCAGGTCGTCGCTGCTCGGCGTCGCGACGTCGAACGCGCCCTCGTGCCGGACCAACTCCCACCCGCGCGGCGCGGTCAACCGCATGGCGTGTGCCTCGCACAGGTCGTAACTGTGCGGTTCGGCGTAGGTGGCGAGCGGACCCACGACGGCGGTGGAGTCGGAGTAGACGTAGGTCAGCGTTGCGACAGCCGCATGGGTACACCCGGTCCGAGAACAGCGCCGCACATGTCTCACGAACGGCGACGATAGACCCAGCGGGTCCCGTGGCGTGGCAGCGGATGCCGTGTCGTGCGGCCGAACGCGGATAGTCTGGCGCTGTGCACTCACCGAGCGACCACACCTTCACCGGCGACACCACCGTGGGCTCCCGGTCGCGGCGGCGTCGCGACCGGCATGGCCGCGGACCCCGCGGCATGGTCGTGCCGCCGTCGCTGCCGCTGTCCCGGACCCGTTCGCAGCAGTTTGACGACCGCGTACTGGACGCGGTGGAACATCTGGAACAGCGCTGGGCCAAGGAACTCGACGGCGTGGAGTTCGCGGTCGAGGAGGTGCCGGCGGTCGAGGACAACACGACCGCGACCGGCGCCTACGACGAAGAGATCCTCGAAGACGGCTCGGTGCCCTTGGCGCGGCTGATCCCGGGGCACCGTGCCGACGGGCAGAGCTACCCGCCCCGGATCGTGCTGTACCGCCGGCCGTTGGAGGCCCGGGCCGTCGACCAACTCGACCTGGACGACCTGGTGCACGACGTAGTCATCGAGCAGGTGGCGAACCTGCTCGGCATGCACCCCGACGACGTCGACCCGCCCGCTGACGCCTGACCCTCCCCCGGGTCAGGCGCAGCGGCGGATCAGACCGCGCGTCGCTTGAGTCGACGACGTTCTCGTTCGGACAGTCCGCCCCAGATGCCGAAGCGCTCGTCGTGTGCCAGGGCGTACTCCAGGCACTCGGCGCGCACCTCGCAGCCAGTGCAGATCTTCTTGGCCTCGCGGGTGGACCCGCCCTTCTCCGGAAAGAACGCCTCCGGATCGGTCTGGGCACACAGCGCGCGTTCCTGCCATTCCGGCTCGGTGTCGTCGTCACCAATGAGTACGCTCAGCGCACCTGCCAGGTCCTGCTCTGTGGGCTCACTCATCGTGATGCCCTCCCAACTTGCTCGACCCACCCCGTGAATGGGGTCCGTAAACCCCGATGTCCTCCCCATCGCGGCAGCTCACGATGCGAATGACACATGTGTGATTACACCCGTGTCGTTGCGGGCAAGTCAAGCCGGGATCTGGTACGGGAACGGGCTCGCGAAGCTTTCCACCCCATGTCGCGCGTCGGGGTCAGAGTACGGGACACAGCGGATAGCCCATCTATTAGGCCCCACAACGGGGCGAATCCGCTTCTTCAGCACAGCGCCGACACGGCGCGAAGAGGACCGCTATAGGACGACATGGGTTAGACCCCGTAGTCTGCCGCCATGGCTTTACCGTCGGCAGTACTTTCCTTGACGGCGGACATCCGACGCCCCATTGATCGCCGGACCACACGACTCGTCTGGATCGGCGTGCTCGGCGCGGTCGCGACGTTCACGGGACTGGCGCTGATCTGGATCTTCGCGGTGCCCCCATTCCTACCGGCCGACGAGAGCGCGCACACCGATTACGCCGTCCAAGTCACGCACGGTCACCTGCCGGTCGCCGGGCAACCGTTCCACGCCGAGTTCCCGCGTCAGGGCCAGCGGTCGCTGCGGCAGCACGTCTCGAACCACCCGCCGCTCTATTACGTCCTCGCCGGTCCGGTACTGCGGATTGGTCAGGCGATCGACCGCCCGATGGTCGGCATTCTGGCCACCCGCGGGCTGACCGCGATCTTCGGCGTCATCGTCGTGGCGCTGACCGCGCTGCTGGCCGGCATCATCGCCCGCCAGGCCAGCCCGCGCGCCCGCGCCCAGTTGATGATCGCCGCGGCCGGTCTGGTCGCCACCGTCCCGTCGTTCGTCGCGGCGGCCGGGGCCATCCAGAACGACTCGATCACGATCGCGTTCACGCTGGCGGCGCTGGTGCTGTTGGCCCTCGTCGTACGCCGCGGCGCCACCCCGAAGCTCATCGCCGCGCTCGCGATCGTCTGCACGCTGGGCATGCTGTGCCGCTCCACGTTCATCCAGGTGCTCCTGGTCGTGTTGATCACGGTCGCCCTCGCGGCGCTCTGGCCCGAGCAGGGTCAGCGGTTCTTCCCGTTGCAGCGCTACCGGGTACGGGCCGCGGTCATCCAGGTCGCCGTGATCGGCGGCGTCTCGTTCATCGGCGCCAGTTGGTTCTATTTCCTCAACAAGCACCGGTACGGGGATTTCGTCGGCGGTTCGGCGGTCTATCCATTGGTGGCCGGCCGGCCCATGGAACCGGGCGCCGAGAACCTGTTCAGCTTCTTCACCTACCCCCGTTCCTGGTGGATCCAGATCGTGCAGCTGGCCGGTGGTTACGGCGAGCTGCGGCTGACCCAGCCCGTTCAAACCGTGCACGTGACGACTCTGCTGTCGGTGATCCTCATGGCCGCGTTGGCCGCCGTGTTCGTCGCGCTGGGCCGGGGCAAGCGGTGGGACGACCGCCGCGGCTGGATGCTGGTCGCCGGCCTGTTCGTTGTGCTCGCGATTTCGTTCCTTGAGCTGGCCGACCACGCGACCCAGCACGGCAGCGAGAACAACCGCTATCTGCTGGACGGCCTCGCGTTCTGGGGCGTCGGGGTCGGCGCGGGGCTGCTAATGCTCGGTTGGCGCCGACTGCCGGTGATCCCCCTGCTGGTCAGCCTCATCGGTGTGTACGGCTCGCTCCATTACACGTTGGTCATCGCCCGCCGGCAGCCGCTGCTGAATGGGCGCGGCTGGTTCGACGCGCTCGCGACGAGCATGGACCACCTCGGCATGCCGGGGGCGCGGGGAATCCTCGTACTGTTCCTGGCGCTGATCGTGGCCGGAGTCGCGGCCCAGGCCGTGGCGCTGACCTGGTTGGGCAACCGCCTGGCCACCGCGCCCGTCACCGCGACGGCCCTGGAACGCACGCCGCAGGAGGCGACTGCATGACCTCGCGTGCCCGCTGAGGCCCTCCCCACCAGCCATCGTGCGCAGTCAGAGTCGACCGTGCACCGGACTGCGGTGCGACTCGGTCTGGGCGGCGCGATCGTCACGTTGGCCGGCGGGGTCTTGCTGCGTACCCTCGCCGCGCGGCCGTTCCTGCCGGTCGACGAGAGCGCCAACGTCGCCTACGCCATGCAGATCACGAAGGGCCACATCCCGGTCGCCGGGCCGCATCCGATCCACCCGCAGTTCCCCGGCCAGCGGGCCGCCGCGCAGCACGCCTCCAACCACCCGCCGCTCTACCACGCCATCGTCGGCCCGATCCTGCGAGCGTCGCTGGCGTTGCACCACCCGGAGGCCGGCGTCATCCTGGCCCGCCTGGTCAATCTGCTCTTCGCCGCGGTCGCGGTGCTGCTGGCCGGGCTGCTGGCCTGGACGCTGAGCGCCGGCATGGAACGGAGCGAGGGCGATACGACGGGACGTCGCCGCCGGATCATGCTCACTGTCGGCGCGGCCGGACTGACCGGCGCCCTGCCGCACCTGGTCACCGCGGCCGGGATCGTGGAGAACGACTCGCTGTCGACGGCGTTGGTGCTGGCCGCGCTGCTGATGATGGTCCGGATCGTGATGCTGGGCCGGACCGCCGGCCGGCTCGCCGGGCTGGCGGCCAGCTGCGCCGCCGCGTCGCTCACCCGGGTCACCAGCGTGCCGACCGTACTGATCATCTGCGCCACCATCGGGCTGGCCGGGCTGCTCTGGCCGGCCGACCCGAACTGGGGCTGGGGTCGGCGGATCGGCGATGCGGTGTGGCCGCCGGCGGTGGTGCTGGCGGCGACCGCGGCCGTGGCCGGTTGGTTCCTGGTGCTGAACCAGCGTCGGTACGGGGACTGGAGCGGCGGCAAGGCGGTGCAGTCGCTGATCCACGCGCACGAGCCGGGCGCGACCGGCGACGTGCACTACGTACTGGACCGGTTCAGCTGGCTGCTGCAGCTGCAGGAGATCGTCGGCGGCCCGGACTCCCGGCACGGTCA
Source organism: Mycobacteriales bacterium (assembly GCA_040414495.1). GTDB lineage: Bacteria > Actinomycetota > Actinomycetes > Mycobacteriales > QHCD01 > DATAVB01. The sequence continues at coordinate 12,057 of JBEDUI010000028.1, forward strand.
CTACCCGGACTCGACCCGACCGCTGGCCTTGGCCCTGCTCCTGCTGCTGGGAATCGGCGTGGTGGCGCTGGTGGGCCGGATCGTGTTCGGTCAGATCCGGTTCACCGGCCGGATGACGTTGTGCCTGGCAGTGCTGGCCGTCGTGTTGTGCGCCAGTATGGGCGAGATCGCGGTACACGCGGTGGCCGGTGGGCTGCCGCACGGGCGCTACCTGTTGCCGGCGGCGGGCGCGTTTCTGGTCGCCGCGGCCGCCTGTCTGATGGCGTACCCGATACGGCTCGGGCCGCTCGCGCTCGGGGCCGTACTGGTCCTGGAGTGCTGGGGCACGATACGTACGCTCACCACCCAGCTCGACCGGGCGTACCCGGACCTTGACATGTGGCAGACATTGCGGGCCGGCCTGGACGCGGTGGGCATCCCAGCCCCAAGCCTCGTTCTGATCGCGCTGCTGGTGCTGATGGGCGGCGGCGTGCTGCTGCAGGTCGGCACGCTGTGCGGAGTCACCTTCGTCCGGCGGGCGCCGAGCGCCGATCCGGCCGAGGCCCTGACCGAGGCGGTCTGACACGATGAGCGGGTGCACATCCTCGCGCTGGCCGGAGGCATCGGAGGCGCCCGGTTCCTGACCGGGATGAAGGCCCTCCTTGCCGAACGGGCCGACCCCTCGGACCACATCACCGTCATCTGCAACACCGGCGATGACCTCACCCTGCACGGGCTGCGGATCTGCCCCGACCTGGACACGGTGATGTACACGCTTGGCGGCGGCATCGAATCCACCCAGGGCTGGGGCCGCAGCCAGGAAACCTGGAGTATCAAAGAGGAACTGGCCGCGTACGAGGTCGGACCGGACTGGTTCGGCCTGGGCGACCGGGACATCGCCACCCACCTGGTCCGCACGCAGATGCTGGACGCCGGTTATCCCCTCTCGGCGGTGACCGAGGCGCTGTGCAATCGCTGGCAGCCGGGCGTACGGATGCTGCCGATGAGCGACGAGCGGGTCGAGACCCACGTCGTGATCGTCGAGGACGGCAAGCGCCGCGCGATCCACTTCCAGGAGTGGTGGCTCAAGCTGCACGCGAAGGTACCGGCGGCGCAGTTCGTACAGGTCGGCGTGCAGGATGCCAAGCCGGCGCCGGGAGTGTTGGACGCGATCGCCGACGCCGACGTCGTGGTGCTGGCGCCGAGTAACCCGGTGGTCAGCGTCGGAATGATCCTGGGCGTGCCCGGCATTGCCGACGCGCTGCGGTCCGGGCCGGCGCCGATCGTCGGATTATCCCCGATCGTCGGCGGCGCGCCGGTGCGGGGCATGGCCGATGCCTGCTTGAGCGCGATCGGGGTGCAGACCTCAGCCGAGGCGGTCGGCCGGCATTACGGCGCCCGTTCCGCCGGTGGGCTGTTGGATGGCTGGCTGATCGACTCCGGCGATTCCGCCGATGTTCCGGGCGTCGCCGTACGGGCGGTGCCGCTGCTGATGACCGACGTTGCCGCGACCGCCGCGATGGCCGGCGCGGCCTTGGACCTGGTGGGGTTGCCACGATGAGCGCACCAGCGCCGGATCGACTCGAAGTACTGCCTGTGGGCGGGATCCCGGAGTTGCGGCCCGGCGACGACCTGCCCGGGCTGATCGCCAAACGGGCGCCCTGGCTGCAAGACGGCGACGTCGTGGTCGTCACCTCCAAGGCAGTGTCCAAAGTGGAGGGACGGCTGGTCGCCGTACCGACCGATCCCGAGGAGCGGGAGGCGGCGCGCCAGCAGGCGATCACCGACGAGGCGGTCCGGGTCGTCGCGTCGCGGATGTCGACCCGCATCGTGGAGACCCGGCACGGGTTCGTCATCGCCGCCGCCGGGGTGGATGCCTCCAACGTGCAGGCCGACGAAATCGCCTTGCTGCCGCTGGATTCGGACGAGTCGGCGCAACGGATCCGGGCCGGACTGGCCGACGCGCTCGGGGTCAACGTGGCCGTGATCGTCAGCGATACCGCCGGGCGGGCCTGGCGGGTCGGCGTCACCGACCACGCAATCGGGGTAGCCGGCATGACCGCGTTGGTCAGCCTGCGCGGCGAGACCGACCCGACGGGCCACGTGCTGTCGGTGACCGAGGTCGCGGTGGCCGACGAGGCCGCGGCCGCGGCCGATCTGGTCAAGGGCAAGCTCACCGGCATTCCGGTCGCCGTGGTCCGCGGACTGTCCACAGTGGACGACAAGCAGGGCGTACGGCCGTTGGTCCGTGGCTCGCAGGCCGACCTGTTCTCGCTTGGTACCGAGGAGGCGGTGGCGCAGGGCCGGCGCGAGGCCGTACTGGCCCGCCGCTCGGTCCGTACCTTCACCGACGAGCCGGTCGATCCGGCCGCGGTCCGCCGGGCCATCGCGGCCGGCCTCACCGCGCCGGCCCCGCACCACACCACGCCGTGGCGGTTCGTCGTGGTCGAGACGCCGGAGGTACGGCAGCGGCTGCTGGACGCGATGCGTGAGCAGTGGACCCGGGACCTGCAGGGCGACGGCTTCAGCCCGGAGCAGATCGCCCGCCGGTTGCGCCGCGGCGACCTGCTGGTCGAGGCGCCGCTGTTGGTGGTGCCGGCTCTGGTCACGACCGGCGGCGCCCATCCCTATCCGGACCCGCGCCGCTCGGACGCCGAACGCACGATGTTCCACGTCGCGATGGGCGCCGGCGTGGAGAACTTCCTGGTCGCGCTGGCGGCCGAGGGCCTCGGCTCGTGCTGGGTCTCCTCGACGTTGTTCTGCGCCGACCTGGTCCGGGCGCAGCTGGAGCTGCCGGAGGACTGGCAGCCGATGGGCTCGGTCGCCATCGGACATGCCGCCACCGACCCGGCGCCCCGGCCCGACCGGGACCCGGCGGACTTCATCCTGCAGCGATGACGCTGCATTCCGATGCGGTCGGCCTGCTCGAGTCGTATCAGGCGCCCGACGTATCGCAACGGGCGGTACGGGAGGCGATGCTGGCGTTCCTGGCCGCGCGAGCCGATGGCATGCAGCGCTCCTGCGTACCCGGGCACATCACGGCCAGCGCGGTCGTGGTCGATGAATCCCGGGGCGCGGTACTGCTGACACTGCATCGCCGGCTCCGGCTTTGGCTGCAGCTGGGCGGACACTGCGAGCCCGACGACGCCACAGTGGCCGATGCCGCGTTGCGCGAGGCGACCGAGGAGAGCGGCCTGACCGGCCTGGTGCTGGATCCCGAGCCGTTGGATCTCGACGTCCATCCGCTGACCTGTTCGCTGGGCGTCCCGACCCGGCACCTGGACATCCGGTTTCTGATCCGAGCGCCGGCCGGAGCCGAGGCGATCATCACCGACGAATCGTTGCAGCTGGAGTGGTTTCCTTTTAGCCGGCTACCGACCCCATTGGGCGCCAGCGTCGCTGAGCTGATTGAACGGGCCGGTACCCGACTGGCTATTAATCCGGCCGTCGAAGCATCTTCTACACGGTAGGAAATTGGCCGGAAACTCGGCCGTGTAATTCGCAACCAGAACGCAATTACCGCGGTGAATCGATTCAGGATTAATGGGACCGCTACCTACGTACGGTGAGCAATTCGCGGACGAGTGGCGGACCGATATTTCCTACTGATTACTGACGGTGAGTCGGGTCACGGTCCGGAACGTTAGGCTTTTCCCCTACAATCCCCGCGGAAACCGCAACACGCAGGACCGCATTCGCCTTGCGGTATGCCTTCACGGTAGCTTTCACGCCAGGCAGGCTAACGAAGCGCGGCACGCGCCCTAATCACCGGTCTGACTCTTGTGTTACTGCGAGTCGGCCACGGAGGAACCGACACTGATGTCAACCAACACTTCACCTACCGCCACGGCACCGGCGCCGGAGACCCCCGGCATCGTCATCGGCAACCACACCGCCAAGTACACGGCGAAGAACCCGGCGATCCGGTATCTGACGAACCGCTGGGTGGATCGGCTGGACGAGACGCTGGCGCGGATCGGGGCCGAGCCGAAGCCGCCGGTCAACCCGCTGGAGGTCGGCGCCGGCGAGGGTGTCATCTCGCAGAAGCTGCACAGCCGCTTCGGGCGCGCCACCGGTATCGACCTGCCCGATGCCGGCCTGCGCGCCGAGTGGAAGACCCGGCCCGGCCCGGCGTACCTGCACGCCGACGCCCACCGCCTGCCGTTCAAGGACAACTCGTTCGACCTGATCGTGTGTGTCGAGGTGTTCGAGCACCTCACCGACCCGGAAGCCGGCCTGGCCGAGCTCGCCCGCGTCGGCAACGGTCAGCTGCTGCTCTCGGTGCCGCGCGAGCCGATCTTCCGTAGCTGCAACCTGTTCACCGGTCGGTACGTGAAGGACCTGGGCAACACGCCCGGTCACCTCAACCACTGGTCGACCGCGAAGTTCGTGCAGTTCGTCTCCAAGGTGGCCGAGGTGCGCGGCGTCTCCAAGCCGTTCCCGTGGTCGGTCGTCTGGGCGACCCTGCGGTAGCCCGTCATTACGTCAAAAGCGGGCGGATCCGGTCAGGATCCGCCCGCTTTTTGTTTGCTCACACGAGGTCGCTACGGCCGCCGCTCTTGAGCTTGTCCACCAGCGCTTTGATGTCCTGGGCCCGGTCACGCCGGCACACCAGCACCGCGTCGTCGGTGTCGACCACGACGAGATCGTCGACCCCGAGGGTCGCCACGATCCGACCGGAGCCGCCGTAGACCAACGTATCGGTGGTGTCCTGGGCCACGACCGTGCCGGCGCCAAGTCGCACCACGCCGTCGGAGTCGGCGGGTAGTACGTCGGCCAACGTGTCGAAGTCGCCGACGTCGGTCCAGCCCACATCGGCCGGGACGGTCGCCACCAGATTCCGTTCCGCGGCACCCTCCATCACGGCCGTGTCGACCGGGACCTTGGGCAGCGTCGGCCAGATCTTGCCCAGCGTGTCCTCCTGCCGCGGGTTGTCCCAGTCGTCGGCGATGCGCTGCAGCCCGTCGTACAGCTCGGGCACCTGCCGGCGCACCTCGGCCAGGAAGCTGTCTGGGCGCCAGACGAACATGCCCGCGTTCCACAGGTACCGGCCGTCTTCCAGATAGCGGCGGGCCACCTCGAGCGGCGGCTTCTCGGTGAACTCCTCGACCCGGTAGGCGCCGCCCTCCAGCGGCTCGCCGCGGCGCAGGTACCCGAAGCCGGTCTCCGGACCGGTCGGGGTCAGCCCGACCGTCACCAACAGCCCGTCAGCGGCCACGGCCGCCGCGGTCCGTACCGCGGTATGAAACGCCTCGACGTCGGCGATCAGATGATCGGCGGCGAACGAACCCATCACCGCCTCCGGGTCGCGGCGGTGGATCAACGTGGCGGCCAGGCCAATCGCGGGCGCGCTGTCCCGCGGGGCCGGCTCGACGAGGATGTTGGCGGCCGGCAACTCCGGCAACGCGCGGGCCACCTCGGCCGCATGCGCGGCGCCGGTGACGACCAGGGTGTTCTCGGGACAGGCCAACCCGTCGAGTCGGGCCCGGGTCTGTTGGATCAGACATCCGGCTCCGCCGACGCCGAGTTCGAGCAGGAACTTCGGGCGGCTGGCCCGGGACAACGGCCACAGCCTCGTACCGCTGCCGCCAGCAGGGATAACCGCGTACATGGGCGCATTCGTTGAGCTCACCACCGCATCGTAGATGCGATTGATATATCTCGAAGCTGACGCAACGCCGACCGGCCCAATCCACGGCGGTAGGGTGCGGAGCAATTACTCTGGCGGCCGTTGCCGTCGACCGCTGGGCCGGCGCGGCCCCGACCACCGGAAGTTCTTCGTGATGCCTGACGAGACGCGCGCAACCGGTCACACCGACCGGCCCGGCCACCAGCAGCTCCAGCCTGGTGAGGACGGCTCGCAGGTCCTCGATGACGATGTCGACTTCTACGACGACGAGCCTGCCGCGCGGGGCGGCTCCGCCATCAGCCCGCCGACCGAGCCCGGGCCGGACCCCGCTCCGCAGAACCCGTGGCGGGAACCGGGCAACGCTGACTCTGAGGCGGCGCCCCAGAAGACCGGGACGTGGACCCAACCTGCGGCCCTGCCGGTCAACCAGTCGGATGGCCACACCGATGGTCAGCCAGGTCCCGTGACGCAACCGACCGGTGAACAGGAGCCGGTCGCCGCCGCGCCGGCCGAGCCGACTGAAGCGGCCGAGCCGACCCAGGCGGCCGAACCGGAGCAGCCGGCCGCGGCGGCACCCGAACCCGAGCAACCGACCGTCGCCGCAACGGACCAGCCGGCTCCCGTACCGGACCAGCCGGCCGCGGCAACGCCCGAAGCCGAGCAACCGACCGTCGCCGTACCAGACCCGAACGCAACCCTCACGGCCACCGAGCCCGGGTTCGACAACGCGGACACGCCGACCTCGCAGCAGCCGTACTACGAACCGGCGCGCACTCCACACCGGACGACCCGGGTGGCGGCGTTCGACGACCTCGCCGACGAGAACACCGACTTCATCGGCGGCCTGCGCCTGCCCAGCAGCATCGAGTCCGAGCTCGAGGGCAAGGGCCGGCCGTCCTGGCGGCCGCCGCTGCTGGTGTGGATCATCACCGGGCTGTTCGTCTCGCTGGCGGCGATGTGCACGTTCCTGTACCCGACCTTCACCGGGTACGACGAGCCGTTCCACGTCGACATGACGTACAGCTACTACAACGGCAACGGCTTCTACGCGCCGGGCGGGCGGTACTTGTCGATCGGTGTGCAGAACGCCAACGGCGCCGTACACCCGCCGCCGACCGTGCCGTTCACCCAGCAGCACGTCGTGGCGCGGGGCCAGCGCCAGTCGTTCGATGCGCTCGGCGGCGACAAGGCCGGGACGTACCCGATCCCGAACCAGATGGTGCAGCACCCACCGCTCTATTACGTGATCGGCGCGGCCGTCCTGCATCTGATACCGGGCTCGCACAACATGCCGTACGACCAATGGGTCGCGGTGCTGCGATATCTGTCGATCCTGATGGTGGCGCCATTACCGATCCTTGCCTGGGCCTCGGCCAAGGCGTTGGTCGGCGATGGGCCGGCAGCGGTGGCCGCCTCGGCGCTGCCATTGACGCTGCCCAACCTGGCCCGGGTCGGCGGCAACGTGAACAACGACAACCTGCTGACCCTGCTCACCGCGGTCCTGATTCTCTTGCTCTGCAAGGTGCTCGCCGGTGACCTGCGAAAACGGATGGGCTTCTGGGTCGGTTTGGTTACGGGCCTGGCTTGCCTGACCAAGGGGTACGCGCTGGTGCTGCCGGTCGTGGTGCTGGTCGCGTACGCGATCGCGTGGATGCGGCACCGGCGCCGGACGTGGGCACCGTTCGGGGTCGCGGCCGCGACGACCGCGGTCGTCGGCGCCTGGTGGTGGATCCGCAACCTGATTCTGTACGGCACCGTCCAGCCGGAGGGCTTCGGCGGCAAGGGATCGTACGGCTACGACACGTTCTATATGACCGCCAAGCACGCCCCGCCCGGCCGGTTCACGATCGACCAGTTCATCCCGGCGTACCTGTCGCGGGTGTTGTGGCGGACGTGGGGCGGCATCGGCTACCCCGAGCAGCCGTTCTTCTCCCGGACCACGACCTGGGTCTGGTTCGGCATCGTGGCGGCCGGCGCGGTGTTCGCGGTGTTCTTCGGGTTCCGCGGCCGGTTCGGCCGGCTGTCGGCGGCGATGTTCGTGCTGCCGACGATCCTGATCCTGTCGTTGCCGATGTACAACGCGGAGCACCACTTCCTGTACAACGGCGTTCTGCCCGGCGCCCAGGGTCGCTACCTGTACCCGAGCGCTACCGCGGTCGCGGTGCTGCTCGGTGTCGGCTACACCCGGCTGATCGGCCGTAAGCTGTCGGCCTGGCTGCCACTGGTCGTGATCATCGGCGCGATCGGGACGCAGATCCTGGCCTGGCGTCAGCTGGTCAAGGTCTGGTGGGTGCCGACGAACGTGCACGGCAAGTCGGAGGAGTTCAAGCAGGCCTTCCGCGGCATCCTGCGTTGGTCGCCGTGGCCGCACGCCGTCACCACGATTCCGTTCGTGGCCGTGTTGGCGTTCGCGGTGGCTGTGCTCGCCGCGGGCATCGCCTATGGGGTGGTGCACCGCAACGGCGACGACGAACCGGTGATCACCGACGGCGGCACCATGCACGACCCGCTACCGGCCCGTTCGTTCGCCAACAGCTAGGTGCGATCAGCGCCGGCTGCAGAGAAGCCGCAGCCGGCGCGGTCGCTCAACCATGACTGCAGCGAACGGGACTTTACGGCTGCGGTCAGCACGGTCGACCAGCCCCAACTGCAGCGAACGTGACACCACGGCTGCGGACGGCACCGTCGACCAACCCCAACCGCAGCAAACGTGACACCACGGCTGCGGTCAGCACGGTCGACCAACCCCAACCGCAGCAAACGTGACACCACGGCTGCGG
>JBEDUI010000029.1:0-6916 GCA_040414495.1 Mycobacteriales bacterium
AGAATCGCGCCGGCGACGGTCAGCGTGCTCGACACGAGAATCAACGGCGTCACGTTCGGCAATACGTGTCGCAGCATCACCTGCAGGTTGCCGGCGCCGAGCGCCCGGGCCCGTTCGATGAATGGCCGCGCCTCAACAGCCAACGTCTGCGCCCGGACCAACCTGGCCGTGCCGGTCCAGGATGTGACCGCGATGGCGATCGTGATCGACGTGGCGCCCTGACCGAGCACGGCGGCCAACGAAATCGCCAGCGGCAGACCGGGAAGTGCGATGAACCAGTCGGTGACCCGCATCAGCGCACCACCGACCAATCCCTGGTAGTGCCCAGCGATCAAACCGATCGCGCTACCCAGCACCATGGTCAGCACGGTCGAGATGACACCGATCGCCAGCGACGGACGGCTGCCCCAGATCACCAGCAACAACACCGACCGGCCCGGCTGGTCCGTCCCCAGTGGATAGTGCGCACTCGGTCCGGCCAACAGCGGACCGGTGGCCTTGGTGACGTCCAGGTCGTTCGATCCGATCCACAGTGGAGCGGTCAAGGCCAACAATACGAATGCGACCAGAATGATCAGCCCGGCCATTCCACTGCGGGACCGTAAGAACGTACGGCAGAATCGCCGAAACGCCTGCAGCCGTGGCGGCGCGGCGCCCGCCTCGACCTCCTCGGCGCTGATCGCCGTCACTGGGCACGCACCCGTGGATCAAGCACGCGATAGAGCATGTCGGCCAGCAGGTTCATCACGATGATCGAAGCGCTGAACACGATGAACGTGCCCTCCAGCAGCGGCAGATCCGGCGTACGCAACGCCTCGAACGTCAAATAGCCCAGGCCCGGCCAGGAATACACGGTCTCGACCGTGATCGCGCCGCCGACCAGACCACCCAATTGCAGGAAAATCACCGTCACCGACGGCAGCAGCGCATTCGGGACGGCGTGCTTGCGGCGCACCATGTCATCGCGCAATCCCTTGGCCCGCGCGGTCAGCAAATACGGGCTGCCCAATTCGTCAATGATCGAGGACCGCATGATCGTGACGTACTGGGCGAAGACCACCAGCACCAACGTGAGGCAGGGCAGCACCAGATGCCGGATGACGTCGAAGACGTACCCGACCGTGCTGCCGCTGTAGTCCGGTGTGGACATTCCGCCGGCCGGGAACAGCGCCGGAATAGGTCCGAACCCGACGCTGAACAGGACCAGCAGGATGATGCCGAGCCAGAACGTCGGGACCGACCACAGCGTCAGCGAGACGCCGGAGGAAATACGGTCCAACGGTCGACCCGGTCGCCACCCGCTACGGGCGCCCAGCCACAGGCCAAGAACAATCGATATCAACGTCGACGAGCCGGTCAATAGCAGGGTCGGCCCGATGCGGCTTTCGATCAGACCGGCCACCGACTGCCGATATTGCCAGGAATAGCCGAGGTTTCCGGTCAGCGTGTGCCCGACGAAGGTCAAGAACCGGTGCCAGATCGGCTGATCCACGCCCAGCGTTTCCTTCAGGTGCGCCAACTGCTTGGCGCCGACCGGCCGGCCGCGGGTCAGCGTCGCCACCGGGTCGGACGGCATGATGCTGAACAACACGAACCCGATGACCAGCGTGACGCCGAAACTGACCACCGCGGCCAGGAACTTGCGCACGAAATACGACCAGAAGGTGGATCGACCCAGATCAGCATCGCGCGGGCGCTCGGCAACGCTCGCTACCGCCTCAGCTCCGCTGATCGGGTCGACCGCATTTGGTGAGGCCACTGACTACTCGCGATCCGCGGCCGTGGCGCGGCGACGGACCGCGACAACGCCGACCGCGACGAGAATCGCGGCGATCGGAATTCCCACACCCAGATAAACCCCGGTATTGCTGGAGCCCTTCGATGCCACTGGCGACGCGGTGCGCCAGTTGTAGAAGAGGTTCTGCAGCGGGTAAATACCCTGGGCGTTCGCCTTGCCGAACATGTAATTCGCCGTCTTGTCCGTACGTACGGCCGATAGTCCGTCGGAGTAATACAGCATGATGTCGACGTCGGCGTCGTAGAGCTTGGTCTGCATCTGCCGGATCGTGTCGGCCCGCTGGCTCTTGTCGAACTGCTGAATCTGCGTCTTGTAAAGCTTGTCGTAGTTCGGGTCGCAGTAGAACGCGTCGGTGTTACCGCCGCTACCGTCCTCATTGGGCAGTACGCCACAGGTCTGGATCGACAGCAGGTACGTCGGGTCGGCCCCGGTGCTCCAGGCATCCATCAGAATGTCCCAGTCGCCCTTGGCCAGGTCCTGGTTGAGCTGGGTGAAGCTCATCGGCTGCACGGTCAACTGAATGCCGACCGCCTTGAGCCAACCCTCCAGATACGTCGCGATCTGCGAGTCGGTGGTGGTGTCCGAGTGGGTGCCGAGCCGGAATTTCAGCTTCTTTCCGGTCTTGGGGTCGACCCGAATTCCGTCCGAGCCTTTCTTATATCCCGCATCCTCCAGGATCTTGTTGGCCTTGGCCGGGTCGTATCCGACTAGTTCGGTGCCGGTTGGCTGCCACGCCCATTGTGGATAACCGGACGGGATGTAACCGGCGCCGGTCTGCCCGAGACCGTCCAGAACCTTGGTCACCAACGTCTTGCGGTCGATCGCCCAGGCAATGGCGTTACGGACCTTTTTGTCGTGCAGGATCGGGTTGCCAGTGCCGATCGTCTTGCCCTTCTTCGTGTGGGCACCGGGGTTGATTTCGATTCCGGTCCAGCCGGTCGGGGCCTGTTGATAGGTCTGAATGCCCGGGGCATTCTTCAGCGCCTTGAACTGCGTCGCGGTGATCCCGCCGGCCTGGCCCAGCTGACCGCTCTTGAGCGCCGCCACGGCCGCGTCGCTGTTCTTGAAATACTGGGTGACCAACGTGTCGTACTTCGGCGCACCCATGAAGAAGTTCTTGTTGGCGTGCAACGTCGCGTACTGATCGGTCTTGTAACCGACCAACTGCCACGGGCCGTACCCGACAACCGGGAAGTCCATGTTCTTGAAGTTCTTCAGATCGGAAACCTTGGACTTCCAGATGTGCTCGGGCACAACCGGAATGCTCGTGTAGAGCATGTTCGCCTGGGGCGTCTTGGTCGTCACCACGAACGTGGTCGCATTGGGCGCGGAGACCTTGGCGAAATTGTCGACCAGCGATCCGTTGGCGGTCGCGGCGGTGTCGTTGGTCATCACCAGGTTGTACGTCCAGGCGATATCGGCGGCGGTCAATGGCTTGCCGTCTGACCACTTCAGCCCGGAGCGGATCGTGAACGTCCAGGTGAGCTTGTCACCGGAGGTCGTCCACTTCTTGGCCAGATAGCCAACCGGGTTGTTTTTCGCATCGCCGATCGTCAGGGCCGGATAGATGCTATTGATGATGTTCAGTTCGCCGTCAAAGTAAGCCAGAAACGGATTGAACGTCGAGATCTCGGTATCCGAGGCGACGGTCAGCGTCGTGCCGGAGGCCGCCTGCGCGCTACCGGCCTGGGCCACCAACGAAAGCGCCGCGATGCCGATGACCGCAAGGAATGCGGCGATCCGCCGACGGCCGAGAGGCAGGGGTCTTTTCATGATGCCGATCATCTTTGTCGCTCCCTGCTCCGAGGCCCACATCGGGCCACGATTTGGACGGCGGATCTCGTCGGCGCAGGCCACGACGCGTCGGATCTCCGCGTAAGAATCCTTTGCACAACTGGCCCGACACGTCAACCATTGCCGTGGCGCGGAGTACAACACGGGAACCGGGTGGCGTCAAGCTTGGTTACCGAGTCGTTTTCATGGTGTTTCAATTGGCGGCAAAACCGGGCGATTCAGCCGGCTCCGCGGCCGCACCAGAACGCCACCGGCGGAGAATCGAACGGCCTTTCCGGCCACCCGAACCACCTTCACTATCAACCGGAACGGTGAACACACCGACGGCCGGGAAAATGGCGGCCAACGCAAACGCCACCGCGTATCCGGGACCGCCGATAATCGCACCGAGAACCGGCGGCGTCGCGAACGCCATGATGTTCTGCGACGTGTTCTGCGCGCCCAGCGCGCGACCGGCCCAGGACTGCCCGGCCAACTCGGCGGTCGCGGTGAATCCGAGCCCGTTGTCGGTCACGCTGATGATGGAGGCCGCGACCAGCGCAACCAATGCCACTGCCGAATGCAGACCGGCGCCGACCGCCAGCACCGCCATGGCCACCGCGCTCGCCACAGCAATCTGGCGCATCGGCCGCAGCCGGCTACCGGCCCGGTCCGACCAGACCCCGACGACCAACCGGCCCAGGGCACCGGCGAGTTGGACCACGGCCAGCACCCGACCGGCCGGAGCCGCAGCCCAGCCGCGTTCGCTGACCAGGAATTCCAACGCGAACGCCGACGTCGCGAATTGCGGAACCACCAACAACGCGCTGGCGCCGTGCACCCGCCACAAAGCGCTGGACCGGTACGGCGATCGGGTCCGTTCGGCGGCCGCTTTGGCCGTACGGGGCGGATCCAGCACGAACAATGCGACCAGGACCGCGACGGCCAGGCAGAGGCAGGCCGGAAACAACAACGCCGTCCGGAATCCGAAGTGGCCGGCCAGCGGCGGCAGCGCCAACGCGGCGATCATCAACCCCAGCGGCTGCGCCATTTGCCTGGCACCCATGGCGAAGCCGCGCCGATCCGGCCCGAACCACCCGAGCACGACCCGGCCGCTGGCCGCATTGACCGACGCTCCGGCCGCGCCAGCCAGTGCGAACACCGCTCCGAGATACAACACGCCGCCGCCGAGCTGGCTGGCCAGGAGGAGCAGCCCGCACAGGCCGATTCCGGTGGCCATCACGATCCGCTCGCCCCACCGATCGGCCGCCGCGCCCCACGCGATGAGGGTCAGGATCAGGCCGATGGTCGGCGCGGCCACGAGCGCGCCGCCCTGCGCCAGCGACAGGTGCTCGGTGGCCCGGATATCCGGCAGCAGGTACGGCAGGCCGTACAGAAACGCACAGCTGGCGGTCTGCGCGGCGAGGCCCAGCCCGAGCATGAGCCAGCGGCGCCAGCCAATGGTGTCCCGGGTCAGATTCGTCATGCCCGAACCCTACCTTTCCCTGGCCGGATTGTGAGAATTCTGTCTCACCATGCGAACACGCGATAATGGGCGGATGGACTGGATATCCGAGGCAGCGGCCGCATTCGGGCTCGGGACCGTGTTGGAGGCGCCGCGAGCGGTCCCCGAGGCCTGGTCCAATCAGGTATTCCGAATCCGTACGGGGACCGGCTCGTACGTCATCAAGATTCTGGCCGCCTCGACACTGCCGGAAATTCACGCCGGAATTGCGGTGGAACGGGCCGTGCTGGCTACCTCCGCTGTTCCGATGGCCGAACCGGTGCCGGACCCGGACGGACATTGGCTGGTGACGCTCTCCGACGGGACCACCGCCCGGTGCCATCGCTGGGTCGCCGGGATCCCGGCGTCGTCCGCGTCGACGCAGCCGGTTCGCGATATCGGCCGGTCGGTCGGCGTGATTCATGGGCTGGGTATTGCGGCCGGTGATTCGTCGACGTTGCCGCCGTTGGATCTCGATCGCTGGTACGCGGCGGTCGAATTGGCTGAACGGTTTGCGTTTGCGGGCGAGCTGCGGACCGCTACGCCTTTAGTGGAACGGCTGGCTGCTCAGCTGCGAGCGTTGATCGGGGCGCGGCTGCCGCTGCTGGCCAGCCATCGCGATCTCGATCCGAAGAATGCGGTCATCCGGCCGGACGGTCGTGTTGCCATTCTGGACTGGGATTACGCCGGTCCGATCGTGCCCGAAGGCGAATTGCTCGATGCAAGTTGGTCATTCTGCCAAGCCTCCGAGTTGGGAGACTTCGTTCGGTCCTATGTGGACGCCGGCGGTCCGGTGCGCGCGATTCCCGCGTTGAGTATTGCGGCGCAGCAGGCTGATCTGGGTTGGTTGCTGCGGAACGTTGAACGCTGTGTGGCGGCCGATCCGGCCGAACGCGCGCTGGGCCAGCGGCTCGCGCCCGAATTGATCGCCGCATTGCGCCGCGATTCGGAGAACCGGGATCGCTGGGCCGAACTCCTCGAGAAAACACTGACCAGCCTTTGACTGGATTTCCAGTCCCGCGGACGCTTCGAGCGAATTCCCCGCCCCCGAGCTGTTTGGAGCGATTCCCGACCGTCGACGATTCCAACGCAGTACCGGCCCGGTCCGGCTGGCAATCCCATACTGGCGTCGTTCTCCGGGGCCCAGGCTTGCTGACAATTTCCCGACCGCTCGTTCGTCGGGCCCGCTTCTGCCCACTCCCTCATCCGCCGCGTCCCAGGCCCATGACGCAGATGACCGTTCCCTGACATGGCTTTCCACGACGATTTTCATGATCGTGAGCGGATTTGGTATCGAATTCGGTATCAAATGCACTCACGATCATGATCGGGCCGGCGGGAGGCGGGGTAATGCCGTGCATCTCGCCGCAGCGCATCACATCGCGTCGTGCCCGCCGCACGACGCCGCACTGCCCCCACACTTTGTTGATCATGAAGTTAGTCGACACAGAATCGGCGTGTCGTCGGCGTGTCGGGCAGGGAACTTCATGATCAACACGGGAAAGGGGCGTGCCAACACGGGAAAGGGGTGTGTCGACAGGGAATGGGGCGTGTCGACAGGGGAAGGGGCGTGGTCGACAGGGGTCAGCACGGGCGGGCACGTCTCAGCAGGAGAGGGCACGTTGACGGGGGCTCAGCCGAGCGGGGCGCGTCAACAGGCGTCAGTGAGCGAGCGCGCCGACAGGGGGTCGCGAGAAGGGTCGCCGGAATCAGGCGGCCAACTGGGTCGGCAGCGGTTCGGAGTGGACGACCACGAGCCGGCTCACGGCCCGGGTCAACGCGACGTACAACCGCTGCAGCCCACGCGGCCCGTCCGCCACCAACGCCGGTTCTACGAGAAT
>JBEDUI010000030.1:0-9089 GCA_040414495.1 Mycobacteriales bacterium
TGCTAGTTCGGCGGTCGCTGTAAGAGCTGTCGAGACGACTCGAAGCCTAACCGTTCATACACCGGCACAGCCTTGCGTCCAGAGTGGACCGTCACGCGAAGGGCCCCGAGGCGACTCGCGTGCTCCGGTGCAGGCAGCTTGCTGCGGTGAATGCGTCGACGGACCGCTGGTCTGGCGCCTCATTACGGGTGTCCAGCCACAACAACCGGGCCAAGCCTGCGACATCATCCGCATTCGCCTGACTGATTCTCACGCGATGAGTCTGCCAGAATGCTCGTCATCGGTCAGCCCGTCCAGCCGGGGCCGAAGCCGATCCCGCCAATGCGACTCGATCTGGTCGACTACCTCTGCGCCCCAGTCAACGTCCATCCTCAGACCGTAGCCGCCAACGAGTCCTCGAGAGCGAAACAATCACGGCTGTTGGGCAAAATCGCCGAAGGCCTGTCCGAA
This sequence comes from Mycobacteriales bacterium, assembly GCA_040414495.1. GTDB lineage: Bacteria > Actinomycetota > Actinomycetes > Mycobacteriales > QHCD01 > DATAVB01. The sequence continues at coordinate 451 of JBEDUI010000030.1, forward strand.
TCGGCCTGTCAGGGACGGGATTCGCGCAATGGATGGGGTAGAAAATTAGGTGTACGTAGAACGGGTCCAATTTTAGGGTGTTGGGATGCCTGCTCATCGGACCTTGCTGCCGCGCTCGACTCCGGCCGCGGCGGGGGTGTCGTCCCGTTCGATCGCCGCGCTGTTGGACCGGCTCGAAGCACGGTCCGTCGAGTGTCACTCGATTATGGTCGTGCGCCACGGGCATGTCGTCGCCGAAGGCTGGTGGGCGCCGTACTCGGCCGAGCGACCGCACCTGCTCTACTCCCTGACCAAGTCGTTCACCTCCATGGCTGTGGGACTCGCGATCGGCGATGGGCTGCTTTCGCTGGACGATCGGGTGGTGGATGTGTTGCCCGACCACGTTCCGGCCGACATCTCCGAACAGGGGAGTCGCATCTCCGTCCACCACCTGCTGTCGATGACGGTCGGGCACGGGGCGGACAGCCTCGAAGAAGCGTGGCAGCTAGAACCGGGCGACCTGACGAAGGGATTCCTGCGCGTACCGTTCACCGAGATCGAGGGGACACGGCACGTCTACGACAACGCGACCACCTACGTTCTGGCGCGGATGGTGGAGCGAGTCACGGGTCGTAGCCTTCCGGAACTGCTCGACGATCGCCTGTTCCGGCCGATGGGCATCGACCATGCCGAATGGGACCGGGTGGCAAGCGGTGCCGCGTTCGGTTTCCATGGGTTGCATCTCACAACTGAGGCCGTCGCCGCGTTCGGGGAACTGCTGCTGCGCGAAGGCGTCTGGGGCGACCGGCAGCTCGTCCCGCGCGAATGGGTACGGCTCGCGACCAGCCGTCATATCGAGACTGTGCAATTGGCGGACGGCTCGCGTGACGCCGACTCGCTTGCCGGGTACGGGTACCAGTTCTGGATGTCGCGTGACGGCTACCGCGGTGACGGTGCCTTCGAACAGCTGTGCATGGTCTATCCCGAGCACGATCTGGTTGTCGCTATGACGGCGGGCGATGGCCCCCACGGAGCCGCGCCTGCCGCCGTTCGGGACTGCCTGCTGCCCGGCCTGGACGCCCCAGATAGCACCCGGGACGACGAGGTCCTTGCCGATCGGCTGCGGCGGTTGTCGTTCGCCCCGGTGCCCGGTTCGGCCGCCCCGGAACGGTGCGTCAAGGCGATAATCGACGCTGCCGCTGAGAATTCGGCCCTGCCGGACGGAACCACGGTGACCGTCGATCCGACCGACGGCGGGTGGCTCCTGCGACTCGGGTCGCTCGGCGACATCGAGGTAGGCCACGGCGCATGGCGGGAGAGTTCGCCGCTCGGTCGCCCTGTTGTCGCGGCTGGCGGCTGGCAGGGCGACACGTTCGTTGCCGAGCTTTACGTCATCACCACGCCGCACCGGGTCCGGCTGGTGGTCGACGCCGACGCGGGAACAGCGGCAGCGACATGGAACACCGTGCCCCTGACCGGTCCCAGTCTGGCGTTGCATCTGCGGGCACCGCTGATGACACGGCCCGACGTCGCGTAAGGGATATTGGCGGATGAATTCTGTTAGTGAGCCCCTGAATGAGGTACTCGCGCAGTGGTCGGTCAGGGCCTCGGAGATCTCGTTGCTGCAGGATCACAGCAATGGCAACGTCCATTGGCGGATCGAGACCGCGACCGAGCCGCTCGTATTACGGCGGTATCGGCCCAAGTCTTCCGTTGCGGAGATCAACTACGAGTTTGCCGTCCTGAATCATTTGGCGGGTCGTGGCTGGCCGGTGGCCGCTCCCACCGATGACCTGCGCTGGCACGACGGCACGGCCTACGCATTGTTTCCATTCCTGACTGGGACGCCGCGACCCTCCAGCCCGGAGCACCGGCGCGATCTCGGCCGGCTGTTGGGCCACCTGCATCACGACCTGGCCGACACTGCGGCGTTAGGTCAGAAACCCGGCTGGTGGAAGATGGTCGATGAGGACCTCGCCGGCATTCTTGAGCGGTGGCACTCCGGCGCTATTACTGCCCGGCCAGACGCAGATCCGGACCTGGCCAGGGCGCTCATCGCGTTCATTGATCCGGTCTGCGAGCGGCTCGCCGACAGCGGTATCGAACACACGCCGACGTTCGTCATTCACGCCGATCTGATCCCGCAAAACGTTCTCCACGACGAAGACGGGCACCTCAGCGGGCTGCTGGACCTGGACATGGCCCACCTGAACCGCCGGGCGGTCGATGTCGCCTGTGGCCGCCTCGGGTGGCATGACGAATTCGTCCACGGGTACACCGAGATCGTCCCACTGAGCGACGGCGAGCTCGGAGCGCTCGATGACCTGTACCGAGCCCGGACCATGAGCTGGGCCCTGGCCGTACTCGAAGGTCGCGCCGACGTCTCGGACACCAACCACGAACTCCACCAATGCGTGAACACTCTGGAACAGACCCGGCCCTTCATTCCGATCAGAGTCAGCTGAGCCGTCGGACGGCAATGAATCGTCAACTGAACTTCTCGGTGAGGCCGTTGTACCGGTTGTTGTCGGTGTCGTAGGTCATACTCCGGCCATGGCTATTGAGTTTCAGGTGACGTTTGACAGCGCCGACCCTGCGGCGCTTGCCGCGTTCTGGATTGAGGCGTTGGGCTATGAGTTGCAGGCGCCGCCCGGCGGGTTCGAGTCGTGGGACGCGGCGTTGGATGCGTGGGGCGTGCCGGCCGAGCGCCGCAATGATCGCTCCGCGATCGTCGATCCTGCCGGTTCCGGGCCGCGCGTGTTCTTCCAGAAGGTTCCTGAGTCGAAGTCGGCGAAGAACCGCGTACACCTCGATCTTCGCGCTGCCGTAGGACTGACGGGCGACGACCGCATGGCCGCGCTGGAGGCCGAATGCGCGCGCCTGTCCGCGCTCGGAGCTACCCGAGTGCAGCGGTTCGAACCGGACTCCTTCTCCGCGGGTTACATCGTCATGCAGGATCCGGAGGGCAACGAGTTCTGCCTGGACTGACGTTGTCGCGTGTTTCTGGCGGTTCGGTTAGTGGGTCTCGGGCGCGGACAGTCGCCGACGACCTCATCAGGTTCTTTCGGAAAGGATCGCCTCCACCTCTGCATGGCCCCAGCCTTCGCCGAGTTCGGCGTGTCGGGCCTGGCACCACCGCAGCGCGGTCCGCCCGTCGATACGCAGGTCCGGGTCGGAGCCGTGCTCAAGGAGATGACGTACGCTGCGTGCTTTGCCTTCATGCGCGGCACAATGCAGGGCCGTACCGCCGCGCGGCTCGGTCAGCGTGGTGAATTCCGAATTCACGTCAATTCCGGTATCCAGCAAGGTATCGATGACCTCGAGTCGCTCGCACACCGCGGCCGCACGCAGCGCGAGCACCCGTTCCGGAACCGGCGCCGGCAGGAAATCACCGATATCACCAACACCGGCGGCTTCGACCAAATCATGAACGACCGCGCCGGCCGCGACCAGTAGGTCGACCGCTTCGGCCATGCCGTAATGCACGGCATAAGCCAGGGCTGTGCCACTGCCGGGCGCCGCCGGGCCGGTCGCTTCGAGATCCGCCCCGAATTCGATCAGCGCTCGTACCATCTGCGGCTCGCCGTGGCTCGCGGCAGTCAGCAGCCCTGTGTCCACATCGGACGATGGACCCAGGACGACCTGGGTCAAGGAACCGGCGCGGTCATGCTGCCAGGCGCCATGCAGCCGGCCCATTCCGATGTAGTCCACGGGTCGCAGCGGCTCGGCCGAAAAGCCAGCTCGTATCGGCTCGGTCGCCAAAGCTGGATTGGCTCGCACCAGCCGCGCCAGTGCGGCCACGTCACCATCGGCGATTGCTACCAGCCGGTGCACCTCGGAATTCAACCGCCGCCAACTGGGAAGCCCGTACTCGCGGGCGATCGCGAGCTGCGCGCTCGACAGCGACACGACGTCGGAAACGGTACGGATACGAGCAATCGCCTCTGGATCGGCCGCGTCGGCGGCCCGTTTCAGCTCCTTGGCCTGTCGGCGCAGTTGATCGAGATCTGGGTGTACGGGAAGAGTCATGCCGTCTCCCTCTGCGGCTTGCGGTCCGCGATCAAGCCGAGGAAGAAATCGGCTCTACCCAAAATCGGCGGCGGTGCTCGGAGGCGGACTCAGTCCTTCCCGCGGACCCGGAAGCGCCCTCCAGCGCGACTATGAGCCTACTCCATCGACCGACGGTTCAGGATCACAAGTTGCTGGGTGGCCCGGGTCATCGCGACATAGCGGTCGACCGCTCCTTCGATTCCGCCGCCGAATTCGGCCGGGTCGATGAGAATAACCAGGTCGAATTCGAGTCCTTTTGCCAATTCCGGCGTGAGGGACCGGACGCGAGGAATCGTTTCGTACGTCGGATCGCCTATGACACAGGCGATTCCGTCGGTGTTCTCGGTGAGCCAGCGGTCGAGGATGAGCGCCATGTCCGACGTAGATCCGTGTATGACGGGAATACCGCTGTGCCGAATAGAGGTCGGTACGTTGGCGTCCGGGAGCGCGGCCCGGATGACCGGTTCGGCCTCGACCATGACCTCTTCGGGTGTTCGGTAGTTGATAGAGAGCGACGCCAGGTTGACCTGCGAAAGCCCGATCCGTTCGAGCCGTTTCTGCCACGATTCGGTGAATCCGTGCCGGGCCTGGGCCCGGTCGCCGACGATGGTCAGGCTGTGCGAGGGGCAGCGCAGCAGCAACATCTGCCATTCCGCATCGGTCAATTCCTGCGCCTCATCCACCACAATGTGAGCGAACGGGCCCGCCAGCAGATCCGGGTCCACAGTGGACCGTGCGGCCTCGTCGACCAGTACGGTCTGCAGATCCTGTCCCCGCAGCATCGACATGACGCGCATCTCGGAGTCGTCGGCCTCGATCAAGTCGGTCATGATCCGGGACCGGTACTCGCGCTCGGCGGCGATGGCGGCGCTTTGCCGGCGCTGACGACGCGCGGCTTCGGGGTCGCCGAGCCGCTGCCGGGCGGCATCCAGGAACGGCAGGTCGGCCACGGTCCAGGCGTGCGGGTCCGCCCGCTGCAGTGTCCGTACCTCCTGCGCGCTGAGCCAGGGGGCGCATTTCCTTAGGTACGCGGCAACGGACCATAAGTCGCCGACGAGGTCGGTCGCCTCCAACAGCGGCCACGCGCGGTTGAACGTAGTCAGCAACTCTTCGTTCTGCAGCAGGGATTTACGAAGCAGATCCGCCGCGAGTTCGCCCTCGTATTTGTCGATGAGGATGGTGAGCAGTTCCTCCCAGATCTGCTCACGCGCGTCGTTGTGCGCGGTACCGGGGTCGGGCGCCGCGAACGCCTCGGCCCAATCGTCGGCGCTCAGGCTGAGGTCCGACGCATCGGTTTCGACCGACATCCCTTGCGTGGGCGGCTCCTCGTAGAACCGGACGGCCGCCTCGATCGCGTGCACCAGGTCCGCCGACGACTTCAGCCGCGCCACCTCCGGATCGGTCTCGACCGCGGCGGTGGCTCCTTCGGCGACCAGGTCGCGCAACGTACAGGTCTGCACGCCCTCCTCGCCCAGGCTGGGCAGCACGTCGGCGACGTAGGCCAGGTACGGCTCGTGCGGACCGACGAACAGCACGCCGCCGCGATGGTGGCCCAGCCGCGGGTCGGAGTAGAGCAGGTACGCCGTGCGGTGCAGCGCGACGACCGTTTTCCCGGTACCCGGACCGCCGTCGACGACAAGCGGGCCACGGGATCCGGCGCGAATGATGGCGTCCTGGTCGGCCTGAATCGTGCCGAGTACGTCCCGCATCCGACCCGACCGGGTCCCGCCCAGGCTGGCGATGAACGCGGACTGGTCGTCAAGGGCGGCGTGATGGCCCTCGAACTCTTCTGGCGTGAACACCTCGTCCCAGTAGTCCGTGATCCGGCCGCGGGTCCAGCGATACCGGCGGCGGCTACTCAGCCCCATCGGGTTGGCGTGCGTCGCGCCGAAGAACGGTTCGGCCGCGGGGGAGCGCCAGTCGACCAGCAACCGCCGGCCCGCGCTGTCGGTGAGGCCGAGCCGTCCAATGTAGACACGCTCGTCGCTGTCCGCGATGACCATGTGTCCGAGGCACAGGTCCAGCCCGAAACGACGCAACGTCCGCAGGCGCGCGGTCAGCCGGTGAATCTCCTCATCCCGGTCCAGTGCCGCCCGACCGCCGCCACCGGGCGCTTTACGCTCGGTGGCGAGGCGGTCCGACAGGTCTTCGATCGATTCCTCGAGGGTCTTCGCGATGGCCGCGAAATGCTGTTCGTCGCGGGCGATCAGGGCCGGCTCGGCTTTCGGGGCGAGGTTGTCCGGAAGGTTGAACGCGTTGGTGCGCAGCGAATTCACTCCTCATTGGTCGCCCACGCGGGTACCCGCCTTTTGCGGGGACCACGTCGAGCTTTGGCTTGGGCTAGCGATTGTGCGACACAACCAGGGTCTTGCCGCAAGCCCCCAGGTGCGCTATATGTTAAGAGTGGGAGGGGAAGCCCTCCCTTTTTCTTGTCCGCTGCGGACAGCAAAAAGCCGCCGGCGCCGGAAGATCTCCCAGAGCCGACGGCCATACGAACTTATGCGTTGTTCAGCCGGTTCATCACCTCGTCGTCCAGCTTGATCTGCAGCGCGCCGAGCGCTTCGTCCAATTGGGCAAGAGACGATGCGCCGAAGAGCGGAATGACGACGGGATCACGGTGCAACATCCAGGCCAGCACGACCTGGTTGGGCGTCGCGCCCAGCTCGTGCGCGACCTCGCGTAACACCTCGAACCGCGCGTAGGCGCCGGGATGCGCGTAGCCTCGCTCAGCCGGGAACGGACGTTCGGGGTGGCCGTATGATCCGGCCAGCAACGGGCTGTACGCGACCAGGGTCATATCGCGGTGTTCGTTCAGATAGTCCAGATGCTCGATTCCGGTCGAGGAGAACAGCCTCCGGCCTGAACGTTCCCTTTGTGCGGCCACCGGGCTCGGCCACAGGTACGTGTATTGCTGCTGAATTACCGAATACATTTCGACGCCTTGGTCGGCGGCCAGTCGCCGCGCGCGTTCCAGGCGCCAACTGGTGATATTGCTGCAGCCGATCAGATCGACCACACCATCGGCGGCCAGTTGCCCGAAGGCGTCGACCGTTTCCTCTAATGGCGCCGACCGGTCGTCGATATGGGCGTAATACAGGTCGATGTGATCGATATCGAGCCGGCTTAGGCTGCCTTTTACGGCATTGTTGACCGCATCCCGGCGCAGCCCTTCCCAATTGTCGGTCGGTTTTCCGGGCCGGGTCATTTTCGCGCCGCATTTCGTCGCGATCGTCAATTGATCGCGATTTGCCCGTGAGCGCATCCAGCGGCCCAGCAGCTCTTCGCTTTCACCGCCGTTTCGGGCCCATTGGTTGTAGTTGTTGGCGGTGTCGATAAACGTCCCGCCCGCTTCGACGAACCGGTCCAGGATCGCTTCGGCGATTTCTGGATCCGTTGTCGTACCGAAGTTCATGGCACCCAGGCACAATGCGCTGACCTGGCGTCGATTGCCGAGAATCCGTTGCAACACGAATGCATCCCCACGTCGATGGACTGCGTACCGCCTCGACGCTAAGGATTAGAGAGCACTCTAGGTCAAGCGCCGGCCGGCACGCGTTCCAATGCCGAGCGCTGATACCCGGCAATCTTGCGGTTGATCACGTCCAGGTCCCGGTGCAGATCGGCGATGTGCGCCAGTACCCGGTCCCGGTGTGCCTCCAACAATTCCAGGCGCTGCGTCTCGGTCGAGTCGCCGAGTCGGGCCAGTTCGGCGTAGCTGAGCATCTCGTTCACCGGCATCCCGGTGGACCGCAGCCGCATGAACATCGCGAGCCAGCGCAGGTCACGACGGGTGTAGCGACGGTAGCCGGAATTGTCGCGGGCGACGCCGTCGAGCAGCCCGACGCGTTCGTACCAGCGCAACGTGTGGACGGACAGCCCGGTCAGCTCGGCAACCTGTCCGACGGTGAGCGGCTCGTCGACGGTCGGGATGAGCTCGTCAATGCCGCAGGTCTCGGTGATGGGAGATGGCTCGGTCATCCCGACAGCATGACGCCTAGAGTCCACTCTAAGTCAAGCCTGTTGGCTCCATTCCTCGGCGAGTAGTCCGAGGACGACCTCGTCGACGAATTGCCCGTTGACCCAGGCGGCGGCGCGCAACGTTCCGTCGTGCGTGAATCCGGCTTTGGTGCCGGCCCGCAGCATCGCTACGTTGTCGGCGAGGGTCTCGATCTGCAACCGGTGTAGCCCGCGTACCTCGAAGCCGTACCGGCACAGCACCCGTACGACATCGGTACCCAGGCCGCGGCCGCGCATCGTCGGGCGCAACGACATGCCCAGGTGCGCCACGCGGTTGTGTACATCGATGTCCCACAACAGCGCCTCGCCGACGAGCATGCTGTCCGCGAGCAATACGACGGAGAAAATGGCGATCTCGTCGGCGGGCTCGCCGACCGCGTACGGCGAGGTATCGACCGGAATCGGGCGCCAGGGCCGGGAATCGGCTCGGGACCGCGTCTCTACATCCTCGTATAACTCGGCGTGCAGGATCGGCACATCCTCATCGATCCGGGCCCGCAGCCCGACCAGTTCGCCACGCAACATGTGCCCAGTATCAGCGCAGACCGGTGACGTAGTGTCAGAAGCTGGAAGAGCGCTTCTCATGGACGGAC
>JBEDUI010000031.1:0-23144 GCA_040414495.1 Mycobacteriales bacterium
ATCAGCCAACGCTCAGTGCAAAAACGGCAACGCCCAAACCGACGACCACACCCTCACGTCACGGTCACTGCAAAACGACGACGCTCGACACGCAACCCGCACAATCAGCCAACGCTCGGTGCAAAAACGGCGACGCCCAGACCGACGACCGCACCCTCACGTCACGCTCGCTGCAAACCGGTCCCACTAACCGCCCCGGAATTCACATTCCGTCACGCTGGCTGTACACCGAGTCGGTCGCCGGCACCGACTCCGACTCTGTCGCTTGCGCTCACATGATCGTGAGTGGATTTGGCATCGAAATCGGCATCAAATCCACTCACAATCATGAGTCGGATCGCTTTGCTGGACCGGAAAATCGGTCGTGGATGCGTTAACTGGTCGGCGCATTCGGCTGATTTCATGATCGTGATGGATTTCGTACGCGTATCGTTGACGAACGCCATCACGATCATGGCCGGCGCGCCGCATCGGCCCCGGACGGAGACACAGCCGGCCCAGACGCGGGATCAAAATCCGGCACCGCCCGAAACCAACCGCAAAACCGGGCTGCCGTCAGCCGGCTCACGCTCACTGCAATTCGACGGCTGACACCCGCGGTTATTGGCCGACCCGCGGCGCACGCTCGCCGCAATTCGACGACTGACACCCGCGGCTATTGGCCGACCCGCGGCGCACGCTCGCCGCAATTGGGCGACTGGCACTCGGAAATTATTCGCGGCCACGGCGTTTGTCACGGTCGCGGCAATTCGACGGACACCCGGCAACTCTTTGGCAAAAACGCGCGTCCCGTACGCGCGCGGGAAATCCCGTACGAAATAACGCAATTTCGAAACGTACCGAATACACCTCGAAGCAACCCGCCTACATTCCGGAACCGCCTGCGCATAAGGAGAATCCGTGCACTCGACGGCATTCCGCGCGAGTTATTTGGTCCATGCGCTATTTGATAGTCAAACGACCTACTCTCAATAGACCATCCGAGGCCGGTCCGACGCCGACCGAGCCACTTTTCGCAGGGAGAGCGAACAATGAGCGTTCGTGCAGAACAGCAGCCGCGAACGGTGGACGACCTGGTCGGGCGACTCCTCGAAGCGACGGCGGGGACGGTCGACCTCATCTCGATCTACCTGGGTGACCGGCTCGGTTGGTACCGCAGCCTGCGCGATGACGGGCCGGCCACCTCGGGACGACTGGCCGCCCGGACCGGCACCCAACCGCGGTACGCCCGTGAATGGCTTGAACAGCAGGCGGTTACGGGCCTGCTGACCATCGAACCGGACACAGTGGACGGTCCGCCCGAGAGTCGCCGCTACGTATTGCCCGAGGCAACCGCGGAGGTGCTGACCAACGAACACAGCCTGACCTACCTCGCCCCGCTGGGCCGGCTGTTCGTAGCAGTCAGCGGCAAAGTGCCCGAACTGCTGCACGCGTACCGGCATGGCGGCGGCGTCGGGTGGCGGGAGTACGGGGTCGATGCGCGCGAAGGCCAGGCCGACCTGAACCGGCCCTGGTTCGAACACGCCCTGGCCGACGCGCTGCGGGGTGTGCCCGCGCTCCAGGAAAAGCTGCAAATGCCCGGGGCACGCATCGCGGATATCGGCTGCGGCGGCGGTTGGTCGACGATCGCCCTGGCCCGGGCCTACCCGGAGGCCACAGTGGACGGTTACGACATCGACCCGCCGTCAGTCGAATTGGCCCGCCGCAACGCGAAAGCGGTCGGCATGGACGACCGCATCGCGTTCCATTCCGGCGACGCCGCCGCAATGCCCGACACCGGGTACGACCTGATATTCGCGTTCGAGTGCATCCACGACATGCCACAACCGGTCGAGGTACTCGGGGCGGCGCGGCGGGCATTACGGCCCGGCGGTTCGGTGGTCGTCATGGATGAAGCGGTTGGGGAGTCGTTCACCGCGCCGGGCGACATCATGGAGCGGCTGATGTACGGCTTCAGCCTGAGCGTCTGCCTGCCCGACGGCATGTCGCACCAGCCGACGGTCGGCACCGGCACCGTGATGCGTCCGGACAAGCTGTGGGATTACGCCCGGGGCGCCGGGTTCAAACAGTCGGAAATCCTGCCGATCGAGGACTTCGGGTTCTGGCGTTTCTACCAGCTCACCCCGTAAAACTCAGACGATCCGGCGGTCCGTGGCCCAACGGGACAGCTCGTGCCGGTTGGACAGCTGCAGTTTGCGCAGCACCGACGAGACGTGCGTCTCCACCGTCTTGATCGAGATGAACAGTTGGCTGGCGATTTCCTTGTACGCGTACCCGCGCGCCAGCAGCCGCAGCACCTCACGTTCCCGGGCCGTGAGTTGGTCCAGCTCGGGATCGTTGACCGGAATGTCGACCCGGTTGGTAAAAGCATCTAGTACGAATCCGGCCAGCCGCGGGGAAAACACCGCGTCATCGTCGGCTACCCGGCGGATCGCGTCGGCCAAGTCGGCCGCGGAAATGGTCTTGGTGACGTAGCCGCGGGCACCGGCCCGGATCACCCCGATCACGTCCTCAGCCGCGTCGCTGACCGAGAGCGCCAACACCTTCGTATGCGTATTGCCGCTGGCGTTCAGCTTCTCCAGCACCGCCCGGCCGCCGCCGTCGGGCATGTGTACGTCCAGCAGCACCACGTCCGGCCGCAGGTTCGCGATCGCCGCGCTCGCCTCGGCCACCGTCCCCACGTCGCCGACTACGGACACCGCCTCCGGTGCGACCCTGGACAGCTCGGCCCGGACCCCGCTGCGGAACATGGCGTGATCGTCGACCACGAGAACGGACAGCTTCTCGCTCATGACGACACCTTGTGCAACGTCATCCGCAGCTCCACCTCAGTCCCCTCGCCGGGTTTGCTCGACACCGTCGCCGAGCCACCGTGCCGCCTCATTCTGCCCACCACCGAACCGGACAGGCCGTGCCGGTCGCCGGGCACCTGGGCCGGATCGAAACCGACCCCGCGGTCCCGGACGAAGACCGTAACGGCATCGGACTCGACCTCGGCGTACAACGACACCGACTCGACCCCGGCGTGTTTGGCCGCGTTGACCAGCGCTTCCCGCGCCGCCTGCCGTACCGCCTCCAGACCCGGCTGCAGATCCGCGTCGCCGACCACGATCGCCTCGATCGCTATGCCGTACGCGTCCTCGACCTCGGCCGCGGCCGACCGGATCGCCGCCGCGAACTTGGTGTCGGCAGCGTCGTCGGGCCGGTAGAGCCAGGTCCGCAGCTCCCGTTCCTGACCCCGGGCCAGCCGGACCACCTCCCGCGGCGAGCCGGCCTGCCGTTGGATCAGAGCCAACGTCTGCAGCACCGAGTCGTGCAGGTGCGCGGCCAGCTCGGCCCGTTCCTGGGACCGGATCCGCTCGGTGCGCTCGACCGCCAGATCGCTGACCAACCGCCACCACCACGGACCGGTGACCACGGCCAGGCCGACCAGGATCACGACCGTGCCGATGTACCCGCGACGGGCCGCCGGCAGCTGACCGGACACCGCCAGGAACGCGGCCGCACCGCCGAGCACCAGCAGCCCGCCGGCCACGACCCGGATGATCGAGGACCGGCGGAAGTCCCGGCGAGCCAGGATCGAGCCGCCGGCACGCGACCAGCGGGCCCGTTGCGTCTCGTCGGCCTGCCGCCACAGCAGCGCCGCGCCGATCACGACGATCACTACCGGCCAGACCAGCTGGTCGACCCGAATGAACCCGGCGTACCGCAAGAGCAACACCATGCCGACCGCGAGCGCGATCACCGCCAGCGCCGTACCGCGATCGCGCAGGTCAGGCGCGTCGTCGGCGGAACCGGACTGCTGCCGGACCAGCACCCACAGCACGACGTACACCACCGCGCCGAAACCGCCGAACGCACACAGCACAACGAACGCGATCCGTACGTGCAGCGGCTTGAGCATCAGGTGCTCGGCGATACCGGCCGCGACACCGCCGGCGATCCGTCCGTCCCGGGGGCGGGTCAGCCGTCGGACCGGCGGCGCCACATCCACGGCAGCACGCTGCCGCGCGACCGGACGGGCCACGCGCGCAGGATCGTTGCCGCCATCAGGCGCCGGGGTAGCGATGGTGCGCTCCCTTGCTGTCGTTGGTTGCTCTCATGTTCACACGGCCGCAGATCGCGCGGCATCAGGTAAGACCCGGGGTGTGGAAATCAGGGACGGGCCAGGGTCGTCCCTGATGGCCTGGTCGGCGTCGGCACAGCAGGATCGACTCATGTCATCCGACCTGAGCACGACAGGCAAGCGCCTGCAGCGTAGCCGCGGCAACAAGATGGTCGCCGGTGTCGCCGGCGGCATCGCCGAGTACGCCAACGTCGACCCGCTGTTGGTACGGGTTCTGCTCGCCGTCTCGACCGTCTTCGGTGGGGCCGGCATTCTGCTGTACGCCCTGGGCTGGCTGTTTCTGCCCATGGCCGGGCAGGAGCATTCGCTGGCCGAGTCGCTGGTCGGCCGCGGCCGGCGCAACGCCGGTTCGACCCTGGAGGCGGTGACCCTGGTCGTGGTCGTCGCCGTCTTCGCTGTGGCGCTGATCCGCTCGTCTCACACCAACCTCGGTCTGGTTGCGCTGGTCCTGATCGGCGCGGTGCTGCTCTACCGGCACCTCGATGCCCGTGGCGTCACCCGGTCGGGTCAGAGCTCGCCGCGGCCGGAGAACCCGGCGGCCGAATCGGAGCGGCCGACCGAGACGCTGCCGCTGTTGTCGGCCCCGATGTACCCGCCGAACATCGCCACCCAGTCGATGGATGCGGTCAACCGCGCCGCTGACCGACTCGCCGCTGAGCAGCTCGCGGCTGATGACCGGGCAATGCACGGTCCATGGCCCGCTCCGGTCGAGGAACCGGGGCCCGAGCCGCCGGCCCGCCGCCGGCCGCTGGTGGGAGTGGTGGCGCTCAGCGGGCTGGCCATCGCGATCGGTGTGCTGGCCGGCGTTGACCAGATCGGGGCGTTCCATCTCGCGCCGATGACGTACCTGGCCACCGCGTTGGCGGCCGTCGGGGGTGGGCTCGTACTCGGCTCGTTCTTCGGCCGGGCGCGGTGGCTGATCCTGCTCGGGATTCCGCTGACGGTCGCGGTGCTGGCGGCGAGCCTGGTGCCCTGGCAGCGGAGCGCCGGCTACGGCAACATCGAGCACACGCCACTCACGGTCAGCGACATCAACCGGCACTACGGCCTCAACGTGGGGATCGAGCACCTGGACCTGAGCCAGGTCAACTTCGCCGGCCACGACGTACACACCAATATCCAGGTCGGCGCGGGCAAGATCGAGGTGCTACTCCCCCGCAACGTCGATGTCACCGTGCATGGGCACGTCCGCGCCGGCGACCTGTCCCTGTTCACCCAGAACAGCAGCGGCACCAACGCCACCGACACCTACGTCGACCTCGGCGCTGACGGTCGTGGCGGCGGCAAGCTCACCCTGAACCTGAACGCCGGTGTCGGCGATGTGGAGGTCTTCCGTGTTAAGTAAGAACTTCGACGTCATGTCATTTGTCGCCGGTCTGTTCTTCCTCGGCGTCGCGGCGATCTGGGGCTTCGGCGGACTGACGCTGTCGGCGCACCGCGGTTGGGCCCTGCCGGCGCTGCTGATCGCAGTCGGCGTGATCGGTCTGGTGTGTTCTTTGGTACTCACCGCCGTACGTCGACGCGAGGACACCTGACGATTCGTCCATACTTACGCCCAGCGTCACTGATCGCCGGGTGTGAGGGAGGGTGTCGATGCCGGACGACGACATCGCGCTGCTCAACCAGCTTCGCCGGGACGGTGAGATCACCGAGGAGCAGTACGAGACGCTGCGCCGGCACGTCCTGTGGGGTGCACCGCTCCCGGAGTTGCTGGAAGAGACGCTCGGCGGGGAGGACTCCGAACCGGGAGCTCCGGACGAGGTGACGGTGCAGATGCCTGATCCGGGGCACACGGCCGTACCGCCGGACGACGGGCGCACCGTCATCCTGTCCAAGCCACCGGCGAACGTCCCGACCCGGCGGCCCACCGACCCGCAGCAACCCCGGCGGTTCACCCCGACCCTGCCGAGCTCTCCGACGCCACCCGCGGGTAACCAGCCCCGCGTCAATCCGCCACCGACCAACCAGCCGCCGGCCGGCAACCAACCGCCGACATTCCGGCCCCGTACCGGATCCGTTCCACCACCGGCGCAGCGACCCGTCCGGCCGCCATACTCCGGTCCGCCGCAGCCTCCGGCCCAGCGACCGGCGCCACCATCGGCCCAGCGACCGGCGCCGCCGGCGGCCCAACGGCCGATCCAGCAACCGCCGGCCCAACAGCCGATTCAGTGACCACCGGCTCAACCGCCGGTCCAGCAACCTCCGCAGTCCGCACCTCCAACGGATGGCCGGAACCGGCTGCCGTTCATCGCGGGTGGCGCCGTCCTCGTCGTAGCGCTCGCCGCGCTCGGGACATGGTGGTTCGCGCTGCGCGGCAGTGACGACGTAAGCCCGACCAAATACGCCGGGACGGTCTGCCCGGACCTGACCTCATGGCAGAGCGACATCGCCAAGGCAGCCAGCTCGATGACCACGGCAGTGAACAACGCGAACGACCCGTCGGCCAAGCAAAAGGCGGCCGAGTCGTTCTTCACCAACGCCGGCACCCGGACCGATCAGCTGGTCACCGCGCTGCAGGGCGACGGCACGCCGCGTTCGGCCAAGTCCGACGCCGACCGGTTGGTCGAGGCGGCGAAGTCGGCCAGTTCATCGTTCAAAAGCTCGGCCCAGCAGACCGGTGAACTGGAGACCTCGGCCAGCAGCTTCCTGTCCGGTCTGCAGGTGATCATCCGCGACCCGCAGCAGCCGGTCGACGCGGTTCGCCAGATTATGGCCAAGACGCCAAGCGACCTCGGCCAGGCGTACCGGAGCGAGTCCAGCTGCTCGGGCCTACGCCTGCCGAGCCCGTAACCCGGCAGGCATTGTTCCCTTCCGGGGCGGCACACCTACACGGCCGGTCCGGCGCCCCCTCGGAGCTGGCCAGGGTCCGGCACCGGCACCCCCTCGGAGCTGGCCGGTCCGGCACCCCCTCGGTGTTGGCCGGGGTCCGGCACCCCCCTCGGTGTTGATCATGGAGTTCCCGACGCGAGGCTCGGCGTGTCGCCGGCGTGTCGCGCAGCTAACTTCATGATCAACAACGAAAAAGCGGGGAAAGGCAGCAAGACCAACAACGGAAAGCGGGCAAAGACACCAACAACGGACAGGCCGGGAGAGCCACACTCGGGCCGGCTACTCCCACTCGATGGTGCCCGGCGGCTTGCTCGTGATGTCGAGGGCGACCCGGTTGATCTCGGGCACCTCGTTGGTGATCCGGGCCGAGATCCGGGCCAGCACGTCGTACGGCAGCCGGGACCAGTCGGCCGTCATGGCGTCTTCGCTGGAGACCGGTCGCAGCACGATCGGGTGGCCGTAGGTCCGCCCGTCGCCCTGCACGCCGACCGACCGTACGTCGGCCAGCAGCACGACCGGACACTGCCAGATCTCGCCATCCAGACCGGCGGCGGTGAGCTCGGCCCGGGCGATCGCGTCGGCGGCGCGCAGGGTATCGAGCCGCCCCCGCGTCACCTCACCGACGATCCGGATGCCCAGACCCGGTCCGGGGAACGGCTGCCGCGCGACCATCGCCTCGGGCAGGCCGAGTTGCCGGCCGACCTGCCGTACCTCGTCCTTGAACAGTGTGCGCAGCGGCTCGACCAACTCGAAGTTCAGGTCGTCCGGCAGACCGCCGACATTGTGATGCGACTTGATGTTCGCGGTGCCGGTACCGCCGCCGGACTCGACCACGTCGGGGTAGAGCGTGCCTTGCACCAGGTACGCCGTCTCCCCCGCTTTGGCGTCGCCGAAGACCCGAGCCTCGGCCGCCTCGAAGGTACGGATGAACTCGCGTCCGACGATCTTGCGCTTTTCCTCGGGGTCGCGGACCCCTTCCAGAGCGCCGAGGAACTGATCGGAGGCGTCGACTACGTCCAGGACGTCGAACACGGCCTCGAAATCGCGCCGGACCTGCTCGGTCTCGCCCAGACGCATCATCCCGTGGTCGACATAGACACAGGTCAGCCGGTCGCCGATGGCGCGCTGCACGAGCGCGGCGGCCACGGCGGAATCGACACCCCCGGACAACGCGCAGATCGCCCGGCCAGCGCCGATTTGGGCCCGGATCCGTTCGACCTGTTCATCGACCACGTTCTCGGTCGTCCACAGTGGACTGATGCCGGCAATGTCGTACAGGAAATGCTCCAGCACCCGCTGCCCGTACGGGGAATGCACGACCTCGGGGTGGAACTGCACCCCGGCCAGTCGCTCACCGACACACTCGAAGGCCGCCACCGGCGCGTCCGCGCTGCTCGCGGTGACAGTGAATCCCTCCGGCGCCGCGGTCACCGCGTCGCCGTGCGACATCCAGACCTGATGCGATTCCGGCGCGCCGCCGAACAGCCGACTATCCATAGTGGACAACTGCAGTGTGGTCGGCCCGTACTCGGAACGGCCGGTGCGGCTGACCGTGCCGCCGAGCGCCTGGGCCATCAGCTGGAAGCCGTAACAGATTCCGAAAACCGGAACCCCGGCGGTGAACATCTCGGCGGCGATGCTCGGCGCGCCCTCGGTGTAGACGCTGGCCGGTCCACCGGAGAGGATCACGGCGGCCGGATTGCGGTCCAGCAGCTCCTTCACGTCGGCCGTATGCGGCACGATCTCGGAGTACACGTGGGCCTCACGGACCCGACGCGCGATCAACTGCGCATACTGGGCGCCGTAGTCGACCACCAGCACCACCTGGCGCTCCGCCGCATCGTC
The DNA here is from genome assembly GCA_040414495.1 of Mycobacteriales bacterium. Lineage (GTDB taxonomy): Bacteria > Actinomycetota > Actinomycetes > Mycobacteriales > QHCD01 > DATAVB01. Next base: position 8,801 of record JBEDUI010000031.1, read on the forward strand.
CACGACACCGCTCATCGTTCAACCCACCAGCACGCTTGCATACCGTGGAGCCTACCGACGGCCGGCCGGGTGCCGCGTGCGAGGAGGAATGGATGACCAAGCAGCCCGCGACGCCGACTGTCCGCACCCGGATGTGGCGCGATGGCAAGCTGCATGCGCAGGACTTCCCACTGGACCGGGTTTCCGATCAGCTGCAACACCCGGGCTGCCTGGTGTGGGCCGACGTGGTTGGCGACGACAACGGCACGCTGGACCGGATCGCCAACGAGTTGGGCCTGGACCCGCACGCCGTCGAGGACGCGGTCAGCGCGCACGAGCGGCCCAAGCTCGACCGGTACGACGGCTACCTCTTCCTCAATACGCATGCGGTCTCCTTCGACCGGCTGACCGGCGCGCTGGACACGATCAAGATCTCCGCGTTCATCACCGAAACAGCGCTGATCACCGTGCACCGGCGGCCCGTGCTCGACATGCTGGGGCTGATCGACCAGTGGGACTCGGCGCCGGAGATCCTGCAGTACGGCGTCCCGGGCCTGCTGCACGGTCTGCTGGACGCCGTGGTGGACAGCCACTTCGACGCGGTACAGGCGTTGGACGACGAGATCGAGGGGCTGGAGGACCTGCTCTTCGACGACCGGATGCACGGCAAGCAAATTCAGATGCGTACCTTCGCCCTGCGCAAAAGCCTGGTCCGGCTGCGCCGGGTCGTACTGCCGATGCGCGAAGTGATCAACACGATGATGCGCCGCGACTACCACGTGCTGAACCCGGCGCTGATGCCGTATTACCAGGACGTCTACGACCACGTGCTGCGCGCCTCGGAGTGGACCGAGAGCCTGCGCGACATGGTCGCGACCGTCTTCGAGACCAACCTGTCGCTGCAGGACGCCCGGCTCAACAACGTGATGAAGAAGCTGACCAGTTGGGCCGCCATCATCGCGGTGCCGACCGCGGTCACCGGCTTCTACGGGCAGAACGTGCCCTACCCCGGCGTCGGCCGCGAATGGGGTTTCTGGATCAGCTCGGTCATCATCGTCGCGGTCGCGGTCGCGTTGTACGCCGGCTTCCGCAAACGCGGCTGGCTCTAGCCCACTCTCGTCCGCAGTCCGCGATCCGCAGTCCGCAGTCCGCAGTCCGCAGTCCGCAGTCCGCAGTCCGCAGTCCGCAGTCCGCAGTCCGCACCAGCGAACACCGGCCGCACCGGTCGGGTTTCTCCGCGTCATTCGCTGGCCGACACCGGTCATTTCCCGGCTGTCGCATGAGCACTGTCCACTGTCACCGTCCTCTGTGGTCACGCGCTCTATTGCCCATTCGGGCACTGCCCGATTTGTGACTCGTGGGACGTCGAAAAAATATTGCTGAGAAATCTTCGGTTTGCGCGTCATGCCCGCGACGAGCGTCGGTCTCATCATCGGCCGACGTAATCGCAGCGCCCATTCGTCCGGGCGAGACAGGAGTGGTAAGCCGTGGCACGCGGACTCACCGCCGGAGCCTTCTTCCTGGGCTGTGTCGACCGTTCGGGACAGATCCTTTCGGTCGACGAAACAGCAACCGCCTCCGGGCGGGCGGGACAGAGCGTTCTTAATCTCGTCATTCCCACCGAGCATCCAGCCGTCGCTGGTTTGCTGGCCGACCGGTCCTGGCGAGGTGTACGGGTGTTACGAATCACTGTTCCCGGCTTTGCCGGCCCGACCGTATTGATAGCCGCCGCCGCGCAACGCGTGGTCGATGTGGCAATGCTGATGCTTTATCCCAAGGAAGATCTGCTGCTGTCGCGGGATTTCCAGCAGTTGTTCGAGGCCGCCGATCAAGGCGTATGGGCATTTGCCCGCGACCGTACGCCGCTTTTCACCAACTCACGAATGGCCCGGATGGCGCATTGTGGACCGCAGGATCTTTTGTTAAAGCCGGCCGATTTCCTTCCCCCAGAAGGCTTTGCCGACGGCGTGACGCTGCGACGCGCCGACGGCGGCTCAATACCGGGCAAGACCTCGACCGTTCCCATTGCGACTGCCGACAACGATCCACTTGCGACACTCCTGCTCGTAGATGACGCCGAACCTCCGGCCACAGCCCTGCGCCTGGCCCGGACCCGATTGCACGATCCGTTGACCGGGTTGCCGAATCGAACCTATCTGGCGCATCGTCTTTCCCAGGAGCAGCAGCAGAATCCCTCCGGCAACGGCCGCGGTTACGCGATCGTGCTGTGTAACCTGCGCGGATTTGCCATGTTCAACAAGCAGTACGGCGAGGCCCGCGGCGATCAATTGCTCGGCGCGGTCGCGGACCGGCTGCGTCTGCTCATTCCGCCGCCGCATTTCCTGGCCCGGTTGAACAAGGACGAATTCGTCGTCACCTGTCCCCGACTGCCCTCTGTGGACATTGCCCGGGACGTAGCCCAGCGGCTACGCAAGGCTTTCACCGCGCTCGTTACGTTCGATGACATCGATTACCAAGCCCGACTCTCCTGCGGCATCGCATTCCGAAAGGACGGCCAGTATGAGGATTTGGACACTCTGGTCGCCGAAGCATCCCGGGAAGCGCATTGACTGTACGAGCGGGGCCGATTTAAGCGTCAGGTCGAATCCAGCGGCGTTCTTCCGCCGCGTCGATAATCTCAGCGCTGGCTTTACCAATAACGCTTGAGGCTTCAGGAATGGCGTATTTGCGTTCCCGGATCATCGACGCGGTAATTCCAGGTGTCTGCCAGGTACCGCCGCCGGCCATCCAGTTCAGCAGGTCCGGCTGGAATCGGTCCATCGCCTTGGCGAATTTGGCCTCCGGCGTTTTCCGTTCCTCGAATTCGTCCCACAACGCGCGCAGGTGCACCGCCTGGTCGGCCGGCAGCAACGCGAACAGCCGATCGGCGGCGGATTCTTCCCGGTCGGCCTGACCGGCTGCTCCAGCCAGGTCGTACAGCGGCGTATCACCGGCATAGATTTCGATCAGGTCGTGTACGACGACGAGCTCGATGGTGTGACCGACATCGATCGGGGTGTCGGCGTATTCGGCCAGCAGGATGACCATCAGCGCCAGATGCCAGGAATGCTCGGCGTCATTCTCCCGCCGGTTGGCCGCCACCAGCGGAGAGCGCCGGATAATCGCCTTCATCCGGTCGCATTCGATGATGAAATCCAACTGTTCGCGCAGCCGCCCGGTGATCGCATCGGGCAACGGCCGGGCCGCCGACAGCAATGTCTCGTCAGTCATGGCGCCCATCGTGACATCACCAATCGGCTACCAGCTCGCAATTCGGTTCGGGTGGTCGGTGGTGACCGCCTCGACCTCCAGCTGGGCGGCCCGGTGCAGGGCCTGCGGGTCGTTCACCGGCCAGGCGTCGACCGCGATACTGGCCGCGTGGCAAGCCGCCATCAGCTCCGGGCCCAATTCCGCGATGCCCAGACACAGCAGGCTGGCCCCAACCGCCTGCGCCCGAGACACGGCGTCGGCCGGCGCATCCGGCATGATGAGCCCCCGCCGCAGCTGCGGCAGTTCGCTGGCCAACGCCGTCACGATCACCGGGTCGAACGAGGCCACCGTCACCCGGCCGGCCAGCGGCCGCTTCCCGGCCAGCTCGACCAACGGCTCGATCGCCGCCAATTCCTTCACCTCGGCCTGCACCGGCAACATGACCGCATCCAGCACCTCGGCGAATGTCGGAATCCGTTCGCCGTCGCCGGCATCGAGTTCGCGGACCTCCTGCAGGCTGAACGACGCCAGCGGGCCGTGACCATTGGTCGTGCGCTCGAGCGTGGCATCGTGCAGGACGACCAACTGCTGGTCGGCGGTGACCCGCAGGTCCAGCTCCACCTCGTCCGCGCCGACGAGCTGCGCCCGTACGAACGAACGCAGTGTGTTCTCCGGCTCGAGGGCCCGGGCTCCGCGGTGTCCAATGATGCGAGGACCATCGTGCTCCGGCGGCATCGTGTGACTCCGATCGCTGGCGGCGTACCCGAGGACGGCATGGTGTCACGATGCTGACATCACACGACGAAGGAGCACCAGCGAATGGCGTCGATCGACACTGCTGACACCGAGGACGTACGCGAATTGCTGGAGTTGGCCGAGAGTGCCGCCCGCGCCGCCGGCAATGAGTTGCTGCGCCGGTACGGCCGGATCGAGGGGCTGTCGACCAAGTCGTCCCAGACCGATCCGGTCAGTGACGCCGACCGCGCCTCCGAGGCGCTGCTGGTCCGGCTGCTGCTGGCCGAACGTCCCGGCGACGGCATCCTCGGCGAGGAGGGCACCAACCGGCCGAGCAACACCGGCGTCACCTGGGTCATCGATCCGCTCGACGGGACGGTCAACTACCTGTACGGCCTCGGGTCCTGGACGGTGAGCGTGGCAGCCGAGGATGCCGACGGGACGCTGATCGGCGTTGTGCACGACCCGTTGACCAAACGCGCCTTCACCGGGATCCGCGGCGTCGGCGCGTGGCTGGATGGCAAGCCGATCCAGGTCAACGACCCCGTGCCGGTCGAGCGCGCACTGTTGGCCACCGGCTTTTCGTACGACGCCAGCCGGCGGATGGCCCAGGCCGAGCTGATCACCGAGTTGCTCGGTCACGTCCGCGATGTACGCCGCATCGGTTCGGCCGCCCTGGACCTGTGCTTGGTCGCCGCCGGGATGGTGGACGCGTACCTGGAGGAGGACGCCAACCACTGGGACTGGGCTGCCGGAGCGCTGATCGTGCAGGCCGCCGGTGGGCTGATCACAGAGGTCACGCCGACGGGCGGCAAATCCGGCATCCTCGCCAGCGGCCCGACCCTGCACCCCGAGCTGCTGGCCCTCCTGCCGCACTGACCGAGTCCCCACCAAAAGCGACCCAGCCTCAGCCACTCCGCCCAGAACATTGACGCTCCGCCCAGAACGTGCCGCGCCACACAAAAACGTTGCCGCGCCACACAAAACCGTTGTTGATCATGAAGTTAGTCGACACAGAGTCGGCGTGTCGCCGACGTGTCGTGCAGCTAACGCCATGATCAACAACGGGAAGGAGCCGGGCAGTCAACGCCCGGGCCGTACAACAAAAAGCGCCCCCAGCCACGAAAACTGGGGGCGCCGCGGACGACCGAGCGTCAGTCGGTGGTCAGGGTGAGCCCGACCTTCTGGAACTCCTTCAGGTCAGAGAACCCGGTCTTGGCCATGGCGCGCCGCAACCCACCGAACAGGTTCGCGCCCCCGGTCGGGTCGTGCGATGGGCCGGTGAGGATCGTGGCCAACGTCTCCGAGCCCTTCACCGGCCGGGAAACCTGGCCCCGGGGCAGCTTCGGGTGAGCCGCGATGGTGTGCCACCACGCACCGGCGGCCGGCGCCTCGCCGGCCGCGGCCAGCACCCGGCCCAGCATGACCGCGTCGGCCCCGCACGCGATCGCCTTGGCGATGTCGCCGCTGGTCGACATCTCTCCGTCGGCGATGACGTGTACGTACCGGCCGCCGGTCTCGTCGAGGTAGTCCCGCCGGGCCGCCGCCGCGTCGGCGATCGCGGTCGCCATCGGCGCGTCGATGCCCAACACGTCGTCGGACCGCTCGTACACATCGGCGCCCATACCGACGATGATGCCGGCCGCGCCGGTACGCATCAGGTGCAACGAGGTCTGGTACGTGACCGCGCCACCCACGATCACCGGAACGTCGAGGTCGGCGATGAACTCCTTGAGGTTCAACGCCGTCCCGTGCTGCGAGACGTGCTCGGCCGAGACGATGGTGCCCTGGATGACCAGCAGGTCGACCCCGGCGTCAAGCACAACCGGAGCCAACTCGACCGTGTGCTGCGGCGAGAGCCGGACCGCGGTGGTGACCCCGGCGGTACGCAGCTCGCGGATCCGCTCGGCCAGCAGGTCCGGCTTCACCGGCTCGGCGTACATCTCCTGCAGCCGGCGGGTCAGCTCGCTGACGTCGACGTCCTCGCTACCGCTGCCCGGCCACACGCTGGTCAGCAGCGACTCCGGGTCCTCGTACCGGGCCCACAGCCCTTCGCCGTCCAGCACGCCGAGGCCGCCGAGCCGGGTCACCTCGACCACGGTCTTGGGGCTCATCGTCGAATCGGACGGGTGCGCCACCATCGGCAGCTCGAAACCGAACGCGTCGATCTGCCACGCCGTCGACACATCGGCCGAGCTGCGGGTACGCCGGGTCGGCACGATCGCGACGTCGCGCAAGCGATAACCGCGCCGCGCGCTCTTCCCCTGACCGATGTCGACTGTGGTAGTCATGAACGGATCTCCTATCGGCAAGCCCGGATACGGCCTGGTGGTGCGGCCCGTAATGCGGTCAGTGCCCGTGGTAGTTCGGGGCCTCGACCGTCATCTGGATGTCGTGCGGGTGGCTCTCTTTGAGCCCGGCGGCGGTGATCTGCACGAACCGCCCACGCTCCTGCAGCGCCGTCACGGAGTCGGCACCAGCGTAGAGCATGCCCTGCCGTAGACCGCCCACAAGCTGGTGCGCCACGGCCGAGAGCGGACCCCGGTACGGCACCTGTCCCTCGATGCCCTCCGGTACCAGCTTTTCGTCGGTGGTGACGTCGCCCTGGAAATACCGGTCCTTGGAGTACGAACGGTCCTGGCCGCGGGTCTGCATCGCGCCGAGCGAGCCCATTCCGCGATAGGACTTGTACTGCTTGCCGTTGATGAAGATCAGCTCGCCCGGGCTCTCCTCGCAACCGGCCAGCAGCGACCCGAGCATCACCGAATTAGCACCGGCCACCAGGGCCTTGGCGATGTCGCCGGAGTACTGCATGCCGCCGTCCGCGACGACCGGGACGCCGTGCGGCTGGCACGCCCGCGCCGCTTCCATGATCGCGGTGATCTGCGGTACGCCGACGCCGGCGACCACGCGGGTCGTACAGATCGAACCGGGGCCGACGCCGACCTTGACCGCATCCGCGCCGGCCTCGGCCAGCGCCTTCGCCCCTTCGTACGTGGCGACGTTTCCGCCGATCACCTGCACCTGCGTCTCGACCTTGATCCGGTGCACCAGCTCGGCCACCGCCCGGCTGTGCCCGTGCGCCATGTCGACCACGACCACGTCCACGCCGGCATCGACCAGCGCCCGGGCACGTTTGTACGACTCGTCGCCGATACCCACCGCGGCCGCGACCCGCAGTCGCCCGGCCGGGTCCTTGGTCGCGTTCGGGTACTGCTCGCTCTTGGTGAAGTCCTTGACCGTGATCAGGCCACGCAGCCGGCCATCCTCGTCGACCAGCGGCAGCTTCTCGACCTTGTGCTCCCGCAGCAGCGCGAACGCCTCGTCCCGGCTGACCCCGACCGGCGCCGTGACCAACGGCTGCGGGGTCATGACATCGCGCACCAGCGCGGTTTTGTCGGTCACGAACCGGATGTCGCGGTTGGTCACAATGCCCAGCAGGGTGCCCTCGGCGTCCACGACCGGTACGCCGGAGATCCGGAACCGCGCGCACAGCGCGTCCACGTCGCGCAGGGTGTCGCCAGGCGAGCAGGTCACCGGGTTGGTGATCATGCCGGCCTCGGACCGCTTCACGAGGTCGACCTGACCGGCCTGGTCGTCTACCGACAAATTGCGGTGCAGCACACCGATGCCGCCGATCCTGGCCATCGCGATCGCCATGCGCGCCTCGGTGACCGTGTCCATCGCGCTGGAGAGCAGCGGAACGGAAAGCTCGATCTCCTTGGTCATCCGGGTGGCCGGGCTGATCGTGGCCGGGTCGATGTCCAACTCGGACGGCAATAGCAGCACGTCATCGAACGTCAGGCCCAGGCCGGCCAGCTTGTCGGTCGGGCTGAGACTCTGGTTGATCTGGGGAATCGGGCGATCAGAAGTTTCGGTCCGGTGTAGTTGGCCGGCAACGCCGCCGGAATGAGACTGCATGGGACTCGGCTCGCCTTTCTGTGGCGGTCGGGCTGCGTGGGACTCCGGGGCCCAACGCCCGCGAAACCTCATCTTACCGGCCCGATGTTGCCCGCAGGCCCGGCGATGCGGTTACGGTGGAGGGCGTGACCGACGACGGACCGATGGACCCGTTCTTCGGGGATCCGATGGACCCAGCGGCAGCGCTCGGCGACGAGGAAGTCGCTGAGCCGCTCGCACCCACCGAACGCGAGGAGGTCCTCTCCGATCTGGAGGATCTCGAAGTCTTCCAAGCGCTGCTGGCTCCGCGTGGTTTCCGCGGCATCGTGATCGACTGCGAGGACTGCCGCGAGCCGCATTACTTCAGCTGGGACCTGATGCGCGCCAACCTGCGCCATCTGCTTGATGCCGGCGCCACCCGAGTGCATGAGCCGGCGTTCTCGCCCGACCCCGCGCACTACGTCTCCTGGGAGTACGCCCGCGGCTACACCGATGGTGTGCTCGCGTCCGTCGATGAGGGACAACGCTGAAGAGTACGGAGTGCAGGTATTGCTCCGGTTGGATGTGACGTCCGCGGTTTCGGCTGCGCTGGTTTCCTTGTGTGGCTGGGTTTTCTTAGCGTCGTTAAGTCACGGGATCGACGCTCCCGGAACGCCCTGAATTCCGCTTATTGATTACGCGCCGATTTCGCCCGCGACTCGGTTGTTCGTACGTGCGTTAATTCGCGCTGGGCGAGGTGTTGGTCGGCGTCGAGGTCGTCGTGGACGTCGACGTCGTGGGCGCCGCACTCGAACTGGTCGAGGTGCTGCCCAGCTCGCTCGGCAATGGCAGCAGCACCCGCGGCGCCGGGGACGGCGAGTTCGGGCCGACCGGCAGGGCCGGGCTCGACTCGGTCGACGTCGGCGACTTGGTCGGAGACGGAGCGTGCGAACTCGACGGCGGGGTCGACCGGCTCGGATGTGTGCTCGGGGCCGTGGTCGGTCCGGTCGTCGGCGCCGGGCGGCTGGGGCGGGTGGTCGGCGCGACCGTGGTCGACGACGTCGGCGCCGGGGAGCCAGGCTGCCCGCCGGCGTCGTGGGTGGGCTGCAACGTGGGCAACGTGGTGGGCAGCATCGGCAGCGTGGAGCTGACCGTCGCGGTCGGGGTCTGGCTGGCCATGCCCGGCGGCAGCGGAACGCCGCCCTTGTAGACCTGCTGCGGCGCGACCTCGTGGTCGCCGGAAATCGAGTCGGGCGAGAGCGACGCGTGCTCCTGTACCGCCTTGGCCAGCAGGTTGACCCAACTGGTCAGCGCGGCCCGGCCGTCGGCCACCGAGACGCTGGGAAGCTCGCCGCGGGCGGCGGCGATCAGCTGCGCCGCGCCGGTCCAGTCCTTCTGCATCAGCGCGGTACGGGCCTCACCCAGCTGCTGCCAGATCTGCGCGCGGGCCTGCTGCGAGGCGCTGGCCGCCGTGTCGACGGTGCTTGGCCGGTCGTGGGAGGACATGGCGATTTTGCTGACCGCCAGGCCGCCGACGCAGACGACGGCCACCGCGGCGGCGGCCGCGATCGAGCGGCCGGTGCGACGCAGGGAACGACGACGGGCCGCTGCCTCGGCGAGGTCAGCGGTCGGAATCGTGGTTGGCGACGGTTCGGCGTCCAGGTCGTTGCACCAGATGGCCAGAGTCGCGGCCAACTCGTCAGCACCGTCGATGTCGTTGAAGCGACGATCGGCCAACGCGCTGATCAGCTCGTCATCGGACAGGACGTCGTCGAGGCTGCCGAGCTCGGAACTCATGCGGCCTCCACGTAGCGGATCGTGTCGGGCGCAGAGTGTAGTGGGAAGCCGATCATGCGACCGCCTCCGGGGACCGGGCCACTAACTGGCGGAGCCGGCTGAGCGCCCGGTGCTGGCTGACCCGGACCGCGCCGGGCGACATGCCGAGCAGGTCGGCGACCTCATCGGCGGACATGCCGACGGCGACTCGCAACACCACGACCTCGCGTTGCGCCTCGGGCAGGGCCTCCAGCAGCGCGGTCATCCGCGTCATCCGGTCCATGGCCATCGCGACCTGTTCCGGACCGTCATGGCCATCCACGGCATCGGGGAATTCGCCGACCGGTTCGCTGCGAACCCGAGAGGAGGCGCGGTAGGCATCGGCGACCTTGTGCGCCGCGATGCCGTAGGCGAAGGCGACGAACGGCTTGCCGCGATCTACATACTTGGGCAGGGCTGTCAGCACCGCTATGCACACCTCCTGCGCCACATCGTCAGCGGATCCGTAACCGCCGTCGTGCGCACCAAGGCGCGCTCGGCAATAACGGACTATCAGTGGACGAAGTCGGGCGAGCAAGGCTTCGGTAGCTGCTCGGTCACCACTGACCGCACGTTGAGCTAGACCGCTGAGCTCGCGCTCTCTATCCGGCTGGTTCATCGAACTTGCCGACACCCCCGTTACACCCAGCAGCGATCCGCTCCAGCGACCATCACGCTGCGGAGCCCCGTTGGAGCACAGCGTAGCCGAACGATCCCCCCTGACGTCTAGTCCAGAGTTGATCACTACTCCATACGGCGCAGGAGTCTCTCGAATTATCACTGCGGGTGACATTCACCCACCGGTCTGTGTTGTGGACCGTCTCACATCAATCGATGAGGCCAGCCCGAAATCCGTGCGCCACAGCCTGGGCCCGGTGCTGGACGCCGAGCTTACGGAACAGACTCCGCACGTAGACCTTGACCGTCTGCTCGGCCAGGAAAAGTTCGCGCCCGATCTCCAGATTGCTGCGGCCGCGGCAGATTCCGTACAGCACCTCAAGCTCCCGGACACTCAGCTCGGCGCCGGATCGGGCTGGAACATGAGGGGCACCGATGTGGGCGGGGTGAGTGGGGCCGGCACTCGGCTCGGTGTCGGAGCTCTCCGCGTTCGGACTCGCCGGCCCGAGCAGCGCGATGAGGGCGGCGCACAAGCCCGGCCCGGCCGAGCTCAACGCGAAACAACCACGAACCCCGACCGGCAGTGCCGGCTGGCGCATGGTGGTCACCGCGACCAGTACCGCCGCGTCCGAATGCCTGGCCAGCAGGGCTTCTACCGCCGCCAGCGTTGCCGGGGCGTCGCCAGTGAATACGGCAGCGGGCCGGGCGGCCGAATACCTGGCCAACAACTCGTCTCCGGCACAAACGGCTTCGGCCGTCCGTACCCGAGGCACACCGGCGAGCGTATCGAGCAATACCCGCCGGACATCCCGCCGCTCATCGCAGATCAGTACGTTCATGCGCGGGCTCCCCTCGAGGCCGCAGCTGTCCGTAGGGTTCTCCCCGGAAGTTGAGCCTCGCGAGAGCGAGTAAACGCCGTATCCGGCTTATCTGACAGGCAAATGACAAATCGGGCCAAAGCGTGGCTCAAAAGATCGCGGCAAGTCACGTAACCGAACGTGTCTTCCGAGTGTGCGCGACGCCCTGCTGGGTAATCCACAACCGGTAGCGGATGCCGGACCGCGCGATACGCGTGCGGCTGGACAAACCGCAACAGCACGTGGAAACGAACGGCTGGTGAGGCCCTGCACCGGTCACAGCCGTAGCAACGAGGGCCCTGGCCGGGCCCATGAGAGGGGTGCACACATGGCAGACATCCGCCGGCTGCCCGGACCGACCGCCGAACTGTGGGAATGGCAACTGGTCGGCGCATGCCGGGGTAGTGACTCCAGCTTGTTCTTTCATCCCGAGGGCGAACGCGGCCGAGCCCGCGCCGCCCGCGAGGCCGCGGCCAAAGCGATCTGCGCCAGCTGTCCGGTGATCAAGCAGTGCTACGAAGCCGCGCTCGCCGCGCACGAGCCATATGGCGTCTGGGGCGGCACCACCGAGGACGAACGGGCCGACATCCTGGGCCGACAGCGTGAGCTGGCTCCAGCCGGCTGAGAACGCGTAAAGACGAACGGCTGGGCCCGAGATGATCTCGGGCCCAGCCGTTTTACGTACGCCGGGTTGTCGGGAACGACTAGAAGCCGCCCGGCCCGTGGCTGTGGCCGTGCCCGCCAGCGGCGGCCGCCGGAGCGGACTCCTCCGGCTTGTCGACCACGGCGCTCTCGGTGGAGAGCACCATGCCGGCGATCGACGCCGCGTTGACCAACGCCGAACGGGTCACCTTGACCGGGTCCAGGACGCCGGCCGCGGTCAGGTCCTCGAAGGCGCCGGTCGCGGCGTTGAAGCCCTGACCGTCCTTCTTGTCCCGCACCGCCGCGACGATGACCGAACCCTCGTAGCCGGCGTTCTGCGCGATCTGCCAGAGCGGAGCCGACAGCGCGCGGCGGACGATCGACACACCGGTCGCCTCGTCACCCTCGCGCCCGAGGTCGCCCTCCAGAGCGGACTCGGCGTGCACCAGAGCCGCGCCACCGCCGGCGATGATGCCCTCCTCGACCGCGGCCTTGGTGGCCGAGATGGCGTCCTCGATGCGGTGCTTCTTCTCCTTCAGCTCGACCTCGGTGGCCGCGCCGACCCGGATCACGCCGACGCCGCCAGCCAACTTGGCCAGCCGCTCCTGCAGCTTCTCCCGGTCCCAGTCGGAGTCGGTCTCTTCGATCTCGCGCCGAATCTGGCCAACCCGACCGGCGATCGAGGCGGCGTCGCCCGCACCCTCGACCAGCGTGGTGTCGTCCTTGGTGACGGTGACCCGGCGAACAGTGCCGAGCACGTCCACGCCAGCCTCGGACAGTTTGAGGCCGACGTCCGGGGTGATGACCTGACCGCCGGTGACGATCGCCAGGTCCTCCAGGAACGCCTTGCGGCGGTCACCGAAGAACGGCGCCTTCACCGCGACGACCCGCACGGTCTTGCGCATGGCGTTGACCACCAGGGTGGACAGCGCCTCGCCCTCGATGTCCTCGGCGATGATCAGCAGCGGCTTGCCGTCCTGGATGACCTTCTCCAGCAGCGGCAACAGGTCCGCCAGCGCGCTGATCTTCTCGGTCGTGACGAGTACGGATACGTCGTCGTAGACCGCTTCCATCGCCTCGTTGTCGGTGACGAAATACGGCGAGATGTAGCCCTTGTCGAACTGCAGGCCTTCGGTGAACTCCAGCTCGGTCGCCATCGTGTTGGATTCCTCGACGGTGACGACGCCGTCCTTGCCGACCTTGTCGATCGCCTCGGCGATCAGCTCGCCGACGGTACGGTCCTGAGCCGAAATGGCCGCCACGTGGGCGATCTGGGCCTTGTCGGAGATCTCGGTCGCGACCTTGCCGAGCGCCTCGCCGACGGCCTCGACAGCCGCGTCGATGCCCCGCTTGAGCGCGGTCGGGTTGGCCCCGGCCGCGACGTTGCGCAGACCGTGGCGGACCAGCGACTGGGCCAGCACGGTGGCGGTGGTCGTACCGTCGCCGGCGACGTCGTTAGTCTTGGTCGCGACGTTCTTGGCCAGCTGGGCGCCCAAGTTCTCGTACGGGTCGTCCAGGTCGATCTCCCGGGCGATCGTCACGCCGTCATTGGTGATGGTCGGCGCGCCGAACGACTTGTCCAGCACAACATTGCGGCCCTTGGGGCCGAGAGTCACCTTGACGGTGTCGGCGAGGTGGTTGATGCCGCGCTCGAGCGCACGCCTCGCCTCCTCGTCAAAGCTCAAGATCTTTGCCATCAGTGTCCTTTCATGCGTCCGCCCCGGCAGCCCGTGCTGAACGGGACTCCGGGGCGGCCGACATTGTGCTGGAGTTTGCCTACTTCTCGATGACCGCGAGGACGTCGCGGGCGGAGAGCACCAGGTACTCGTCCGTGCCGTACTTGACCTCGGTGCCGCCGTACTTCGAGTACAGAACCGTGTCGCCGGTCTTGACGTCGATCGGCACGCGGTTGCCCTTGTCGTCGATCCGGCCGGGGCCGACGGCGATGACGGTGCCCTCCTGGGGCTTTTCCTTGGCGGTGTCCGGGATAACGATGCCCGACGCCGTCGTGGTCTCCGCCTCGTTCGCCTGAACGACGATGCGGTCCTCAAGGGGCTTGATGGTGACCTTGGTAGCGGTCGTCACGATCTGGCTCCCCCTCCCTTTGGGGTTCGTACAGGTGGTGTGTTGTGTTGTTGTGAGGCGAGCCCAGTGCGCCTGCCGTCGCGGGAGCCAGGTCGTCCGAGCCTGCGATTGGCACTCTAGCCCGCTGAGTGCCAAGGCATCAACACGGTCCGGCCGATCGACCTCAAGTGTGTTGCTTGAATCCTGGCCGTGGCGAGCGGTGATCGCTGTAAGTACTGCGGCGGTCCGGCAAGGCAGCCCGGGTGCGGGTGTCCCGCAAGACACGAGAGGAGCCGATAGCGGAGCTACCGGCTGTTCGTACAGTGACGACAACGCCAGCCGTCGGGGTGGTGGGTGGGAGCGTGCCAGTCGTTTGGGCGCCGCGCAGCAGGCCGAGGATTTATGAGACATGCCCTAGTCGCCCTGATACCGCTGTTCGCGCCATGGGTCTCCGTAGTCGTGGTAGCCGAGCGTTTCCCAGAAGCCCGGTTCGTCCTGCAACAGCAGCTGGAGGCCCTGCACCCATTTCGCCGATTTCCAGAAAT
>JBEDUI010000032.1:0-12567 GCA_040414495.1 Mycobacteriales bacterium
TCGGGCAACGGTTGAGTCGAGCATCGGGCTTGTTCGTCAGGAAACGAAAAAGCCCTGCGATTATGTGCTCGCAGGGCCCGACTCGACCGGTCTGCGTCGACGCCGAAGCGAACGACAAACACCCCGCTGCGGCGGGGTGGACCGGACCCGGTCACCAAAGGCGGCTCGGGTGGGAGGGGACTCCACTTGCACTCCCCCGACTAGTCGAGGGCGGTCGCGCCAGCCAGGATAGCAGCCGGAGCGCCGTGTCTCACATCGTGGTCAACCGTCGGCGCGTCCGGATGCTTCCCCGGTCGGCGACCCCGGCTGGGCACCGTACGTCTCCTGCAACGCCCGCAGCGCGCGTACGGTCTCGACCGCCCGAGTTCCGTCGGTAGCGCGTACCGCCATCACGGCCAGGATGTCGCCGTCGGGGAATTCGAGCGTCGCCCAGGGCGAGCGGTCCTCGAATCGCACCGCGGCCACCAGCCGCCACGGCACGTCGTGCGTACCGAACGCGTTGCGGATCCACAGCCGTTCGGTGTCTGCCCGCAGCCGCGACCGCGCGGGCACCATGATCCCGGCCGCGATCGCGACACCGAGGATGAACAGCGCGATCTGGTCGGCGACCCCGAACGTGCTGTGACCCGAACCCTGGCGCAGCAGCACCGCGGCGATGGTGAAAAGAACAAAAACGATGCCGGCCGCGGTCAGGCACCACCGGCGCAACCGCTCCGGACGGGCGGTGATCGGCACGGATACGGATGGTGCGGTCACGGTTCCAGTGTGCCGGGCAGCTCGGCGGGCCGTGCGCGCGGGATCCGACCGGCGATCGAAACCGCGACGAACGTGAGCAGCACGCCAACCACGACCGTGGGTGTCACAACGCCGTGGTGCGCCGGTATCACCAGGTCGATCGCGACCGCGGCGGCGAGCTGACCGGCGATCAAACCCAGGACCAGGCGGAACACGCCGAGTACCCGGACCGCCAACACGGTCGCGAAGATGACGACCACGCCGATCGTGCCGCCGAGATACAGCCACCACTGGCTCGGCCATTCGTGCGGGCCGGGATGACCGAACACCGCGACCAGCCCGTACCCGACGAGCAACACGATCGTCCCGACGATGCCGTTGACCGCCGTGGCGACCCAGGCATCGCCGACCTCCTGCTGCACGGTGCCGTTGAACGCCTGCTGCAGCGCGCCGCCGAGCCCGATCGCGGCCGCGGCGACGAGCAGCGGGATCGACACCGACTTCGCTCCCCCGGACTGGGCGATCACCACCGCGACGATGGCCAACGCGCCGCCGCCCAGCCGTAAGGCGGTGACCTGGCGGCGGTGGCCGGGCCCGAGACCGAGCCGGTCGACCGCGAGTCCGCCGGCCGTCTGCCCGGCGACCGTGCCGATCGTGAAGAGCGCGACACCGATGTGCGGGACCACCAGCGTCGCGCCGACGACGAACATCGCCCCGAACGCGCCGCCGGAGTACCGCCACCACGGCAGTCGAAGCGACGTCACCTGCCGCGGCCGCTGCCAGGTCCTGCGCCGGGACAGGCAGATGCTCAGGGTGATCGTGATGCCGAGCCCGTTGGAGATAATGCTCGCCAGCCACGGCTGGCCGAGGTCGCTACCCAGCTGCGAGTTGATCCGCGACTGGACCGCCAGCAGACCGCCGACCGCGACAACGACGGGCAGCGCGACCGCGGGTTTCAATCGACGATCTTGCCGATCGGTAGCTCGAGGATGTCGAACGCGCCGGCGGACTTCAGCGCCGGAATCAGCTCGTTGATCCCGGCCTTCGGCACGACCGCCTCGACCGCGGAGTGCTCGCCCGAGGCGAGGTTCATCAACGTCGGCGAACCGGCCGACGGGATGATCTCCAGCACCTTGTTCAGGTCGGCCTGGGCGACGTTGAGCTTGAGCAGCACCTTGCCGCGGGCCTGGATAGCGCCGCGCAGCAGCAACGCGATGTCCTCCATCGCCGCCCGCTTGGCCGGGTCCTCGTACGCCTCCCGGTTCGCGACCAACTCGGTGTAGCTGGTGAGCAACGTGCCGATGATCTTCAGCCCGGCCTTACGCAGCGAGGAACCGGTCTCGGTCAGATCCACGATCGCGTCGACGATGTCCGGCACCTTGGCCTCGGTCGCGCCGGCCGAGGGAACGATGACGGCCTTGACGCCGGCTTCCTCGAAATAGCGCCGGGTCAGCTCCGGGACCTCGGTCGAGACGCGGACGCCGTCGGGCAGGTCGCTGACCTGCTCGGCCGGGTGCGACTGCGGGACCGCGAGCACGATCCGGACCGGGCGCGCGCTGACCTTGCTGTACTGCAATTCGCCCAGGCTCACCACGTCCGAGCCGGTTTCGGCGATCCAGTCCCGGCCACAAATACCGAGATCGAAAAGCCCCTGCTGCAGGTAAATCGGGATTTCCTGCGGGCGAAGAAAACGCACCCGGTCAACCCGGGAATCGTCAATTGACGCGTGATAGTCGCGGTCACTGCCGCGCTGTACAGACAGGTCGGCGGCGGCAAATAGTTCGAGCGTGGCTTTTTCCAGCGAGCCCTTGGGAAGGACAAGCGAAAGCATGACGAGAGATCCTCTCGAAGGAAGGGGTTTTGGGAGTTGCTACGAGTCGTAGGTGCTCAGCTCAGCTGCGATGTCGCAGTTGACGCAGCACGACCGCCGTGTCGAGCGCCGCCACGGTAGCCTCCCATCCCTTATCCTCCGCGCTGCCGGGCCGTCCGCTCCGGTCTAACGCCTGCTCCACGGTGTCACATGTCAGTACGCCGTTGCCGACCGGGGTCGACTCATCCAACGCGACCCGGGTCAAACCGGCCGTCACCGCGTCGCACACGTACTCGAAATGCGGCGTACCACCGCGGATCACAACCCCGAGCGCCACCACCGCGTCGTGTTGCCTGGCCAGTTCCTGCGCGACCACCGACAGCTCGATCGACCCGGGAACCCGTACCACTTCCGGCGCCTCGATCCCGGCCTTGACCGCCGCCGCGACTGCCCGTTCGACCAGTACGTCGACGATGTCGGCGTGCCATGTGGTCGCCACGATGCCCAGACTCAAACCGTGCGCGTCCACTGTGGACAGATTCGGTCGGCCCTCACCGCTCATCTCAGGCCTCCCGGGCCGGATTCAGCTCCGGCAGGTCGGGCAGTACGTGACCCATCCGGTCGCGTTTGGTCGTCAGGTACGTCAGGTTTTCCGCGGTCGCGTGCACCGGCATCGGCACCCGTTCGCTGACCCGCAGCCCGTGCGCTTCCAGTCCGGTCTGCTTGGCCGGGTTATTGGTCAGCAGCCTTACGCCGCTGACGCCGAGGTCGGCCAGGATCGCCGCCCCGATGCCGTAGTCGCGGCCGTCGGCGGGCAGGCCCAGTTCCAGGTTCGCGTCGACCGTGTCCGTCCCGTTGTCCTGCAACCGGTACGCCCGCAGCTTGTGCAGCAGGCCGATCCCCCGACCCTCGTGGCCGCGCAGGTACAGCACCGCGCCGCGTCCGGCCGCCGCGACCGAGGCCAGCGCCGCCTGCAGCTGCGGACCGCAGTCGCAGCGCAGTGACCCGAAGACGTCACCGGTCAGGCACTCCGAATGCACCCGTACCAAGGGATCGGGGCTGGCGGCGACATCGCCGAGGACCAGCGCCACGTGCTCGCGGCCGTCCGGAATGCTGCGGTACCCGATCGCTGTGAAGACGCCGTGCTCGGTCGGCAGCCGGGTCTCGATTTCCCGCTCGACCGTCGGGCGCGGCGGGTCGTGCCGGCGGCGGTAGGCGATCAGGTCGGCGACCGACAACAGGACAAGACCGTGTTCGTTGGCGAACTCGGTCAGCTGCGGCAGCCGCTGCATCGTGCCGTCGTCGTTGACCAATTCGGCCAGTACGCCGGCCGGCTGCAGTCCGGCCAGCATCGCCAGATCGACCGCGGCCTCGGTATGCCCAGTCCGGGACAGCACGCCGCCGGCGGCCGCGCGCAACGGGAAGATGTGGCCGGGCCGGCTCAGGTCCGCGGCGGTGGTGCTCGGGTCGGCCAGAGTGTTGATGGTGTGCGCCCGCTCGGCCGCCGAGATGCCGGTCGTGATCCCGGCCCGCGCGTCGGTGGAGACGGTGAACGCGGTCTGCCGGCGATCGGTGTTCGTGTGGTGCATCGGTGGTAGGTCCAGGCGCAGGCAAGCGGCGGCGGTCAGCGGTACGCAGACCACGCCGCTGGTGTGCCGGATCATGAACGCCAGCAGCTCCGGCGTCGCATGCTGGGCGGCGAAGATCAGATCGCCCTCGTTCTCCCGGTCCGCGTCGTCGACCACGACGACCGGACGTCCGGCCGCGATCTCCGCGACGGCTTTCTCGACCAACTCGTCCGACGTACTCATGCCGTCGCTCCTTCCACCTGCGGGTGCCGCGAACGCAGCGCCCAGTCACGAATACCGATCGCGCACAGAACCAGAAACACGCCGTAGACCGCACCACTGACGACCAGACCGTGGGTCCATGCCAGCGGCACGCCGACCAGATCAACCAGCACCCACACCAGCCAGAACTCGACCCAGCCGCGGGCCTGCGCCAGCGTGGCCACCACGCTGCCGATGAAGATGTACGCATCGGGGATCGGCGCCCACGAGGCATGCGTGACATCAAGAATGGTCGCGAAGGCGGCCGTACCCACCGCCAGCGCGGCGATCAACAGCAGCCGTTCACGATTGTTGGCGAACCGCACCGTGACCTCGGAACTGGTCCGCATACCGCGCATCCAACGCCACCAGCCGTAGGCAGCCATCACCCCGAGCACGACCTGCCGGCCGGCGTTGCCGCCCAGGTGCGCGCTCACGCTGGCGCCGAACAGCAACACACAGGAGATGATCTGCACCGGCCAGGTCAACAGCGACCGGCGTACCGCCAGCGCCACGGTCAGCAGCGCGCAAATGTTGCCGACCAGATCGGACCAGCGCACAGTCTGCGCGCCGACCGAGAAAGCGGCCGCATTCGCCCAACCGAACCAACTCATCGGGCGCCCCCGGCGAGCAGGCGCTGCACGTACTTGGCCAGGACGTCGACCTCGAGGTTGACCGCGTCACCGACCTGCCGGCGACCGAGCGTGGTGCGGGCCAATGTGGTGGGGATGAGCCCTACGGAGAATTCAGAATCGGTGGCCTCAACGACGGTCAGGCTCACGCCGTCGACGGCAATCGAGCCCTTTTCGGCGACATAGCGGGCCAACTGCGGCGGAAGCGCGAACCGTACGGTCTCCCAGGCTTCGCTGGGAATGCGTTCGATAACGCGGCCGACGCCATCGACGTGGCCCTGCACGATGTGGCCGCCTAGTCGGCCATCGACCGGGACCGGGCGTTCGAGATTTACCGGATCCCCCGGCTTTAATGCGCCGATGCTGGTGCGGTGCAGCGTCTCGGCCATGACGTCGGCGCGGAAACTCGTCGGGTCGCCATCGATGACGGTGAGGCATACGCCGTTGACCGCGATCGACTCGCCCTCCCGGGCGCCTTGTGCCACGGTCGGCGCTGCGATCGTAAGAACCGCGGCGTCAGCCGTTTTGTCGAGTCTGACGGCCTCGCCCAGCTCTTCCACGATGCCGGTGAACATCCGCTCTCTCCTCCCCGCTGCTGCGGGGTCGTGGAGAGGGGACGCGGGCGAGGACGACGCTGAGCCGTCGCGACAACCCGGAAAATCCGGGCCACCCGCACGCTACCTCCCATCCGGACTTTCACCGTCGGTGCCGGAATTTCACCGGCTCAACCGCTGACTGGCTGCCAGCGGGTCGCGGACTGTAACCGCCGGTTCGGAATTACACCGACCCCGGAGCGCGCGAACTGCATGTCTTGTAGTGAAGTCTGCCACGCCTGCCTGCGTTGCGGGAGCGGACGCGACGCCTCTCACAATTCACTGGGCGCCGCGAGAATTCCCGATAGTTCTGTTCGTTCCGCGTTGCGGCGTTGGTATGGACTGTGTCAGTCGGATGTCTCGCGCGACTAGCGGAGCTTGCTGCCTGCGGATCGCAGGTCGCGATGCGTTGCCGCGATCGCTAAATCCGCGAGCTCCCAGCCACGCCGATACCAGGCCCATGATCGTGATGGCGCTCGTACGCATTTCCTTGACAAAAGCCATCACGATCAATGTCGCTGGCCCTGCCGTACGCCACATCCACCCCACAGACCACACCGGACCGAGCCGCGCGACGCACCGCGACTCGAACGCGCCGATTTCAAGATCGTGAGCAGATTCAGTACCGAATTCGGTACCAAATCCGCTCACGATCATGGTCGGGCGTACGGAGAATCGGTCGCGGCCAGAAACGCCAGCCAAGCACTCACGATCAGGCTCCGGCGGGGGCAACGGGCGAGTCGGTGCGGCCAGAGACGTCAGGCACAGACGCGGTTGCAGGACCGGGCGCAGTCAGCTGACCGAGGCGGCCTGTTGTCGCAACCGGTCCACCGCAGCGGCCGGGTCGTCCGCGCCGTACACCGCCGAGCCGGCAACGAAAACGTCCGCGCCGGCCTGCGCCGCCTGTTCGATCGTGTCCGCGGCGATTCCGCCGTCCACCTCGATGTACAGCCGCAGGTGACCGGACTCGACCCGCCGCCGCGCCTCGCGCACCTTCGGCAGCACCTCGGTCATGAACGTCTGCCCGCCGAAGCCCGGCTCCACCGTCATCACGAGCAGGGTGTCGAATTCACGCAGTACGTCAAGGTACGGCTCCAGCGGGGTGGCCGGCTTGATCGCCAGCCCTGCCAAGGCACCCCCGGAGCGGATGGCCCGCGCGGTCTGTACCGGATCGGCGGCCGCCTCCACATGGAAGGTCACGTTGTGCGCCTGCTCGGCGTACGGCGGAGCCCACCGGTCCGGATCGTCGATCATGAGGTGGCAATCCAGCGGCAGGCCGGTCGACTTGTGCAGCGACTGTACGACCGGCAGGCCCAGCGTCAGGTTGGGCACGAAATGGTTGTCCATGACGTCGACGTGCAGCCAATCAGCGTTGCTGACCGCGGCGGCTTCCTCGGCTAACCGGGAGAAATCGGCGGACAGGATGCTCGGAGCGAGGAGTGCCTTCACGCCGCCTGAGTCTAATGAAGCAACCGGTGGCGTACTGGCGGGCGCTCGTCGCGGCTTCACTGCAGCGACCGTGACACCACGGTCGCCGCACGGGCGGGAAACCGACACCGCCGCCACCCTCGCTGCAATCAGTGCGATCCACCAACCACGCCAACCACCCTCACATCACGCTCGCTGCAATCAGCGCGAGCCACCAACCACGCCAACCACCCTCACATCACGCCCGCTGCACTAGGCGCCGTCGGAGATCGGCGGGCACGGTTGAGGTCGGCGGGCATGGTTGGGGCCGGCGAATGCGGTTGGAGTTGGCGCGCGCGGCTGAGGTCGGCGAGCACGGCTGAGGTCGGCGCGCGACTGAGGTCGGCGGGTGCGGCTGAGGTTGGCCGGCATTGGGACGGCACGCCGCCCTCTCCAGTCACTCGGGTCGCGGGCCTGTGTACAACTCGCGACCGCGCCAGCGCAGCGGCCGTTCCCGGTACTCCTCCACCGCGTGCGCGATCCACCCGACGCTGCGGCCGACCCCGAAGATCGCCTCACCGGCACTGGCCGGCATACCGGCGGCGTGCGCCAAAACCGCGGTGGCCAGGTCAATGTTGGGCTCGCTACGTCCGTGCGGGCGCAACGCGGCAGTGACCGACCGGGCCGCGGCCAACGCTGGCGCCGCTGCCGGCGCCCCGCCGAGAAGGTCCAACAACGCCACCGCGCGCGGGTCGCTCCGGGCGCCGTGCAGGCCGATCCCCGGCACCGGCTGCTCGCGACGTAAGTACTCGGCCAAGGTCCGCTCGACGTCGCCGCTGGCCATCACCTGTTCCAGCAACCGGTAGGCGGCCGTGCCGACCCCACCGTGCAGCACACCGTCCAACGCGCCGAGCCCGGACCCGATGACCGCGTACGGATTGGCCCGCGCCGATGCCGCCGCCCGAACCGCGACCGTGCTGGCGGCCAAACCCCGATCGGCGAGCAGGATCAATGCGCTCTGCAGACAGCGCACCAACTCTGGATCGGCCGGCGCCGGCGTGAGCACCGGCCAGAGCCGCCGGGCCACGCTGCCATCACCCGGCGAGTCGGAGACCATGCAGGCGATCGCGACCCGGGCTGCGTGGTGCACGGATTCCGGGCTCAGGTCGAACCGCAGATGGTCGACCGCCCCGGCCACGGCGACCGCGACCCGCAGCCGCGCGGTGATGTCGACGCTGTCCGGCAGCGCAGCCACGGCCCGGGCGACCAACTCCCGGGTCGCGGCCGGCGCGACGAACGGCTCAGCCGACCAATCGCCGGTCCAGATCCAACTGGCGACCTCCTCGAACGTCCGCTCGCGCGCCAGCGTCACGGCGTCGATCCCGCGGAAATGCAGTGTGTTTTCGGCCACCAACGCGACACCACTGGCGATCGACGGAAAACGGAACGGCTCCCGATCAGTAGCCCGCGACCGCGCCCCAGCCAGCGCTTCAACTTCGGCGATCGCGAACGTACTGCCGCGCCCGCCCGGCACTCGCCTGCTGTTCAGCAGGCCACGGCTGGCGTACGCGTACACCGTCTCGATCTTGACGCCGAGCCGCCGCGCGGCCTCCGCGCTGTCGATCCGGCCCCGTTCACCCGGTGGCATACGTTGATTCGATCAATATTGACGTTAATCGTCAATGTCAACGAAGCTCAAGCCACACACAGCGAGAAAGGGCGACGCCAGTGACAGCGATCATTGAGGCACCGCGCGGACTCAAGGACGTCGTGGTCACCACGACCGCACTGGGCGATGTCCGCGGTACGGAGGGCTTCTATCACTACCGCCAGTACTCCGGAGTGGAGCTCGCCCGGCGGCGCAGCGTCGAGGATGTCTGGCACCTGATGTACGAGGGAACGCTGCCCGATCCGGCCGCGCGGGCGGCGTTCGTCGCCGAGATCGGTCGGCTGCGGCGACTACCGGACGAGGTCGCGGCCGTACTGCCGGCGCTCGCCACGGCCGAGGCGGGCGGCGGCCCGCTCGGTGGGCTGCGTACCGCATTGTCGCTGCTGGGCAACAACCGCGGCTTCCGGCCGCTATGGGATCTGGATCCGGCCCAGAAGCGGCGCGATGCGATAGCGGCGGCGGCCGCGGTACCAACCGTGCTGGCGGCGCTGCACCGGTTGCGCCAGGGGCTCGAGCCGATAGGCCCGCGCGAGGATCTGTCGCACGCCGAGAACTACCTCTACATGCTGACCGGCCAGCGGCCCGACCCGCGGCACGCTCGCGCGATCGAGCAGTACCTGATCCTCACCATCGACCACGGCTTCAACGCCTCGACGTTCACCGCGCGCGTCATCGCCTCGACCGGAGCCGATCTCGCCGCTTGTCTGGTCGGTGCGGTCGGCGCTCTATCCGGTCCGCTGCACGGCGGCGCGCCGAGTCGGGCGTTGGACACGCTGGACGCGATCGGTACGCCGGAGAACATCGACCCGTGGATCACCGAACGGGTGCTGGCCGGCGACCGGATCATGGGCTTCGGGCATCCGGTGTACCGGACCGAGGACCCGCGTTCGGCCATGCTGCGCGAGGTCGCCGAGAGCTTCGGCGGGGCCCGGGTCGAGTTCGCGGTGCAGGTGGAAAAGCGAGTCCTGCAGCTGTTGGCCGAACTGAAGCCGGGGCGCGAGCTGCATACCAACGTCGAGTTCTACGCCGGTGTCGTGATGGAGCTGTGCGGGTTGCCGCGCGACATGTTCACCCCGACGTTCGCGGTGGCCCGCACGATCGGCTGGAGCGCCAACATCCTCGAGCAGTCGGCCGATTCGAAGATCATCCGGCCCTCGGCCCGGTACGACGGGCCGCCGGCTCCGACACCCGTTCCGGCTTAAGGTCTCAGCTGGGCGATGAACATCGCGTCGGTCCCGTGCCGATGCGGCCACAGCTGCGCAGTCGGTCCGGCCCCAAGATCCGGTACGCCGGGCAGCTGTTCGCGTACGTCGAGCAGCGTCGCTCCGGTCTTGCGCGCGATCTCGGCGACCACCGCCCGGGTCTCGGCCAGGTGCGGCGAGCAGGTCGCGTACGTGACCACACCGCCGGGCCGGCACGCCGTCAACGCCGAGGCCAGCAGTCGCCGTTGCAGCGCGGTCAGCTCCGGCAGGTCGGCCGGGCCGCGCCGCCAGCGCGCCTCGGGTCGACGGCGCAACGCACCCAGGCCCGAGCACGGCGCGTCGACGAGTACCCGGTCGTAGCCGGTCCACTGCCCGCTGGTCCCGTCGGCCTCGATCACCTCGACCGGCAGTCCGGCGCAGGCTCGCCGGGTCAGCTCGGCCCGGTGCGGGTGCACCTCGACTGCGGTCACCTGCGCCCCGTGTGCTTCGGCGAGTTGGCCGAGCAACGCCGCCTTGCCACCCGGCCCGGCGCACAGATCCAGCCAGCGTTCGTCGGTGCCATCGACCGTCGCGTTGGCCGCGGCCAGGCCGACCAGTTGGCTGCCCTCGTCCTGTACCCGGGCCCGGCCGGTGGCCACCGCGTCGAGCGCGGCCGGGTCGCCACCGCCGAGGTGTACGGCCAGCGGCGAGTACAGGCCGGGTGTGCCATCGACTTCCGCCGCCAGCTTGTCCCGGTCCGATCGGGCCACCAGGTGTACGGAACTGGGCGAGTCGTCGGCCGCCAGCGCCGCCGCGGTCTCGGCCAGGTCGCCGCCCAACGCGTCCCGGAATGCCGCCACGATCCACTGTGGATGCGCGTACCGGATCGCCAGCTCGCCGATCGGATCGTCCACAGAGGACGGTGCGACGGCCGCGACCCAGCCGTCGTAATCGCGCCGGGAAACCTTACGTAGCACGGCATTCACGAAACCCGAGGCCCGTCGCGGGGCCAAATCGACGGTCTCGCTCACCGCCGCGTGCGCCGGCACCCGGGTCCGCAAAAGCTGATACGCGCCCAGCCGCAGCACATCCAACACCTCGGCGTCCACAGA
This sequence comes from Mycobacteriales bacterium, assembly GCA_040414495.1. Classification (GTDB taxonomy): domain Bacteria; phylum Actinomycetota; class Actinomycetes; order Mycobacteriales; family QHCD01; genus DATAVB01. The sequence continues at coordinate 10,969 of JBEDUI010000032.1, forward strand.
GGACAGATCGCGGTCGACGCACGAGCCGATGATCGCGTCCATCGTCCCGGTCGCGCGCAGGGTGCCGTACCCCAGCTCGGTCGCGAACGCCGCGTCGCGGCCGGTGATCCCGCGCTCGCGCAGCAACGTGGGCAGCACGAGGTTGGCGTATGCCGACCGGGTGTGTACCGCCCGCAGCAGGTCGTAGGCGGCCCGGCGCGGGGCGTCGACCCGACGCGGACTAGTCACAGCGCTCTCCGGGTTCCAGCCGGGCACCGCGAGCCCAATCGGTAGCGGGCATCATGCGTTTGCCCGGCGGCTGCACCTCGCTCAGCCGGACCGGTACGGTCGCGGTGCCGACCAGCACACCGTCCTTTTCCGAACGCAACTCCCCCGGCGCCAACCCGTTGGTCTCGGCCATCGCGCGGACCGGCCCGAGCTTGAGCCGCTCGCCACGATGGGTCGTCCAGGCACCCGGGTCGGGCGTGCAACCACGTACCAACCGGTCGACCGCCACCGCTGGCGCCGACCAGTGCACCCGGGCCTCCTCGACCGTGACCTTCGGCGCCAGCGAAACCCCGTCGGCTGGCTGCGGGCGGGCGATCAGGTCACCCGACTCGATCCCGTCCAGGCTCGCCAAGAGCAGGTCCGCGCCGGCCACCGACAGCCGCTCCAGCAAGTCACCGGCGGTATCCCAGGGCCGGACGGTCTCGGTCAATACGCCGTACACCGGGCCGGTGTCCATGCCGCGTTCCAGCTGGAACGTCGTCGCACCGGTCACGTCGTCACCGGCCATCAGCGCCCGCTGCACCGGGGCCGCACCGCGCCACGCCGGCAGCAGCGAAAAGTGCAGGTTCACCCAGCCGTGCCGCGGAATCTCCAGCGCGGCCGGCGGAACCAGCGCGCCGTAGGCCACCACCGGGCAGCAATCCGGCGCCAACTCGCGCAGTGTTTGCAGGAATTCGGGCTCGGACGGCCGGCGGGGCCGCAGCACCGGAATCCCCCGCTCGGCCGCCAACTCAGCCACCGGCGAGGGCCGCAGCTTGCGCCCGCGACCGGCCGGCGCGTCCGGCCGGGTGAGCACCGCGGCCACCTCATGGTGCGACTCGAGCAGGCGGCGTAGCGGCGGAATCGCGACCTGCGGCGTACCGGCAAAGACGAGTTTCAGCGTGCTTCTCCGTACATCCGATGTGGACTGACCTTGATCTGCGGGACAACCCCGCCCGACCATTCCGCCGAGCGAATCGCCTCCTCGGCGGCCGCGAGCGTCTCCGGGTCGAGCCGGTCGACGAACAGGATGCCATCAAGGTGGTCGGTCTCGTGCTGAATGGCGCGCGCCAACAGGTCGCTGCCGCTGACCGTCACCGGATCGCCGTACATATTGAAGCCGGTGGCGATCACGTTCTTACGCCGGTGGCAGTCGAAGGCCAGCCCCGGAATGGACAGGCAGCCCTCCGGGCCGAACTGGTCCTCCTCGTCGGGAAAGGTCAGCACCGGATTGATCAGGTGCCCCGGCTCCTCCTCCGGCATCTGGTACGTGAACACCCGTAGCCCCACGCCGATCTGCGGCGCGGCGAGTCCGCGTCCGGGCGCCGCCTACATCGTCTCGGTGAGATCGGT